>JBGOXX010000154.1:0-5328 GCA_041479345.1 Alphaproteobacteria bacterium
ATCACCAGCGGCACCGAGAGTATCTGTCCCATGGTGACGCCGCCGGCGAGAAATCCAATCTGGGCGTCCGGCTGGCGGAACACCTCGGCCACCATTCGCGCGATTCCATAGCCGGCGAGAAAGGCGCCGGTGATCAAGCCCGGCTTTTCGAGCGCTTTCATCCGAAACGCCAGGAACCAGAGAATGAGGAACAGCACGATGCCTTCGAGCCCGGCTTCGTACAATTGGCTGGGGTGGCGCGGCTCGGGCCCCCCATTGGGAAAGACCATGGCCCAGGGAACGTCGGTGGCGCGGCCGAAGAGCTCGCCGTTGATGAAATTGGCGATACGGCCGAAGAAAAGCCCGATCGGCGCCGTTGGACAGATCACGTCGGCGAGGGACAGAAATGGGATTTTATGATGGCGCGCGAACCACGCAATCGCGGTGACCATGCCGATGAACCCGCCGTGGAACGACATGCCGCCGCGCCAGACCGCGAAAATTTCCAGCGGGTGCTCGAAATAGAATTCCGCGTTGTAGAACAGCACATAGCCGGCTCGGCCGCCGACGATGACGCCGATAATCGCCCAAAACAGAAAATCGTCGATCTGGGTCCGGGTGAACGGAAAGGGGGACCGCGCCGCGAGCCGCAGGCAATAGCGCCAGCCGATCAACAATCCCGCCACATAGGCGAGGGCGTACCAGCGGATCGCGAACCATCCCAATTGCAGGGCAACCGGATTGATCGCCGGAAAGGCGAGGGCGGCAATCACCGGCATGATCCTCTCAGCGGGCATCGCCCCGATCATCGCCCCGATCATCGATAAGCATCCGGGCTGGCGAGATAGTCGCGCACATAACGCGTGACCCCTTCTTCGAGAGAGACGAAGGGATCGGTGAATCCGGCGACCCGGAGCCGCGTCATCGTGGCTTCGGTGAAATACTGGTATTTGGCGCGGATCTCGGGCGGCGTGTCGACGAAGCGGATATTGGGTTCCTTGCCGAGGGCGCGGAAAACGGCGCGGGCCAGATCGAGGAAGCTCCGCGCCTTGCCGGTGCCGAGATTGAACAAGCCGCTGACCTCGCGGTTATCGAGCAGCCACAACATCGCGGCGGCGCAATCGCCAACCCAGATGAAATCGCGCATCTGCCCGCCATCGGAATATTCAGCGCGGTGCGAGCGGAACAGCGTGGCCGGCAACCCGGCGGCGACATCCGAATAGATCTGATGCACCACGCTTTTCATGGCACCCTTGTGATACTCGTTCGGGCCATAGACGTTGAAAAATTTCAGGCCGGCCCATTGCGGCGGCTGCGGGCCGCCGGCGGCAACCAGCCGCGCCACCCGCCGGTCGAAGGCGTGCTTGCTCCAGCCGTAAAGATTGAGCGGGCGCAGCTTCGCGAGCCCGTGCGGCGATCCGTCGTCGTCGAATCCTTGGGCACCGTCGCCATAGGTGGCGGCCGACGACGCGTAAATGAATCGCACGCGCTGCTCGCTGCACCATCGCCAGAGCGACAGCGAGAGTTCGAAGTTGCTGCGGATCGTCAGATCGCCGTCGGTTTCGGTGGTCGAGGTCACCGCGCCGAGATGGACGATTGCCTGAATCCGGCTTTCGTTGAGATCGAGAAATGTGAAGAGGCCTTCAGGAGAGACGAAATCGGCGATCTCATGTTTGGCGAGATTGCGCCATTTGTCGCCATGGCCGAGCCAGTCGCAGACCACGATGTCGACGGCGCCCCGCTCGGTCAGCGCCGCCGCAAGATTGGACCCGATGAACCCGGCCCCGCCGGTAATAACGATCATCCGTTGCGTGCCCCCGGCGGACCAATCCCTAGCAGCAATGTCTGGCAGTTATAGGTCGCGGTATAGAGGGCCGCAAGCTTGGTTGCCGGGACCCGGCCGCGATCGCCTATAATCTGGCGCGATCGCCTATAATCAAGAAGCCGGGAAATCCGCTGTCAATGGATCGATCTCCGGAACGGCCAATTTCAAGAAAGGATTCGCCATGCAATTCGACAACCGGCTGCTCGACGATTTTGCCCGTGTCACCAGCGGCGCGCTCGGCATGATGGCGCGCCTCAAAGACGAGGTCGCGGTTCTCGTGCGCCAGCAGATGGATAATATCCTGGGGCGGATGGAGTTGGTCAGCTGGGAGGAATTCGAAGCGGTGAAGGAAATGGCGGCGAAGGCGCGCGCCGAGCAGGAGAAATTGACCGAGCGCTTGGCCGAATTGGAATCGCGCCTCGGCCCCAGCGGCAAAGAGCACGCCAAAGAACACGCCAAGAAACCGCAGAAGGGCGAGCCCGCGCCGTAAACCTGCGAGCCTTCTCCGAACGTCCATTCCCCTATTGCATGGGTGCCGCCAATCTGGCACCGTACTGCTAATGGTGTCTGGCTCGTAGCTGCTCCACAATATCTCGGAGCCTATGGGCCGATAGGGGGGTTCGGCCGGCGGCACGCAATGCTCGGCCTACAAGAGGAGGACAACATGTCCACTCTGTCTGAAGAAATCTCCGAATCCGGATCCAACCCCATCGACCTCATCGAGGAAATCATTGGCGCCAATGAGTGGCCGTTTCAGCGCGCCGGCGAAAATGACTTGATGGCCGAGGTGGCGGGTCGTTGGTGCGATTACCGGCTCCATTTCGGGTGGATTCCGGAGATCGGTGCCATGCAATTTTCCTGCGCCTACGACATGAAGGTGACCGACCGCAAGCGCGAGGCGGTTTATCCGCTTCTGGCCCTGGTCAATGAGCGAATCTGGCTCGGGCATTTCGACCTGTCGGGCGAAGGCGGTTTACCCTGCTACCGGCACGCCATGTTGCTGCGAGGGGCGAGGGGCGCCAGCGTCGAACAGCTCGAAGACCTCGTCGACATCGCCTTCAACGAGTGCGAGCGGTTTTATCCCGCCTTTCAGTTTCTGTTGTGGGGCGGCAAGAACGCTGCCGAGGCGATCGAGGCGGCGGTGGTCGAGACAGTCGGCGAGGCATGACCCCGAAATCCGGCCCGGTGCTCCTCGTCGGGTGCGGGCGGATGGGCGGCGCGCTCCTCAGGGGCTGGATCGGCCGCGGAATCCCGAAAATTCAGATCACGGTCATCGAGCCGGAAACGGCCTTCCGGGCAATGGTCGAAGCCGAGCACGGCGTCACCGCAATCCGCGATGCGTCGGAGATTCCGCCTGCGCTCAAACCCGCCGTGATCGTGCTGGCGGTCAAACCGCAGATCATGGATCAGGTGCTCCCGCCTTACGCCCGCTATTCCGAAGCGGTGTTCTTGTCGATTGCCGCCGGCAAGAGGATCGCCGCGCTGAAGATGCTTCTCGGCACCGGCGCGATCGTCCGGGCGATGCCGAATTTGCCGGCCGCCATCGGCCAAGGCGTGACCGTCGCCTGCGCCGATCCGAGCGTCGGGGCGGAGGCGCGATCGCTATGCCGGGAGTTGCTGGCTGCGGTCGGTGAGGTTGCCTTCATTGAGAACGAAGATTTGATGGACGCGGTGACGGCGGTTTCGGGAAGCGGTCCGGCTTATGTCTTCCTGCTCGCCGAATGCCTGGCCGAGGCGGGCGCTGCCGTGGGACTCGATCCGGAACTCGCCCTCAAACTGGCCTGTGCCACCGTCGCCGGAAGCGGCGCGTTGCTGAGCCAGTCCGGCGAGGCGCCGGCGCGCCTCCGCGAAAACGTGACAAGCCCCGGCGGCACCACCGCCGCGGCGCTGGCGGTGCTGATGGCGAATGAGGGCATGCCGGATTTGTTGAAGCGCGCGGTCGCCGCCGCGGCGAAGCGCTCGCGCGAATTGTCGTCCCAATAGCGCGAGCCGAAGCCAAGATCATGCTCTAAGCCGGCGCCGGATTCTTGCGGCGCCAAATTTCGCCAAATTTTTCCGGATGAATTCCGCCACACAAGTGTTGCCGGGTGTTGCCTTGTGCGATGCAGAATAGCTGTCCAAGAATAGCCGCCCAAAAAGCCCGAAAAACCGTCCGTATAAGCCTCTGATATTGTTATCAGACGATTGATAAAGCTGAATTATTTCCTCCATCAATGAAATTCATGCTGCACTGCAAAAAAGAATTGACATTGATGCTTGTGGGGTTTATCTATTGTGCACCGCAACAAATTCCCACTCGGAGCGAGTCAAATGGCCAAGGGCAATAACACCCCGTTCGATGTCGACATGACGAAGTTCATGTCCGGCATGAAAATTCCCAGCGTCAACTTCCAAGCTTTCGCTGCCAGCCAGCGCAAGAATTTCGAGGCGCTTGCCGCCGCAAACAAGATGGCCTTCGAAGGCCTGCAGGAAATCGCCCGCCGCCAGAGCGAGATCGTGACCTCGGGCGTCGAAGACATTTCCGGCGCCGTCACCAATCTGCTTGCCGCGACGACCTTCGAAGATCGTGCCGTGAAGCAGGCGGAGTTCGCCAAGTCGGTTTACCAGAAGGCGCTTGCCAATTTCTGGGACCTCGGCGAGATGTTCACCAAATCGAACAGCCGCACCTTCGGCGTTCTCAATAAGCGCGTCGCTGACAGCCTTGACGAAGTTAAGAGCATTGTCGGCTCCCAGGGCGCCGTTAGCTAAATAATCGACCCTCATCGCCCGGCGCGTAAACAGCCGGGCGGTTATCAGACATGGCCGCCCCTCGGGGCGGCCGTTCTTTTTTGCTGGGCGGGCAAGGCTCAGATTTGGGCGGGCAAGGCCCAGGGCGGCAGGCGCCCAATGCCGCTTAAAAACCCCGCTTAAATGGCCGCTTAAAGCGGCAAACGTAGAGTCACGTTGAGGCCGCCGTGCCGAGAATCGCCGAGTAGGATGTCTCCGCCATGGCGGTGAATGACATCACGGGCGATGGTGAGACCCAGCCCCGTTCCCCCGGTCTCCAGATTGCGCGACGGGTCGAGCCGGAAGAACGGCTTGAACACCGCTTCCCGCTGATCGGCCGGGATGCCGGGTCCGTCGTCATCGACAAAAATCTCGACGCTGTGGTCGTCGACCTTCGCGCCGACCCAGACATTGCGGGCATGGCGCGTCGCGTTTGACAGCACGTTCATCAGACATCGTTTGAAGGCGGCGGGGCGCAGCGGAACCACGATCCCGCGATCGATATCGACCGACAGAGTCTTGCCGTTGCGGCGGAAGCCTCTGGCGACCTCTTCGACCAACGCCGAAAGATCGACCTCCTCGGGCAGCTCGGCACTCTCGCCCCGGGCGAAAGCCAGATAGCCTTCGACCATCTTTTCCATGTCCACGACATCGGATTTCAGCGCCGACAATTCGGGGCTGTCGCCCAGCATCGCCAGTTCGAGCTTCATCCGGGTCAAAACCGTGCCGAGATCGTGGGAGACCCCGGCCAGCATTTC
>JBGOXX010000155.1:0-5209 GCA_041479345.1 Alphaproteobacteria bacterium
ATCTCCGCGCTCATGTGCAATCTCGAAGTCGATATCGGCATGCTGTGCCAGGCGCACGGTCAGGCGAGCGACTACCTGGATCGCGAGATTGCGGCATTGGCACCGTTCCTTTCCGACGGGATCGTCGCGGTCATGGGCCGAAGGCTCACGCTGAAAGAGGATGCGCGTCCGCTCGTGCGGTCGGTTTGCGCCGCTTTCGATGCCTATTACCGGCCCAACACCGAGCCACGCCACGCCAAGGCCGTCTGATCACGGCTAGAACAGGCCGAAGACCTCGCCCGAATCATCGACGCCGACCACTTCCGCCGCCGGTTGCCGGGGCAGACCCGGCATGGTCATGACGTCACCCGCGATCACCACCAGGAACTCGGCGCCGGCAGAGAGCCGCAATTCGCGGATCGGGATGTTGAACCCGGTCGGCGCGCCCTTCTGATTGGGATCGGTCGAAAAGCTGTATTGGGTCTTGGCCATGCAAATCGGGTAGTGGCCGAAGCCTGCCTTTTCGAATTCGGCGAATTGCGCGATGATCGATTTCGGCGCGTCGATATCGTCGGCGCGATAAATCTCGCGGGCGATGGTGCGGACCTTCTCGATCAGCGGCAATTCGTCCGGATAAAGGAACTTGAAGCTGCCCTTTTTC
Organism: Alphaproteobacteria bacterium; assembly: GCA_041479345.1. Classification (GTDB taxonomy): domain Bacteria; phylum Pseudomonadota; class Alphaproteobacteria; order DATDPM01; family DATDPM01; genus DATDPM01. The sequence goes on from JBGOXX010000155.1 coordinate 641, forward strand.
GATTCGATGGTGCGGATGACTTCCTTGGCCAAATCCGCCGCCCCTGCCCCGCCCTTTGCCCAATGCTCGGCCAAGACGGCGGTGACGCCCATTTTCGCGCAGGCCTTTTGAACAAACGCGATTTCGGCCTCGCTGTCGGTCGGGAAGCGATTGATCGCGACCACCGCCGGCAATCCGAATTTGCCGATGTTTTCGACATGGCGGAGCAAATTGGGGATGCCCTTCTCCAGCGCCGGCAAGTCCTCGGGGCCCAATTTTTTCGCATCGACTCCGCCATGAAGCTTCAGCGCCCGCACCGTCGCGACGACGACGACGCAGGAAGGCTTGAGCCCCGCTTTACGGCATTTGATGTCGATGAACTTTTCCGCACCCAGATCGGCGCCGAAACCGGCTTCGGTAACGACGTAATCGGCAAGCTTCAGCGCGGTCTTGGTGGCAAGCACCGTATTGCAGCCATGGGCAATATTGGCGAAGGGCCCACCATGGATGAACGCGGCATTGTTTTCGATGGTCTGCACCAGGTTGGGCTGCAACGCGTCACGGAGGAGCGCTGTCATCGCGCCGTCGGCCTTCAGGTCGCGGGCTCGCACGCTCTCTTTGTCGCGGGTCTGGCCGATGATGATATTGCCCAAGCGCTTTTGCAGGTCCTTGAGATCGCCGGCGAGGCACAGAATCGCCATGACTTCCGAGGCAACCGTGATATCGAAGCCATCTTCCCGGGGAAAGCCGTTCGCCACGCCGCCGAGCGAATGGACGATGGAGCGCAGCGCCCGATCGTTCATGTCGACAACGCGGCGCCACGCGACGCGGCGGGTGTCGAGCTTCGGGTCATTGCCCCAATAAATGTGATTGTCGACCATCGCCGAGAGGAGATTGTGTGCGGCGCCGATCGCGTGCATGTCGCCGGTGAAATGCAGATTGATATCCGCCATGGGTACGACTTGCGCGTAACCGCCGCCGGCAGCGCCGCCCTTCATGCCGAATACGGGGCCGAGGCTCGGCTCGCGCAGCGCCACAATGGCCTTGCGGCCGATATGATTGAGCCCGTCGCACAAGCCGACCGACGTCGTCGTCTTGCCTTCGCCGGCGGTGGTGGGCGTCATCGCGGTGACGAGGATCAGCGTCCCGTCCGGCTTGTTCTCAAGAGTCTTGATATAGGTGAGCGGGATCTTCGCCTTGGTATGGCCATAGGGCTCCAAATGCTCGGGGCCGATCCCCAGCTTCTTGGCGATTTCCGCGATCGGCTTTAATTTCGCCTCGCGGGCGATTTCGATGTCGCTCTTGGGTTTGCTCATAACTCCTCCCCGAACTCGCCTTTGTTTTATATGGCGGACCGTTCCCCCCGACCGGTCCGGCGGCGAAGCCAACGGTTATAGCCGGTTCGAAGCGGAAGCGAAAAGCCCCGCTTGGGGCGGTGCGACAACGAAGATCGGCCGGGCCGGTTGCAGCCGCACCGGGCATCTCGCTTCAATTTCGGAAATATGCAGTCGACATCGGGCGCACGCACCGGTCGCCGCACATCCGGACAGTTTTAGAAAATCGGCCGGGTCAGCCACTAGACAGATCATTCCAGCCCCGGCGGCGCATCGCTTATTTCCATAATTAATTCAGATAGTTATTGAGCCGCCAACCGGCGGTGGCTGAGCGCGCGAGCCGGCAACTGGCGCGCGCAGAACTGATTGTTAAGAGTCGCAACCCTATGCTTTTGGCAGAGCGAGACCCCGTTTCTTGCCAGCGGACCAAGAGGCGCCAAAGAGCGTAACCATGGCCGTCGACCCTAAAGACGCACGGATCCTCATCGTCGGCGCAGACGCCTCCCTCGTCGGCGGCCTCTATGATTTGCTCGCCGCCGCGGGATTTCGGCGCCTGCATGGCGCCGCCGGTCATGCCGCCGCACTACGTGCCGCCGCCAGCGAACATCCCGATCTCATTCTCGTGCGGACCGAACGCGGCGATGCGGCCGGCGCCCGTCTGCTCAAGGACATCGAGGGCTTGGAACGCGAGCGCTATGTCGCGGTCTTGGTCGTTGATTCGCTCGGTGATCCTACGGAAATTCTGCGCCAGGCCGATAGCCTTCCTGCCCTGCGGTTACTGTATCGGGAGCTCAACGACGAGAAGGAACGCATCGAAGCTGATTCGAAGGAACGCTCGGCCAAATACGAAACGGCGATCGCCGCGCTCGAGGCAACCCGGAAGCAGCTCGAATCCGAGATCGACAACGCGGAGGATCGCAGCGGCGCAAAATCGGAATTCATCGCCAATCTCAGCCATGAATTCCGCACGCCCCTGAACGCGATCGTCGGATTTTCCGACATTCTCAAAAGTGAGACATTCGGACCTCACAGTTCCCACAAATACCGGGAATATGCCGGCGACATTCATGTCGCCGCCCATCATTTGCTCTCTCTCGTCAACGACGTCCTCGATATCTCCCGCGCCGAATCGGGACAGCTCGACCTCGACTTCGAGGACGTGGACGCCCGCGCGACCATCGACGCGACGGTCCGCATTCTTCACGACAAGGCGCGCGCCAAGGGTCTCACGCTGCGGGTGGATATCGCGCCCGATTTTCCGAAGCTTCGAACCGACGAGCGGCGGCTGCGCCAGGTTCTGATCAATATCGTCGGCAATGCCATCAAATTCACGCCGCCTTCGGGATCGGTCCTGATCAAGGCGGGCGCTGATCCGGTGGACGGCGCTTTCGTCATTGTGGTGAGCGATACCGGAATCGGAATCGATCCCGTCGACCTGCCGCTCGTCATGAGCCGCTACGGCCAAGTGCGCGGCTCGCAAACCAACCCTGAAACCGGTACGGGGCTCGGCCTGCCCTTAACCCAGAAAATCGTTCACGCCTTGGGCGGCACGCTCGAAGTCCGAAGCCGGAGCCGTATCGGCACCGCCGTGACCTTACGTTTCCCGGCCGCCCTGATCGTTCCGCCGGATGCCGCCAAACCGTTGCGCGAAGCCGCGGGAGAATAAGGTCCCGACAAAGCATTTGCCCCGGCCGCCCGCTTTCTCTAAACAAATCCCGGGCTCTGAACAAATCCCAGGCCCCAAACAAATCGGGCCAATCCGGGGCAGGCATGGTTTCGGCGATACCCACGATCTCACCCATTTCCGACACCGCGCGCGAAACCGCGCGGGCGCTGCTTTCGATCGGCGCCATCCATTGCAACCCTGCAAATCCATTCAAACTTACGTCAGGGCGCCTGTCGCCGGTCTATCTCGACTGCCGGAAGCTGATCTCGTTCCCGGCGGAACGGGCGAAGCTGATGGATCTGGCGGTCGCCCTCATCAAACGCGAAGCCGGCACGATCGACGCGGTCGCCGGGGGCGAAACCGCCGGCATTCCCTTTGCGGCCTGGATTTCCGAGCGCATGTCTCTTCCGATGCTCTATGTCCGCAAGCAGCCGAAAGGTTTCGGCCGCAATGCCCAGATCGAGGGGGATATGAAGGAAGGTTCGCGGGTTCTTCTGGTGGAAGATTTGACGACGGATGGCGGCAGCAAAGTGAATTTCGTCAATGCGCTCCGCAAGGCCGGCGCCATCGTGTCGCACACCTTCGTGATTTTCCATTACGGGATTTTCGCCGCGAGCACCCAGACGCTCGAATCGCTCGGCGTCAAATTGCTGGCGCTCGCCACCTGGCGCGACGTGGTCGCGGTCGCCGAGCAGGAGAAGTTCTTCGACGCGGTCCAGCTCGCCGCCATCAAGTCCTATATCGACAATCCGGAAACTTGGCAGCCCGCGACTTAGAGTCGGCGGCTAATTTCCCGCCCGGCGCTTGCTCTCTTCGACGGGTGCGATAATGCCGTCGCTCGGCGTCGATCCTTGGGCGTAGAGCTTCCGCGGGATGCGCCCGGCTTCGAAGGCCAGCCTTCCCGCTTCGATCGCCGATTTCATGGCCGCCGCCATCTTCACGGAATCGCGGGCGCGGGCCACAGCACTATTCATCAGCACGCCATCACAGCCCATTTCCATCGCCAGGGCCGCATCGGAAGCGGTGCCGACACCGGCATCGATGATGAGCGGAACCTTGCAGCTCTCGCGGATGATTTGAATGTTATAGGGATTGCGAATTCCCATCCCGGAGCCGATCGGCGCACCCAAAGGCATGATCGCGGCGCAACCCAGATCTTCCAGCTTCCGGCAGGTTACCGGATCGTCATTGCAATAGGGGAGCACGATGAATTTGCGCTTGATGAGCTCGGCGGCGGCGGTCAGCAAATGTTCGACATCGGGAAACAGCGTGTCCTCGTCGCCGATCACTTCGAGCTTTACCCAATCGGTCTCCAGCGCTTCGCGCGCAAGCTCGGCGGTCAGAACCGCGTCTTGGGCGGTGAAACATCCCGCCGTATTGGGGAGGATGAAGTAGCGGCCGGCGAGAACGTCAAAGATGTTTTCGCCCGTCGAATCGAGGCTGACCCGGCGTATCGCAACGGTCACGACCTCGGCGCCGCTGGCCGCCAGCGAATCGAGCATCACTTGCTGATTCGGATATTGGCTCGATCCCAGGAACAGCCGCGAGCCGAAACGGCGTCCGGCGATGACGAGTTGTGCCGTCATGCCC
>JBGOXX010000156.1:0-5207 GCA_041479345.1 Alphaproteobacteria bacterium
CAGCGCCATAAGCGCCACGCCCAGAATCTCACGGAAGCGGCGCCCGAAAACAACCGGTGCCGACTTACGGGTGACGACGGATCGGGCCATCAGGGGCGCCTAGCCAAGAGCAAAACGCGCAACGGAGCGGGAGTCCCATCCCACCCCAAACGGGTACAAAACATAAACAATACTATGCCGAAGCCGGACTCCGGCACAAGAGTTCGGCTTGATCCAGCCGATTGCCGGGCCTGATTCATCGCCGTTTTCAATTCAGTCGGGCTGGGCGTGGAGGACGAGCCAGGGATTGGGGGCGCCGCGCCCTTCCCAAACCGCGAGCAATTGATCGAGTTCGACCCGCTGCTTCAACCAATCCGGCAGCGAGACCGAGGGAAGCTTCGAGGTGACGCGGATGACATCGTGAGTCGGTTCGAACCGCCGCGCCAGCTCGACGCTGATAGCACCCAGTTGAGGAGAATCGTAACATTCCACCAGAACGTCCATCTTCTGCAAAGCGGGGAATAGTTCAGGGTCGAGGACTTGCAGCTCCGAGCCCTCGATGTCGCAAACCACCAAGCAGCGCCGGCCTTCGAAACGCGCAAAATCCTGGCCGCGAAAAATTCCCCCGATCTCGAACCGATTGTCGACGCCGTTGGCCTCGGCGACTTTCTGGCAAACCGCTTGCGCCTCCTCGTTGGTGTCATAGGCGTGGATTCGCGAATGCGGCATGCGCCGCGCCAATCCGACCGCGTAATAACCCTCGGCACAGCCGATATTGATGACCGCATCGAAGACGTGGACGGCCCACGCTTCGATGAAAGGCTGCAATTCGAATTCATAAGTGCCGAGAAGTTTCGGTGCGAGACATCCTTCCGCCGAATGGGTGACGAAATTCATCCCGGAAAACGGGCCGGATTGGACTGTGGGCCCGTTCAATTTGACGATGGTGTTGGCGATCAGATCGGATCGCCAGACGGCGAGCAGACGCAGGGCTTCGTTCAGCGCATCTTGATCATGCGGTGTACTGGCTGCGAGAAGCGATCGTATGCGATCGAGAAAAGACATGGCCTCCCCGTCGGCGGCGGCACCTCGATGCGCCGAGCGGAAAATCCATAATACTTCAAATCGGCTTTAGAAATCGGCTTTAGAGCCTGATGAGAGGCCAATCCCGCCGCGAAGCGGTCGGAATTCGGCCAAAAAAATAGGCGAACCGGGCCCGTCGCTCCCGATTCGCCTTTTGAGTGTTGAACCAGACGCAAGATCGAGGGGGTGGGTTGCCCCACCCCCGCGGCCCTGCACCTATTGGACAGCCTCGCCGTGGAGGGCCAGATCGAGCCCGTCACGTTCGGCGTCCTCGCTCACCCGGAGTCCGATGAGCATATCGACGATCTTGAGGATGATGAACGTCCCAATGGCGTCGTAGACGATGGTGCACAACACACCCTCGCATTGGATCAAGAACTGCCCGGTATTGCCTTCGAGTACGCCCGCTGTGCCGCCGATCGCTTTGACTGCGAACACGCCGGTCAACAGAGCGCCGATGATGCCGCCGACCGCGTGAACGCCGAAAGCGTCAAGCGAGTCGTCGTAGCCGAACATCGGTTTCAGGGTCATGGCGCCCCAGTAACAGCCAACGCCAGCGGCAACACCGATCGCGAGCGCGCCGATAGGGCCAACAAAGCCCGATGCCGGCGTAATCGCAACCAGTCCGGCCACGGCGCCGGAGATCATGCCAAGGACGCTTGGCTTACCGCGGAGCAGCCATTCGGTGAAGCTCCACGCCAACGCCGCGGTTGCCGTGGCGATCTGCGTAACCGCCATTGCCATACCCGCGCTGCCGTTTGCGGCAACCGCCGAACCCGCATTGAACCCGAACCAGCCCACCCACAGCAGAGAGGCGCCGATCAAGCTCAGCACTAGGTTATGCGGTGACATGTTCTCGACGCCGAGGCCCTTGCGCTTGCCGATGACCAGGCAAGTGACGAGACCGGCAACACCGGCATCGATATGCACCACCGTGCCACCGGCAAAGTCGAGGACGCCGGCGCCCTGCAGGAACCCGCCGCCCCAAACCCAGTGAGCGATCGGCGAGTAGACCAGCACGGACCACAAGCACATGAACACGAACATCGCCGAGTATTTCATGCGGTCGGCGAACGCGCCGGTAATGAGCGCCGGCGTGATAATGGCGAACGTCATCTGAAAGCACATGAACACGGATTCGGGGATTGTCCCCTGCAACGCGTCACTCCCCATGCCGTTCAGTAAGAAGCGGTCGAGTCCGCCAACGAACATGTTCAAGCTGGCATCCGCATTAGCTCGGAATGCCAGGCTGTAACCCACAATCGTCCATAAGACGGTGACGATGCAGGTAATGGCAAAGCTCTGCATGGTGATGGCGAGCACATTCATCTTGCGCACCATGCCGCCATAGAAGAGAGCCAAGCCCGGAATCGTCATCATCAGCACGAGGGCTGTCGATGTCAGCATCCAAGCGGTGTCGCCGGAATTGAGCGTCGGTGCCGGTGCCGCCGCTGGTGCCGCAGGTGCTGGCGCCGGGGCTGCTGCACCCCCGGAATCCTGCGCCATTGCACTCATCGCTATAAACAAAATTGGGAGTGCGAGCGACAGCGCAATGCCGACCCATCTCCCCCTGAGATTGAGTAAGGACTTCATTCGGGCCCTCCTATAGAGCGTTCTCGTTTGTTTCGCCGGTTCTGATGCGGACCGCCCGGCCGACATCGAGAACGAAAATCTTCCCGTCTCCGATGCGTCCCGTGCTGGCTGCCTTTTGGATCGCCTCGACCGTGGCATCGGCTTGTCCGTCCGAGACCACTGCTTCGATTTTCACCTTGGGCACGAACAGCACCTCGTATTCCGCCCCACGATAGATTTCTGTGTGTCCTTTTTGCCGTCCGAAGCCCTTGACCTCCGAGACGGTCATCCCCTGTACCCCTATTTGTGTAAGCGCCTCACGCACATCATTCAGTTTGTGAGGTTTCACGATGGCCATAACGAGCTTCATCCGCCGCTTCCTCGCCGTTTCACTGCATAAGTCCCGCAGCCCCCCATTGCCCCCTAGGGCACGGCGGGCGGGACCGGTAGTGGGTTTCAAGAACCGTGCCGGTCACCGAAGCGCCACGTGAATCCAGCCGATTCAACGGCTTGGCTTCATAAATCGTTAACCTTTAGGCGGAAATATCCAGATTCTTGCCCACGAATTATGCAAATTTCCCAATTTGCGTATTTTTAAGTCATTTTATCGCCACTAAAGGCGTAGGTAGCGGCTGGACAGAAGAAACGCCGCCCGCCAAGTTGCTGGGGATGACAACGCAGCAAGCGGCGCGGCGCGTGGACGTCCTCCTGATCGGGGGCGGATTCATTGGGCTTACGCTCGGCGCTGCTTTGGCCCAATCCGGATTGCGCTGCACCGTTATCGATCGCGAAAAAGCAACGGCCGCCCTCGATGACAAATTCGACGGCCGCACCTCTGCCATCGCTTTCGGTTCGGCGCGCGCCCTGCGGACATTGGGAATTTGGCGGCGGCTTGAGGAATTCGCCGAGCCGATCTTGGAAATCCGGGTCTCCGACAACAACGCTCCCTTCTTTCTTCATTACGATCACCGCGAGCTCGATCCGGCGCTGAGGGACGAAGCGCTCGGCTTCATGGTCGAGAATCGCCATATCCGGCGGGCGCTCTTTGCCCATGCCGCGGAATGCCCGGGACTGGAATTTGAAGACGGCATTTCCGTCGTCAATCTTGATCGCTCGCAAAGCGGTGCCGCGGCCACGCTTTCCGACGGGCGGGTGATCGAAGCCGATTTGGCGATTGCCGCCGACGGCCGCGATTCACAAATAAGACGGGATGCCGGAATTCCGGTTGCGCGCTGGTCCTACTCGCAAATCGCCATCGTTTGTACCGTCGCCCATGAAAGGGACCATCGCGGCATCGCGCATGAGCGATTTCTTCCCGCCGGACCGTTTGCAATCTTACCGATGAAGAATCGGCGCTCCTCCATCGTGTGGACCGAACGCAGCAGCGAAGTGCCGCGAATCCTGAAATTGGACGCCGCCGCGTTCAAAGCCGAGCTCGAACGGAGGTTTGGGGATTTTCTCGGAAAACTGGAAGTTGTCGGACCGCGCTGGTCCTACCCGCTGGGGCTTATACACGCCGACCGTTATGTGGACCGTCGCCTGGCGCTGGTCGGCGACGCGGCCCATGCGATCCATCCCATTGCTGGCCAGGGCTTGAATTTGGGGCTTCGCGATGTTGCGGTGCTGGCGGAGGTATTGACCGATGCGAAGCGCGCCGGCCGCGACATTGGCGCGCCGGAAGTTCTGGCGCGGTACGAGCGCTGGCGGCGCTTCGATGCGTTTGCCTTGATCGCAGCGACCGACGGCTTGAATCGCCTATTCTCGAACGACATCGGGCCCATTCGATTGGTGCGCGATCTCGGGCTCGCCGCGGTCAACAGAATGCCGGTGCTGAAAAGATTCTTCATGCGCCACGCGATGGGATTGGTCGGCGAACTGCCGCGGCTGATGCGCGGCGAACCGCTTTAGAATCTACGGATCGCGGGACAGAAGAATCTAAGGATCGCGGGACAGACCGTGGGCGGCGAGATCGCCCAGATAAGCGTGCCAGCGCAACTCGAAATCGCGCCCGAGCTCATAAAGATAGTTCCAGGTGTAAATCCCGGTATCGTGCATGTCGTCGAATCTGATTCGGATGGCGTAATTGCCGACCGGCTCGACGGTCATGATCCCGACATGGCGGCGGCCGGCGACCAGCTTGCGGTCCGCGGGCGTATGGCCCTTCACTTCCGCCGAAGGACTTTCGATCCGCAAGTATTCGGCCGGATAGTGGAAGTTCTGCCCATCATCGAATTCGATTTCCAGCGCCTTGTCGGCGGTTTTGACCCGGACTTCGACCGGCCAATAGCGGGTACCGAATTCGTCGGAATTCATTCGCGCTCAAATCTCATTCCGGTGTCGACCGGCGCGGTTCGTCCAACCGCCTCGCTTCTTCGACCAGCATGATCGGAATGCCGTCGCGAATAGGATAAGCAAGGCCAGCCTGATCGCTGATGAGTTCCTGGGCCTCCAGATCGTAGCGGAGCGGGCCTTTGGTCAGCGGACAAACTAGAATCTCGAGCAATTTGGGATCGATCTGATTGCGCATCGGAGCCATGGGCCCTCCTATTGGCGGGAGATAACGCTGGTTTCGC
>JBGOXX010000157.1:0-5202 GCA_041479345.1 Alphaproteobacteria bacterium
CGATTTCGCGCAAGCGATTCGAATTTGAGCTGTTGCGCGCGCCAACGACCAGAAACAAATCGACGTTGGGCGCCAATTCGCGCACTGCGCGCTGGCGATTCTGGGTTGCGTAGCAGATGTCCTTCACATCGGGCCCGACGATTTTCGGAAACCGGGCGCTCAAGGCCTCGATCACCGCACGGGTATCGTCGACCGAAAGCGTCGTCTGGGAGACATAGGCAAGCTTGTCCGGATTATCGACCGTGAGTTTCTCGGCGGCTTCAGCGGTCGAAACCAGATAGACCTTGCCGGGAATTCGCCCCATCGTGCCTTCGACTTCGGGATGGCCTTCATGGCCGATGAGAACGACTTCGAATCCCTGTTCGGCGTAGCGCTGGCCTTCCTTATGCACCTTGGCCACCAGCGGGCACGTCGCATCGACGACCGGGAGCGACCGGAGGCGCGCGGTGTCTTCCACCTTTTGCGCGACACCATGGGCTGAAAACACCGTTACTGCGCCATCGGGAATTTCGTGGAGCTCTTCGACGAACCGAGCGCCCTTCGCCTTCAGATCTTCGACGACTCGCTTGTTGTGGACGATCTCGTGGCGGACATAGACCGGCGGACCGTAGATTTCGAGGGCGCGTTCGACGATTTCAATCGCCCGCTCGACGCCGGCGCAAAAGCCTCTCGGTTTGGCCAGGATCACTCGCAAATCACGTCACTCCTTCGATCATTCCGTGAATTCGATCATCCCGTGAAATTTGCCCCGGGATTTTGGCGGGGCGGATCTTACACGGGATTTTTCTTACAACGGCTGATTTTACAATCACTTATGTGTGATTTCACCGGTTTCAGCCACCATCTGCGCGGCTACCATAACCGGCTTTATCGCAACTGCAAAGCCGCCAAGTTTCTGAATTATGACAATAACTTGCCGGGAATGGAAGGGTTCCCCGCGGTCCCTGCCCTCAAGCCAAGTAGCCGTGGGCATCGAACCACTGGACCGCGTCGGCCAAGGCCTGGCGGGCGGGCCGCGGCGAATAACCCAGATCGCGCCGGGCTTTGTCGCTTGAAAAGTACATCAGCTTCTTGGCCATCCGCACGCTATCGACGGTCGCTACCGGTTCAAATCCGCCGATCCGCGCCATCGCTTCCGCCACATAGGCGATCGGCATCACCACCGCATGCGGCAATTTGATGCGGGGAGCCGGCCTCCCGGTGATCTCCGCGATGATTCCCAAAATCTCGTGCAGGGTCATATTCGTGCCGCCCAAGATATAACGCTGTCCGATGGCGCCGCGTTCATAGGCGCGCAAATGTCCTTCGGCCACATCATCGACATGCACGACGTTGAGCCCGGTTTCCACATAGGCCGGCATGCGCCCCGCCGCAGATTCGACGATCATGCGGCCCGTCGGCGTCGGCCTGATATCGCGCGGTCCTACGGGAGCCGACGGATTGACGATGACCACCGGGATCTTCTGCTCTGCCACCAGACGCCGAACTTCCGCCTCGGCCAAAAATTTCGAGCGCTTGTAATGGCCGATCATATCGGTGAGCGAAACCGGCGTTTCTTCGTCGGCCGGCGCGCCGTTGGCGTTGAGACCAAGGGTGGCGACGCTGCTGGTATAAACGATGCGCTTGACACCCGATTCCGCCGCAGCCCGCATCAAGTTGACAGTCCCGGAAACGTTGGCGGCGTAGATTTCGTCGGGTTTCGGAATCCAGAGCCGATAATCGGCCGCGGCATGGAATACCGCTTTGCAGCCGCGCGCGGCGCGGCTGAGCGACTCGGGATCGAGCAAATCGCCGACGACGATTTCGACCGGAAGCCCGGCCAAATTATCGCGAGCGCTGGAGCCGCGGACGAGCGCGCGAATCTCGTGGCCGGCGTCGAGCAGTCGGCGAATGATCGCGGAGCCGACGAAGCCGGAACCGCCGGTGACAAGGGTCGTCATGATTGGGGTCCGGTCATGTTCGGAAGGCGGGGATGCTAGCGCCCCCGCCATTGCGGTTCAATATAAGCTTGGCCGGGAGCAGCAAGGATCAGAAATTGCGCGGTCCGGGCGTCCGCCGGGTGCGGCGCTCGCGCAATTGCTGCATCGCCGGGAGCACGATGAGCGTGCAAACGAGGGCCAAGGTCAAAGATAGAAACAGCAAAATTCCCATGCTTTGGGTGCCGCGGTGACGGGAGATCGCCAGCGTACCGAAGGAGCACATGGTGGTCAGCGCGCTGAACAGCACCGCACGCGGCGTGTTGGTGGCCAGCACCGTCGCCATATCGGCGACGGTGCGATGGCGCAACACGAAGTAGATGCCGTAACCAACGCCGAGACAGAGCAGGAGCGGGAGCGCAATGATATTGGCGAAATTGAACGGCAGGCGGCAAAGAACCATGAGGGCGATGGTAAAGACCGCGGCCAAACCGAGCGGGACGAGCACAAAGACCGTATCCACGGCGTTGCGCATGACGACCAGCAGCAACAAGACGATCCCGATCGCGGAATAGATCCCGGCTTCCTCGAAGGATTGAACGACGGCGTCGCCCGAAGCGATTCCGTCCGAAGCAAGACCGAGCACGCCGAAAAATCCCCGCAAGGTCGGGTCATTCGCCAGGGACGCCAATAGCGGCTGGGCTTTCGCCAAACGGTCGGAGAGATTGCCGAGTGTGTCGATATCGAGATAGAGAAACCCGTTGCGGGTGAAGAACGGATCGTCCGCCGGGTCAAAGACATAGGGGAAAAGGTCCGGCTGCTTCCGGAGCCTGATGGCTATTTCCGCGCTCGTATTGGCGACAACGTCGGCGTTATCGCCGTCGATCACGATGACGATATTGTCGTGAAGCTGCGGGAAGGTTTTTTTGAGGACATCGAAGTCGTGCCGGAAGGGCAGCGTCTTCGAGAGCAAGTCGGTCGTGTCCGTCGAAATTGCGAGATGGGCGGCCGCATAATACAGCCCCGCGCCAGCGCTGAGAATCGCCGCGGCAATGATGGCCCAGGCGCCGCGCCGGGCGAAATCGACCCAATGGCCGACGGACCGCCGGAATAGATTGGCGCCGCGCCGGATCACGGGCGGAAACCGTTAATGACGGGAACGGCGGTAACGGCCTTCGCCGGGTAGCGGTTGAAAGACGACCGGATTTCGCCGATATAAGGGGAATCCGCCCCCCAAGATAGGGAGAGCCAATGGCGTTCCATCGCCTCAGAATCTTTTCCGCCGCGCTCGTGACCGCTGTGCTTATAGCCGCTTCGGCGTCGGCCCAGCAAGACGGCGCGGCCCAGAAGGTCGTCGAGCAATTTCATGCCACGCTCATCAACGTCATGAAAGAGAGTAAGAATCTCGGCTATGACGGCCGCTTTCAATGGCTCAAGCCGGCGGTCCAGGACACCTTCAACATTCCCTTCATGGCGGAGGTCACGGCCGGCATCTATTGGGCGAAGGCCACCGAAGAACAACGGCAAAAATTCGTCGAGGTCTTCGGCAAGATGAGTACCGCGACCTATGCGGAACGATTCGACGACTATGGCGGCGAAGCCTTTGCAACGGAGGGCGCCGATGAAGAAGGCCGGAATTCAATTGTGGTTCGCACACAACTGACCGACCGGGACGGCGGCCACACTCAAATCAGTTATCTGCTGCGGAATTTCGACGGCGGGTGGAAGGCGGTGGACGTCTATTTGAACGGGTCGATCAGCGAGCTCGCGGTCAAGAAGTCGGACTACGCCAGCGTGCTGAAAACTGGCGGAATGGATGCACTGATCGATGCCCTCAATGAAAAGATTGCGGCGCTGGCCAAGGCTGAAGCCAGGGCCGAAAGCAGCGCTACCGCCAAGAGCGATCCGAAGCTCGATCCCCCATCGAATTCCAAAGCCCCGTAACCGGCGCCCCGTAACCGGCGGCTGGCCCGCGTCGACCGGCCATTCGCTCAACCATTCAGATCAGCAAGTCGGACCCATAAACGCGCCGAGATAGAAATTCGGTCCGAAGGCGACGGTGCGCCCGTTTTCCTTGAGCCAGACCTGCTGAATCCCGTACGCCTCGTGTTCCCGCAGACGCGACCGCAGAACCGGCGCCACGTTCAAGAACTGGCCGTTCTTGTCCTGAAAGTAATGGACGAGCTCGTGGAGCAACACCGACCGCGCGCAGACATTGGTTTCGATCTGCAGAGCATCGTCGATATAGATGACGTTATCGTCGGGATAGACGCCGAGCGCCGGGCAATCTTCGTCGCAAGCGAGCTTTGCAACTTGAACATGGGGGACAAGGGCTATAACCGGCGTCTGATCCGGCATCGGATAGCCCGAATGGGCGGTGATCCAGGCAAGCAGCCCGGCCACTATGGTGTTTATGGTACCCGGTTCCATAACCAGCTCCTTAGCCCCTCTCGACCGCTTGCGCAGCCTCCCGTGGACCGAAACCGGCATTAGGAGGTCTTGGACCTCCTAAACCGTGGCACCTTGTGAACCCTCCCCGGTTCTATGACCCCTCGTCAAACGCGACCGAGCCAAGCTCCCTACAGCGAGACCCGAAACCGAACCCTCTCGGCGAGTTGCGGCTTCATAACATACATAGGGCAGGTTATCTGACCGATCCAGAGATATTTTGTCGCAGTGCGGTAAGTATTGGAAAATCAATAGTGAATCAGCATGTCGGGCCCATAAAGGCGCCGAGACGGAAATCCGGGCCGAAGGCAACGATGCGGCCGCTTTCGGCCAAGAACTTCTTCTGAACCCCGTAGGCCTCGTGCTCCCGGTACATCTGGCGCACGATCGGGTGAATGCCCTCGAACCGCTCGTTTCTATCCTGGAGATAGTGGACGAGTTCGTGCAGCAGCACGGATTTGGCACAGACGTTGCGGTCCACCTGAAGCGCTTCGTCGATATAGATCACATTGCCGTCGGGATAGACGCCAAGCGCTTCACACGGTTCGCCGCAGGCGAGCTGCTCGATATAGGCGTGAGGAGCAAGAACGACGACCGGTGTCTGGTCGGGCATCGGGTAATTTGTGTGCGCGGTGATCCACGTAAGCAGACTCACCACGATCATGTTCATCGTCGATGGTTCCACTGAGCACCTCCTCGGCTCCGTGAGCCGAAGCGAATGGAGAACGTGGCAAAATCGCTTATCGTTCCCGATTCGACGCCAATTTAACCATAGTCGATTTAATAAATGCTTATGCGGAGATTAAGGATCGGTAACGAAACCCGCCCTATCCGTCAG
>JBGOXX010000158.1:0-5179 GCA_041479345.1 Alphaproteobacteria bacterium
GGTCTGCTCCGGCCCTAAACGCTGCCGCGTGGGCACTTTTGTGTAAATCATAGCCCGTTCTTTTCCGTCCTTCGTTTCTGTGTAATGAATGACTGAATCGCATCTCGTCATTCGCCCATGAGTGCCGTTTTGCCCCAATACAGACTCGCGAAAAACAGACTCGCGCAAACCCGAAAGGCTTGCTGATGCAGGTCTATCTCCCCATCGCCGAACTCTCGGTCGATATTTTCCTGTTGCTGGCGATGGGCGCCGCGGTCGGGTTCGTATCCAGCCTGTTCGGAATCGGCGGCGGGTTTCTGGTCACGCCGTTGCTAATCTTTATCGGTATCCCGCCTACGGTTGCGGTCGCGACGCAGGTCAATCAGGTGGTCGGCGCTTCGCTTTCCGGGGCGATCGCCCATTGGCACCGCGGCAACATCGACTTCAAAATGGGTGCGGTCTTGATGGTCGGGACATTGGCGGGTTCGACCGCGGGCGTGTGGCTGTTCGCCTTGCTTCGTAAGTCCGGCCAAATCGACCTCGTCATCGTCCTGATGTACATCGTTTTCCTCGGCGGCATCGCGGCGCTGATGATCTCCGAGATCGTGCGCGCGATCATGCGCGAAAGGCGCACGCCCGGCCTGCGATCGAAGCTCCATCAGCATACCTGGCTGCACGGGCTGCCCTTTAAAATGCGTTTCCGGAAATCCCGACTCTATATCAGCGCCTTACTGCCGCTGGTGCTTGGCCTGGTGACCGGGCTGCTGGTGGCGATGATGGGTGTCGGCGGCGGATTTCTTCTCGTGCCGACCAAGATCTATTTGCTCGGGATGTCCACGACCCTGGCCGTCGGCACGTCGCTCTTTCAAACGATTTTCGTCGCCATGAACACGACGTTTCTTCAAGCGGTCGAGAATCAGACGGTCGACATCCTCTTGGCCGTCGTGCTGCTGGCCGGCGGTCTCGCCGGCACGCAAATCGGTGCGCGGATGGGCACCAGGCTCAAGGGCGATCAATTGCGCTTGCTGTTGGCGCTGATGATCGTCGGCGTCTGGATCAAGCTCGTCTACGACGTCGTCTCGACGCCCGCGAACCTCTATTCCCTGGAGGTTGTCACCAGGTGATGTTTATCCGATCCACCGGCGGTCTGACCAAAATCGCGGCGATCGTCATTCTTGCCGGCGTGGTTTTGACCGCCGTCATTTGGCCGTACGTCGCCAGCGCCGATTATCTGGTGGCCGATCTTTCCAAGCGGCGGATCGACATCACGCTCGGGTTTTCCGGAGCCGAGGTGCTGTTGTTCGGGGCGACCGACGGCGGCGGGGACGTGGTCGTGGTCGTGCGCGGGCCCAAACAGCCGGTGGTCGTCCGCAAGAAAGAGCGTGTTTTTGGAATTTGGGTGAACCACGATTGGATGCGATTCAACGACGTCCCTGCCTATTATTATGTGGCGAGTTCGAAGCCGCTTGAAACGATCGCATCGGAATCGACGCTTTCCCGAATCGAAGTCGGCTTCGACAGCATTCCGTTGACGCCGTTGGATGCTTCGCCGGGTGCGGATGCCGAATCGTTCCGCACCGCACTCATCCGCGCCAAGGAGCGCCAAGGGCTCTATTCGACCGGACCGGGCCAAGTGACCTATATCGGCGGGCGGCTGTTCCGAACCACGGTCAGTTTTCCGGCGACGGTCGCAACCGGCCCCTACACCGTCGAAGTATTCTTGATTCGCAATGGGAATATCGACAGCGCCCAGCGTTGGCCGCTTTTCATCACCAAAGTCGGATTGAGCGCGGAAGTTTACGACCGCGCCCATAAGAACAGCGCGCTTTATGGGTTGATTGCGATTGCCATCGCCCTAGTGGCAGGATGGCTGGGCGCGATTGGTTTGCGGAAGGCCTAAGGCAATGATTGCTGCACATGACGGCCGCGAACGCGTTTTCCTCACCGTCGTCGACGAATCCGAGGAGATGCGCGTCGCATTGCATTACGCGAGTTTGCGCGCCAAAGCGGTCGGCGGCAAAGTGGCGCTGCTTTACGTGATCGAGCCTTCGGATTTCACCCAATGGATGGCGGTCGAAGATCTCGAAAACGCCGAGCGCCGGGCGGAGGCGGAAACCTTGCTTCAGGAGCTCTCGGCCGATGTGAACAAATGGGCGGGGAGCATGCCCGTGCTGCACGTCCGTGAAGGATCGCGCCGGGACGAATTGCTGGCACTCATCGAAGAGGACCCGAGCATCTCGGTCCTGGTTTTGGCCGCCTCCACGAAGCCAACGGGCCCGGGCCCGCTGATCGCAGCACTCACCGGTAAATTCATCAACAAGATCCGGGTGCCGGTGACCATCGTCCCCGGCAATCTGACGGACGCCCAAATCGCGGCCTTGACCTAGGCCCTGTGTAAACACGGCCTGGCTGATCGGCATTATCCCTGATTTATCAAGGGTTGAATGGCGGCCCGGCGGTGCCATGTTAGAGATATGAGGCCGCTCAATGGGCGGCGGGAAAATTACCTTATGGGTGCGTGATGTATATCCAGACCGAACAGACGCCGAATCCGGCAACCCAGAAATTCCTCCCGGGACGGGCCGTGCTTGAACAGGGCACCGCTGATTTTCCCAATGTGGAATCGACGGCAAAATCGCCGTTGGCCCGGCGCTTGTTTGAGGTCGAAGGGGTCGCCGGCGTTTTCCTGGGCTCGGATTTCGTCACCGTCACCAAGGCCCCGGAGAAAGATTGGATGGTCCTGAAGCCCCTCGTGCTTCACGCGCTGATGGACCATTTCGTTTCCGGTGCGCCGATTGTCGAAGAGGGGGCCGAAGCCCCGGTCGCAGCAGGCGAGGAAGACAGCGAGATCGTTGCCCAGATCAAAGAGCTCCTGGAAACGCGGGTGCGCCCGGCGGTCGCCGCCGATGGCGGCGATATTACCTTCGAGGGATTTGAGAACGGGGTGGTCTATTTGAATATGCGAGGCTCCTGCGCCGGCTGTCCAAGCTCAACCATGACCCTCAAGGCGGGTATCGAGAACATGCTTCGCCATTACATCCCCGAAGTAACCGAGGTTCGCCCGGTTCTTTAACTTTTGCAACTTTTGCCCGATTTTCCGGGCAAGTTACTGATAATAAAAAGATTATTCTGAGACGATCGGGCTTTATCCCGGTCGTTGCCATTTTGCCACGATTGTCTGGGGATAGTCCAAAATGAGAAATTTTTCCGTAAAATCGCCACAATTTTCCGCCAAACTCTAAAAATATACACTGGAGTGTATCGGTTTTATAGCCGAAAGGGTTGCCTAGAACGGCAGCGCAACATTAGACTTAACAATCCGTAAAAATTTGCGTCTGATAGGCCGGCCTCAGGGACCAGGACAGACGTTCTTTTGCAACTGCCATGGAGTTTGGTCGTGACAGTTCGAAACGAAAGTGACGCTCGGGTGATCCATAGGCGGATCCGCGGCGAAGATCAGGATTTCATATACGCAGCGTTGGGCGGGCTCACCCTGTGCGTGGCGGCGTTGTACATGGCGGTGGCTTTGCCCCGCATCGCCCCGCTCATCGTTCCCAGGCTCGTCGACATGCGCGTGCAGACCGCGATAACTCCGGTCGCGTGGGTGCCTGCGCAAGATCTGGCCGAGGCGAGAGCCCCGGCCAAGACGTCTTTGGACGATGGGCTGGAAAAGCCGGCGCAGGTCATGACCATCGGCAGCGCGGCGAAGCTCGCGGACCTCTTTGCCGACATGAACTATAATTTGGACGCCGCCCGCAGCGACCATATCCAAGTACCGCGGGTCTTTTTGGCGAGCCTTCCGTCCGATTTCCAATCCATGCCTTCGACCGACACGCGGAAAGAGTTGTTCATCCGGACGATGCTGCCGTTGGTCCTCAAGGTGAATGAGAGCATCCTGCTCGAACGCGGCCGGCTACTCGCTCTGCGCGCCCATGCCGAGGCGGGTCGGGCGCCCACCGCGGAAGAAGCCGCATGGCTCAGCGAATTGGCTCAGCGCTACGGTCTCGATAAACCGGATTTCGACCAGCTTCTGACCAGGGTCGATATCATTCCGCCGTCGCTGGCCGTTGCACAGGCTGCCGAAGAAAGCGGCTGGGGCACGTCGCGCTTTGCGCGGCAAGGCAACGCCGCTTTCGGCCAGTATACGTTCAGCGAAGACGACGGCTTGATGCCGGATCGCCGCGATGACGGCAAACACCACTTCATCCACGCCTATGATCACTTGCTGGATGCGGTGCGGTCTTATGCGTTGAACCTCAACACCCACGATGCCTACCGCCAGTTCCGCAAGCAGCGCGCCGAAATGCGCGCCCGCGGGCAGGAAGTCGACGGCAACAAATTGGTGTCGTCGATCACCGCCTATTCCGAGCGCGGCGGCGACTACATCGAATCGATTCAGTCGCTGATGAAGGCGAACAATCTCGATCCGCTCGATCACGCCAAGCTGGAAGGCGGTAAGGTTGTCGACATGCTGGCGGCCGGAAAATAAGACCGTAACCCGCCGGGCTCAGCGCGGGGCCGCAGGCCGCGGCACGTAATAGGGTGTTCCGAACCAGCGGAATCGCCCCTGGCCTCCCGGAAGCGTGCAGTTCAGACGAAACCGACCCGGCGGCATCGGCTCCCTGAGCCGAATCTCGACGCGATTGTTTGACAATCGAGTGACCGGGATGCCGCCGCTTTCCGACGTAAAACAGGTGAGATCGCGGAGATCGGGCTCGTCGACGGTGAACGCGATCGTCGGCGGATTGACGGTGACCAGCGGATCCGCCGGCAAGAGATCGTGAACGGGAAGCGGCAGGGCCCGCGCGCGCTGACGGAATTCGGCGATTGCCCCGTAATGCTCGTTGATCGCGAAACGCGGCAGATTGAAAAAATCGGACCCGCCATAGATCACGCCGGAATGCTGGCCGAAGGCGGCACCATATCCGGCCGATTTCACCGCATCGCGCACCGCCAAGCTCGCTTCGCCGTATGGATAAGCGAAAATCTCCGGCACGAAGCCGAGCTCCGCTTTGAACCGGGCATTGGAGCGCTCGATTTCTTCGGCAATCGTTTGGCTCGAAGCTTCGATCATGTGGAGATGGGACGCGGTGTGGGCGCCGATCGTCACTCCGTCTTTGACCAGAGCGCGGATCTGATCCCAGCTCAAATAATCGCGATAACCGCGATCGATGGGATCGGTTGCGACAAAAATCGTCAA
>JBGOXX010000159.1:0-5157 GCA_041479345.1 Alphaproteobacteria bacterium
CCCGGCGCCTCGGCGGAAGTCGTCAGCAATACGGTCGCAACGCCGCTGGAGCAGGAGATCAACGGCGTCGAGAACATGCTCTACATGGTCTCGCAGTCGACGGGCGACGGCAATCTCCAGCTCACCATCAGCTTCGCGCTGGGCACCGATCTCAATATCGCCCAAGTTCTGGTGCAAAACCGCGTGGCGATCGCGCAGCCGCGCCTTCCCGACGAGGTGCAGCGCATCGGCGTCACGGTGAAGAAGAACTCGCCTGACATGCTGATGGTTATCCATCTCAGCTCGCCGGATGGCTCGCGCGACCAGCTCTACATCTCGAACTACGCGACCCTCCAGGTGAAAGACGTGCTCGCGCGCCTCGAGGGTGTGGGCGACGTGCGCGTGTTCGGCGCCCGCGACTATTCGATGCGAATTTGGCTCGACCCCGATAAAGTGGCGGCGCGCGGGCTGACCGCCGGCGACATCATTGTGGCCCTGCAGGCGCAAAATGTTCAGGTTGCTTCCGGCGTCCTGAATCAGCCGCCGGTGAAAAACCAGCGCGCCTTCCAGCTCGACGTGCAGACCCTCGGCCGATTGCAGGATCCGAGCCAGTTCGAGAACATCCTGGTCAAAACCGATCCCGACGGGCACGTCACCCGGATTCGCGACGTTGGCCGGGCGGAGCTCGGCGCCCAGGATTACAGCGCGAACAGCTATCTCGATAAACGTCAGGCCGTTCCCCTCGTCATTTTCCAGCTTCCCGGTTCCAATGCCCTGGCGACCGCCGAGCGCATCAAATCGACGATCAAGGAACTCGCCAAATCCTTCCCCCAGGGTTTGCAATACGACATCGTTTACAATCCGACCGAGTTCATCGCCGAATCCGTCCGCGAAGTGACGAAATCGATCTACGAGGCGGTGATCCTCGTCGTCATCGTGGTGATTCTGTTCCTACAGACGTGGCGCGCTTCGATTATCCCGATCGTGGCGATACCGGTTTCCCTCATCGGAACCTTTTCGGTCATCGCTGCGCTTGGCTATTCGCTGAACAACCTCTCGCTGTTCGGCTTGGTGCTGGCGATCGGCATCGTTGTCGACGACGCGATCGTGGTGGTCGAAAACGTCGAGCGCAATATCGAACACGGCATGAATCCCCGCGAGGCCGCGCACAAGACGATGGACGAGGTGGGCGGCGCCTTGGTGGCCATCGCCCTCGTGCTGTCGGCGGTGTTCATCCCGGCGATCTTCATTCCGGGCATTTCCGGGCAGTTCTTTCGCCAATTCGCCGTGACTATCGCTTCGGCGACGGCAATCTCCTGCTTCGTTTCTCTGACTCTGAGCCCGGCGCTCTGCGCTCTTCTGCTCAAGCCGCGCGAACACCGCCGGGCGCCGCCGCTGATCCTGCGTCCCTTCACCGCGTTTTTCCGCGGCTTCAACTTCGCTTTCGAGAAGCTTTCCTCCGGCTATGGCGGCTTGACGCGAAGGCTGCTCCGGGCGTCGGCCATCGTCCTCGTCGTCTATGCCGGCCTCATCGGCCTGACCACCTGGCAATTCAGCCGGGCGCCGACCGGATTCATTCCGCAATTGGATCAAGGCTATCTCATTACCGTCATCCAGTTGCCGCCCGGCGCGTCGCTGGCGCGAACCGATGCGGTGGTGCGTCAGGCGACCCAGATCATCCTCGATACGCCGGGCGTTCTCCATGCCGTGCCGTTCGCCGGTTTCGACGCCGCCACCTTCACCAACGCCTCCAATGCCGGTGCTATCTTCTCGCCGCTTCAGCCCTTCGCCGAGCGGAGCGCCAAAGGCCTCAGCGCCGGGCGCATTGTGGCGAACCTCCAGCAGCGGCTCGGCGTCATCCAATCCGCCTTCATCATCGTGATCCCGCCGCCGCCGGTACGCGGCATCGGCAGCGCCGGCGGATTTAAAATGATGGTCCAGGACAAGCAAGGCCGCGGCTTGGGCGCGCTGGAAGGGGCGGCCCAGGATATCGTCGGTGCCGCGAATAAAGTGCCGGGATTGACCAGCGTCTTCTCGCTGTTCAACACCCGGACCCCGATGCTTTATGCCGATATCGACCGGGTGAAGGCGGAGATGCTGGGGGTGGCGCCGGATCAGGTCTTCCAGACCCTCGAAATCTATCTCGGCTCCGACTTCGTCAACGAGTTCAACTATCTCGGCCGGACCTACCGGGTGATCGCCCAGGCCGACGCGCCGTTCCGTATGACCGCCCGCGACATCGCCAATCTCAAGACCCGCAACAGCAGCGGCGACATGGTTCCGATCGGATCGGTGGCGACGTTCCGCGACATCACCGCGCCCTATCGCGTGCCGCGCTACGATCTTTATCCGGCGGCGGAAGTTCAGGGCAATGTGCTCCCCGGCTATTCGACCGGCTACGCCCTGGCCGCCATGGAGCAGCTGGCGAGCCAACGCCTCCCCGCCGGTTTCGGCTATGAATGGACGGAGCTCGCCTATCAGGAAAAGGCGGCGGGCAGTACCGGCATCCTGGTGTTCGCCGCCTCCATCGTGTTCGTTTTCCTCGTGCTTGCCGCGCAATACGAAAGCTGGGCGTTGCCGCTATCGGTCATCCTGATCGTGCCCATGTGCCTGCTGGCGGCGGTCAGCGGGCTGCTTGCCCGCGGCATGGACGTCAATATCCTGGCCCAGGTCGGATTCGTGGTGCTGGTCGGCTTGGCCGCGAAGAACGCGATCCTGATCGTCGAATTCGCCCGGCAAGGCGAGGAACAAGGCATGAGCCGGTTCGAGGCCGCAGTTCAGGCGGCGCGCACGCGGCTCCGGCCGATTCTGATGACGTCCTTTGCGTTCATCTTCGGTGTGCTGCCGCTGGCGATCGCGGTCGGAGCCGGCGCCGAGATGCGTCAGTCCCTTGGCACCGCCGTGTTCTTCGGTATGCTCGGCGTCACCGGCTTTGGTCTCATCTTCACGCCGGTCTTCTACTCCGTGGTGCGCGGATGGTTCGGCGCCCGAAAGAAAGTAGTCGTTCAGCCCGCTCAACCCGCTCAATGATGGGGCGCCCTGACCCAACTCGCCGCCATGCCTGACGGGCGCGAAGCGGCGAAGGTTCGGGTGATCTCCAAGATCGCCGAGGTTAAGCCGGCGGATTGGGATGCCTGCGCCGGCCCGGAGAATCCGTTTGTCTCTCACGGTTTCCTTTCCGCGCTCGAAGACAGCGGATCGGCAACCGCCAAAACCGGCTGGCTGCCGCGGCATCTGGTCTTGGAAGATGCGGCCGGTTTGGTCGTCGCCGCGGCGCCGCTTTACATCAAATCCCATTCGATGGGCGAATACGTGTTCGATCAGGCCTGGGCCCAGGCCTATGAGAATGCGGGTGGGCGCTATTACCCGAAGCTGCTCTCCGCCGTGCCGTTCACGCCGGTGCCCGGACAACGATTATTGGCTCGCGATGAGGAATCTCAGCGGCTGCTCGCGGCAGCCATGATCGAAATCGCCCGCCGGCACGAGCTTTCCTCGGTCCACATCAATTTCGCGACCGAGCCGGAAGCAAGGCGGCTGGCGGAATTCGGATTTCTCATTCGCACCGGCCATCAGTTCCATTGGCACAATCGCGGCTATGGAAGTTTCGACGATTTCCTGAATGACCTGACCGCGCGCAAGCGCAAGATGATCCGCCACGAGCGGACGGAAGCGCTGAAGGATTTGACGGTGCGGATTGCCCGCGGCACCGAGATCAGCGAAGCCGATTGGGATGCGTTCTTCGATTTCTATCAGGAGACAGGCTCGCGGAAATGGGGAAGCCCCTATCTGACCCGGGAATTCTTTTCCCATCTTTCCGCCAACATGCCGGAAAAGATCGTTTTGATCTTTGCCGAGCGAGACGGCCGGCCGATTGCCGGGGCGTTGAACGTTCTCGGCGCCGACGCTCTTTACGGGCGCTATTGGGGCGCCATCGAGCACCAGCCCTTTCTGCATTTCGAGCTTTGTTATTACCAGGCGATCGAATTCGCAATCGCGCAGAAGCTCGCCCGGGTCGAAGCCGGCGCCCAAGGCGAACACAAAGTGCCGCGCGGCTATCTGCCGACCCCCACCTACAGCGCCCATTATTTGCCGGATTCCGGATTCCGCGACGCGGTCGCCCGATTCCTGCAAGAGGAAGCCCGGGCCATCGCCGTCGAAATGGCGATGCTCGCCGAAATGTCGCCATACAAGACAGAGGGCAATGGTTGATGGCAGCAAGGACCGATCCGGGAAGCGCCTCCTAGAACCAGGGGCGGAGCTGTGCCATCATTGGTCCAACCTCGATCGAGACGGAGACATCCATGAAGAGCCCGTCGAAACGAATTTCAAGCACCGCCGCCGCAGTTTTGGCGGCGAGTTGCCTGATTTGGGCGGCGCCGGCGTCGGCGCAACAGCAAGAAGTGCTGAAAAACGGCCGGATCGATTTCGAAGAAAACTGCGCCCCCTGCCACGGCAAGAGCGGGATGGGCGAAGGCAAGATGGCCGGGCTTTTGACGGCGAAGCCGCCGGATCTCACCCGCATCGCCAAGCGCAATGGTGGGGAATTTCCGTTTTGGAAGGTCTACGAAACCGTCGACGGCGAAGTCCCTTCCCAGGCGCATCAGCTCTCGCCGATGCCGATTTGGGGCAACCGCTTCCGCGATCAGGGCGAATCGGGAATTCACCCACCTTTCTATGTGCGAATCTTGCTGATCACCCAGTACTTGGAGTCAATTCAGGAAAAATAGCCGCCCCGCCTTTATTCCGGAGTCCATAACTCGGGAATTACCCCCGCTCAATTTTAGAAATTGTCGCCGCATGGATTCGCAGCGGCATATCTGCCATCATCCGCAACGCAGTCATCATCGGCGAGGCGAAAAACATGCTGCAATCGAGATCCAAGATCGCCTGCGGGCTTGGC
The DNA here is from genome assembly GCA_041479345.1 of Alphaproteobacteria bacterium. Classification (GTDB taxonomy): domain Bacteria; phylum Pseudomonadota; class Alphaproteobacteria; order DATDPM01; family DATDPM01; genus DATDPM01. The sequence goes on from JBGOXX010000159.1 coordinate 4,880, forward strand.
TTCTCCCTTCTCATTTCACTCGGCGCATTGCCGGCGCAAGCCAGCCAGGATGAAGTCCTGCGCGACGGCAAGCAGGAATATCAGGATAACTGTACGGCCTGTCACGGCGACGCCGGCAAGGGCGACGGCAGGACGGCGGAAATTTTGACCATCAAGCCCGCGGATCTGACGCAAATTTCCAAGCGCAGTGGCGGCGCGTTCCCGTTCTGGCGGGTTTACGGCATCGTCGAAGGCAGCGTGCCCGTCAAGGGCCATGTCTACATGCCGGATTGGCAAAG
>JBGOXX010000160.1:0-5137 GCA_041479345.1 Alphaproteobacteria bacterium
AGTGACCTTGGCTTGCGAAACCACTTACAAAGTGGCCGCTATTCGCGCTCTCGCATCCCACGCTTATGCTGCCGACAACATGGCCGCACCGATTGCCAGCGGCTCATTCCAAACCATGGGCATGGTTATCGCACCCTGTTCGATGAAGAGCCTGGCGGAGATTGCCAACGGCGCCACGACGACGCTGCTGACACGCGCGGCCGATGTCATGCTGAAGGAACGGCGGCGGCTGGCGCTTCTGGTCCGCGAAACGCCGCTTCATTCGGGCCATTTGCGCAACATGCTGACGGTCTCGGAGCTCGGCGGCATCATCGCGCCGCCGGTTCCCGCTTTTTATGCCCAGCCGCAATCCCTCGATGATGTGATCGATCACACGGTCGGAAGAATCCTCGATCTGTTCGGGCTCGACAGCGGCAAAGTCCATCGCTGGCGCGACGACACGCGCAAACCGGCACCCCCCGTGCGCTTGATCGGCAGCGACTGATCCCCCTTCCCGCCCCGCTGTGTTAAACTGGTCGTCAACGGTGCCGAGGTGCCATGGCTGATCCGGATTTGGAAAAAGTGCTGCAACAGATCGAAGCGCTGAAAATCGAGCATCGGGACCTCGACGACATCATCCAGCACATTATCGAGCGCGGGCCGTTCGACACGCTGCAGATTCAGCGGTTGAAGAAACGGAAATTGGTCTTGAAAGATCTGATTGCGCGGCTCGAAAGCAAAATGCTCCCAGACATCATCGCCTAAGTCATCATCGCGTAAGTCATCATCGCATAAGTCCGGCGGGATTCGAGATCTAGCGCTTTTCGTCGCGGTTTTGTTTGCGCTCATACATGGCGCGATCGGCCGCATCCAAGGCGTCGCCGGCTTTCTCGCCGCCACGGAACGTATACGATCCGACTGAAACCGTGAGCTTGATTTCCTTGCTCTGCCAGACGAACGGGCTTCGTTCGATCGCATCGGCCAGGAGCATGGCTTTTTCGTTGGCGGTCGGCTGATCGGCGTTGGCGAGGATGACGGCGAATTCGTCGCCGCCCAGCCTGCCCACCACGTCCGAACTGCGGATGTTCTTGATCAAGATGTCGGCAACATGGGCGAGGGCCGCGTCACCGCCGCCATGGCCATAGGTGTCGTTGATTTCCTTCATCTGGTTGATATCGAAATAGAGCACGCTCCCCGGTGCGCCATAGCGTTCGGAGAACGCCATCATGCGGGTGAGCTCGCGGACAAAGGCCCGCCGATTCGAAACCGGGACCAGCGTATCCTGATCCGCCAGATTTTCGAGGTAGTTGATACGCTGCTGATTTTGTTGCAGCTCGCGGCGCAGCTTGTCCACCTCTTCCATGAGGCGCATGATCGCATTGCGGACATGGGTGGTGAGCTCGTGCTCGGGAATGCCGAGGATCGTCGTGGTATCGGTCGCCGGGCCGACCCCGCCCGCACTATCCGTGCGCGTGGTCCGATCCGTCGCACGGGCCATGGCGCCCGCGCCCTTTAGCGGATTGGCGTCTCCGATCTTCATAGCGCGGAGCCTATCCTCGAAGTGGCGGATAAATGGTTAACAAGATTTGCCGCCCCTTTTTGCTACGGAAACATAGCAAATCCGCAAGATTGACGTGACTGGAAAGACGGGTTTGGGCGGAAAACCGGCCGTGGGGTCAATCGGTTACGGCGCTACGCCTCGCTTGCCTAAAGAACCTGTCTCCCTATAATGCCGCGCTTCGCAGAGCCCGGGGGCCCTATGGCAGCAATCCGCAAGCCGCGCAAACCAGCCGTCGTCAGCATCATCATGGGCAGCAAATCGGACTGGGAGGTCATGCGCCAGGCGCGGGACCTTCTGGACGAACTCGGCATCGGCGCCGAAGCCAAGGTTCTCTCCGCCCACCGCACGCCCCATCGGCTCGCCGCCTATGTGGAGGGCCTGCGCGGCCGCGGATTCAAGGTGGTGATTGCCGGTGCGGGCATGGCCGCTGCCCTTCCCGGTACGATCGCCGCCCTCACGACGCTGCCGGTGCTGGGTGTGCCGCTCGAAGGCGGCAAGGCGCTCGGCGGATTGGACGCCTTGCTGGCGATGGCGCAAATGCCCCGCGGCATTCCGGTCGGAACACTCGCCGTCGGCAAATCGGGTGCGGGCAACGCCGCGCTTTTAGCTGCGGCTATTCTCGCGTTGTCGGACAAGCGCGTGGCCAAGGCGCTGGACGATTTCCGCAGCAAGCAGACCAAGGCCGTTGTCGAAGATCCGGAAAGCTAAGTTTAGGCTGATTGAATTAAGCGGACGGCCGGTTGAACCAGGAGCCGACGCGGCTCATCACGTCATCGAGGCCGCGGGAAAAGCGCTCCCGCACTTTGTGGATTTTCATGACATCGCCGATCCGCCGATCCAAAAAGGCGAAGCTATCGGCAAATCCTTCCGAATCGTCGTTGAGCCAATAGAGCAGGGTCGAACCATAAACCCCCGCCAGGCTCATGCGCTTGGTGTAATAGCTGAAATCCGTCGCCTGATCGCCGACCGCCCGCCAGATCGCATCTATGGTCCGCGCCAGGCATTTGAATCCGAGGGCGGCGTTCTGCGGCATGGCGAAATAGGTCGCGGTCCGGCGCACCGCCTCGCGGTGCCGCGCCAAGAGTTCCAGCCGCACGCGAACCGCCGTCGTGATGCGGTCGCGAATTTTCATCGCTTCGAGATTTTCCGCCACCAGCACCGAGGTCATTTTCTCATCGGCATAGGTGCTGAAATATTCGACGAGCTCGGGGACGCCCTCGGGAAAAGCCAGCCGGGACGCATCGTCATCGAGCCCGGCATCCTTGCAGCCCTTGGTCAGCGCCGCTTGGGACCAGCCATCGAAGGGGACATGAGCGAGGGCGGCAAGAAGCACGCGCTCGCGGGTATGAGGCGATTGGGGATCGACGTGTTCGGTCATGGGACCATCACGGGATGCTGCCGGCGGTGTCGCGCCGGGCTTGGACCAGATCCGGCAAGCCATGGCGCAATTCATCGACGAAGCACAGCAGGGAAAGATCGGTCATGCGCATAGGATAGAGCATTCCATCCAAATGGTCGCATTCATGTTGAATGACCCTGGCGTGAAAGCCGGAAACCTCGCGCTCGATCGGCTCGGCTTCCAGAGTCACGCCGGAATAACGCACCTTGGTGAAGCGCGGCACCGCACCCCGAAGCCCCGGCACCGAGAGACAGCCTTCCCAGCCGAGCTCGGTATCGCGGGTGAGCGGCGTCACGACGGGATTGACGAGAATGGTGAGCGGCACGGTTTCGGCCCCCGGCTCTTCCGAGATGCGCTCCGAAGGCACGCTGAAGATGACGACGCGCAAGGGAACATGAACCTGAGGGGCGGCCAGACCGGCGCCGCCGATATCTTCCAGGGTCTCGATCATGTCCACGACCAGCCGGCGGATTTCGGGGGATTTGGGGTCATCGACCTCGGCCGCGCGCTGGCGCAGAACCGGGTGACCCATTTTCGCAATTTTAAGGATCGCCATGGCTCTAATATGAGGATTGCGGCCGCGGAGGTCAAAGCCCCGGGGATCCACCGGGTATCCGAGGTGCATCAACCCCTTGGCGACCCTTTAGAGGCCCTTCACAGCGCAATTAAGTTGTGTTATTCAAACCCGCCTTTTCGGAGGGAGCTCCCAAGGAAATGCCCTGAAAACCGCGCAAATGTGCGGGAATTCAAAGGAGTACGGACTATCGTTCAAGTCATCGTTCGCGACAACAACGTCGATCAGGCGTTGCGCGTCCTTAAAAAGAAGTTGCAGCGCGAAGGCGTATTCCGGGAAATGAAGCTGCGCCGGTCCTATGAAAAGCCCTCCGAACGCAGGGCCCGCGAGCGCGCCGAAGCGGTCCGCCGCTATCGGAAATTGATGCGCAAGCGCATGGAGCGCGAAGGCTTCTAACCCTAAGCGCCATCGTCGCAAGAATTTCAAAGCCGCACTCGTAAGAGCGCGGCTTTCGCATGTCCGGTTTTGAAAAATTTTAGCGAAGCGGACGACACCGTCACGACGGATATCGGCCACGCTACAGCGCCTTGATGATGCCTTCGGTCATCTTCTTGGCGTCGCCGAACAGCATCATGGTGTTGTCCCGGTAGAACAGCTCATTGTCGACGCCGGCGTAACCGGACGCCATCGAGCGCTTCACGAATAAAACCGTGCGCGCCCGTTCGACGTCCAAAATCGGCATGCCGTAGATCGGGCTTTTGGGATCGGTCTTGGCCGCCGGATTGGTGATGTCATTGGCGCCGATCACATAGACGACATCGGTATTCGCGAAATCGTTGTTGATGTCGTCGAGCTCGAACACCTCGTCATAGGGAACATTCGCCTCAGCTAAAAGCACGTTCATGTGTCCGGGCATGCGGCCCGCCACCGGATGAATGGCATAGCGGACTTTGACGCCCTCTTTCTTCAAGGTGTCGGCCATTTCGCGAACCGCGTGCTGGGCCTGGGCGACCGCCATGCCGTAACCGGGAACGACGATCACCGAACCGGCGTTTTTCATGATGAAGGCTGCGTCTTCGGCGCTGCCCGCTTTGACCGGCCGGTCGGGCTTCGCACCCGCCGCCGCGGTGCCGCTTGCGGTCCCGAAGCCGCCCAGGATCACGTTGAAGAACGAGCGGTTCATCCCCTTGCACATGATGTAGCTGAGGATGGCGCCCGACGAGCCGACGAGAGACCCGGTGATGATGAGCAGATTGTTCTCGAGGGTGAAGCCGATGCCGGCCGCCGCCCATCCGGAATAGGAATTCAGCATCGAAACCACCACCGGCATGTCGGCGCCGCCGATGGGGACGATGATGAGCACACCGAGCAAGAACGAAATTCCGGCGATCGACCAGAAGATGAGCGGGTCCGAGGTGGTCACGAAGCACGCGACGAGCCCGACCAGCGTAATCCCGAGCAAAAGATTCAGCCAATGCTGGCCGGGGAAAACCAGGGGTGCCCCGGAAACCAAGCCTTGCAGCTTCGAGAACGCGATGATCGAACCGGTGAAGGTGATGGCGCCAATCGCGGTGCCAATGCTCATTTCAATCAAGCTTTGGGTCTTGATATGGCCGTCGACCATGATGCCGTAGGCGTCCGGCGAATAGAACGCGGCCGCCGCCACGAACACCGCCGCCAAGCC
>JBGOXX010000161.1:0-5095 GCA_041479345.1 Alphaproteobacteria bacterium
ACAAATCACGTCACGGCTTGGGCCGGAGAATACCGGGCCGTTATTTCTTGCCGCGGCCCGAGGCCTTCTTGCCCAGCTTATTCACTTTGTCCCGCCCCCGTTCGAGATTTCCTGCGATGTTCGACCAAGCCCGAATGCTTGCGGCGCTGAAATCCTGGTACTGCTTCTGGGCGTTTTTCTGCCACACCATGAGATCGTTGACGACGGTCGCGAAGTCCTTGCGCCCCTGCTCCGCCATGTTCATGGCCGTCTTGGAATATTCGTCGACGGTTGCGTGCCAGGATTTCAGCTGGGTATCCGCACGCGCCACGAAGGTTTGGACCTGGCTGTTCAGGGTATCGGCGGTTTGGCTGATCAGCTTCTCGAAATCATCCAGGACCTTTTCCCCGATCCGCATCTGTTGACCCATTTGCCGCATGCCGCTCTCGCGCAGGGCGGTCACCTCGGCGTGAATAGCCTCAGCGCGCGCCAGGATCGCCTTGCGTTGCTGCTCGAGCTGGGCCGAGATCTCGGACACCGTCTTATCGAAGGCGGCAAGCGCGGTTTGGCCCGCCGCAACGTTGCGCTCCACGGACTCGATGCCGCCCCGTCTCATCTCCTTTATCTTCTCAAGGGCCTGCTTTTGACGGGACCTCAACTCCGCGATCGCTTCGTTAAGGTTCTTGCGCGCGCGGCCCTGGAGGCCCTCCGCCTGTTTAACGAGGGATTTGATCGCGGCCTCCATTTCCTTGGTGCGGGCCTTGATCTTTGCCTGAGAGGTCTTCAACTCATCCATGCAAAACCCTCCATGTGGCAGGTTTGGGCGCCAACGGCGACCTGCTAAAGCGCTATTTAAACGAAGGGTACCACCTCGTTCGTGACGTGTCTAAACGCGTTGCGGGGAGCAGATACTGTCCCTATCAGGAACTTCGTTCCGATCATGCTACATGGAACTTCCAGGGGGGTTGCCACGTTTACCAAGCATATGCCCTTCGACACCCCTCCGTGAAGGTAGCCCATTTAAAATGCAAACGGCGACCATCGGCGAGTCACCTTGATTTCGCAGGAAATCAGATTAACGTGACAATGTCCTTCAATCGCCCAAGGCTGGACATCAAGGATAAAGTTCTTGGTAGGAACAGAGGAGCCCGGCTCAGGCTTCGTCGATGGCGACCTGTCCGCAGAGGAAACCGTGGTGGCCTATCACGAGCGAACGAAGCACCACTACCATCGTTTCGCTAAATCGTTGGGCCATATGGATTGGGCTACGCAGCCGGATCCGTTCCGCCGGTACCACGGTGCACCGCTAGTGTGCCTTCCTCTACCCAAGAAAGGGCGACAACTTCCATACTATCAAATCTACGTCATGCACGGCGTGACGCCGGAGCCGCTGTCGATCGATTCCCTTTCGCTTTTCTTCCGCTACGCTCTTTCCCTCACTGCCTGGAAGGAGTTCCATGGCAACAAGTGGTCTCTACGAGCCAATCCCTCAAGCGGGAACTTGCATCCCACGGAAGGCTACGCGGTTCTGCCCGCCCTCGGCGACATTTATGAATGTCCAGGCGTTTACCACTACGCGCCTAAAGAACACGCTCTCGAGCGCCGTTCAGAGTTTGCTCCCGCGGTCTGGAAAGAGTTGATGGCTGTGTTTCCCGACGACTCTTTCCTTGCGGGCCTTTCGTCCATTTATTGGCGGGAGGCTTGGAAGTACGGCGAACGGGCGTTCCGATACTGCCAGCACGACATCGGACATGCGCTTGCAGCCATGCGCTTCGCCGCCGCTTCGCTCGGCTGGAAACTCCGCCTCCTCGACCAAGTGGGAGATACCGCCGTGTCGCGGCTTCTCGGCCTCGACCGCGATACGGACTTCGCGGGCTCGGAGCGAGAACATCCGGAACTGTTGGCATTGGTTGTCCCTGGCGAACGGACTGAAAATCTGGGTCTGTATTTGCCAGAACATGCTGTATCGGAAGTCGCCGCTTACCACTGGTTTGGAAGGGCCAACATACTCAGCCCCAATCATGTCGATTGGCCGGTTATCGACCAAGTAGCTCGGGCAAGCTCGCTGGATATGACCCCGACCGAGGAAGATTTCTCCGAGTTCCCTTCTGAGGAGGAACTCTTCGCGCCGCCTGTACGGTCAGGTTCGTTCACTGCCGAGAAGGTGATCCTGGGGCGCAGAAGCGCCGTGAGCATGGACGCATCAACGGCAATCTCTGCAAAGGTGTTCTTCCGAATGATGGCGCGTCTTCTGCCAACCCGAGACCGGCGAGCCATGCCATGGGACGCCATTCCGTGGCGCCCACGCATACACCTAGGGCTCTTCGTGCACCGCGTGAACGAACTAAATCCAGGTCTTTATGCGCTTGTCCGCGATCCGGAAAAGATCGAGGCACTCCAGCAAGCGATGAAATGCGACTTCCTATGGCGTAGGCCTGCCTCGTGCCCACGTGGCCTTCCACTCTACTTACTCGAGGAAGGCGATTGTCGTGCCATAGCCGCGAGAGTCTCCTGCAACCAAGACATTGCCGGGGACGGGGCTTTCAGCCTGGCGATGATTGCCGATTACACCGCCAGCCTGATTGCGTACGGCGCGGGATTTTACCGAAGGCTTTTCTGGGAAGCTGGTCTGGTCGGGCAGGTCCTATATCTCGAATCCGAAGAAGCGAGTGTTCGGTCAACCGGGATCGGTTGCTATTTCGATGATCCAGTCCACAACGTGTTTGGCATCTCTGCACGCGATTGGCAGAGCTTTTACCATTTCACGGTAGGGGGTCCCCTAGAGGATGTCCGGCTCACGACCTTGCCTGCGTACGGGTCGGCAATTGTCGGCCGCCCAATGTCGCCGACCAACGAAAAATCGGTGCCGTGAGCAGTCCCACCAAGCAGCTGATCTGGAATCAGCTGCGCGCAAAGTTTTCGCGTTGAAAATCAACGCGCCATCAGACTTCTTTGTCTGACGAATTTGTCTGACGAATTGCCGTTTTGTCAGACTTTCGGTCCGCATGGCTTATCGGCAATCGGGCGTTTCTCGGAGACAATTCAGAAGGTTATTGGTGGGCGCAGCAGGACTCGAACCTGCGACCCGCTGATTAAGAGTCAGCTGCTCTACCACCTGAGCTATGCGCCCCCGTAGCCGCTGCGAAGGCAGGGGCGATACGCGGTCAAGGGCGGCCATATAGCAAAGCCAGCCGGCTTTGTCGATGATGGCGGAAATGCCAGCAAATAAGCCGAAAATCAGGGGTTTGGGGCGGGGGAAAAGAGCCGACTCCGCCTCGCTTTCCGCCTAAAGGCGCCAAGGCCCTTAGGAATCGAGGATGGTGGTCCGGCGGGGGATGCGGATGTCGCGGTGGACATGGGCCGACATCACGAAGCCAAAGCCGAGCAGAATCGTCATCATCGCCGAGCCGCCATAGGAGACCAGAGGCAGCGGCGCGCCGACCACCGGGATCAGTCCCATCACCATCGCGACATTGATGAACATCGACATGAAGAAACTGCTGGTGATGCCCATCGCCAGCAGCCGCCCGAATTGGTGCCGGCAGCGCAGCGCAATCGACAGCCCGTAGACCAGGACCAGCGCATAAAGCCCGAGCACGGCGATGCCGCCCATCATGCCGAATTCTTCGGCCAGCATGGTGAAGATGAAGTCGGTCTGTTTCTCGGGGAGGAAATTGAGATGGCTCTGGCTGCCGGCTAAAAAACCTTTGCCGAAAACGCCGCCGGAGCCGAGTGCGATTTTCGACTGCATGATGTGATAGCCGGAGCCCAGCGGATCGGATTCGGGATCGAGAAAGGTCTCGATGCGGCGCTTTTGGTAATCGCGCAAGAAACGCCAGGCGATGGGCACGATGCCAACCGCCGCCCCGAAGGCGAGCACGAATTTCCACATCCGGATGCCGCCGAGGAAACACATGATCCCGCCGACCAGTACCAGAATGAGCGCGGTGCCGAGATCGGGCTGCTTCAGCACCAGAAGCGCTGGCACGCCCACGAGAAAGGCCGGGAAGAAGATGACCGTGGGCTTGCGGATTTCCTCCGGGGTCAGTCCGTGGAAATAGCGGGCGAGTGCCAACACGAGTGTTACTTTCATGATTTCGGATGGCTGAATCTGGAAAACGCCGACATCGATCCAGCGCTGGGCGCCCATGCCGATGGCGCCGGCGATTTCGGTGACGATGAGCAAAGCGAGGCCTACGAAATAGGCGACATAGGCGTAACGCAGGAGATAGCGGATATCGATCAGCGCCACGAAGATCATCAGGCCGACGCCGATCGCAAACCGGACCATCTGCCGCATCGCCCAGGGATCGAGGTTGCCGTTGCTCGCCGAATAGAGCATCGCGAACCCGACCGAGGAAATCGCCCCCAGCAGCAGAATCAACAGCCAGTTGATCTGCGGAATCTTATCGATGATCTGAAACGCGCCTTGCCGGGAAAACCACATAACTACGCTTTTCCGTCCGGTCCGTCCGGATCGCGGGCGAGCGGGCCTGTCTTCGGATGCCGCTTCTGGGTTTCGAGCAGAATGTCGCGGGCGATCGGGGCGGCCACCTTGGAGCCGCCGCCGCCATGTTCGATCACGACGCAACACGCAAATCGCGGTTCATCGATCGGCGCAAAACTGATGAACAGCGCATGGTCGCGTTCTTCCCAGGGCAGATCCTCGTTCTTTTTGACGCCGGTCAGGCGTTCGGCCTTGGAAATGCGCCGCACTTGCGACGTTCCGGTCTTGCCGGCCATTTCGAACCCGGCCTCCATGATGCGCGCGGCATAAGCGGTCCCGTGAGCATCGTTGGCCACCGCGATCATACCGTCGGTCACGACCTTGAGCGACGCCGCCGAAACCCCGATCGGCGAAAAGGTAGGCACCGGGCGCGGCCGCACGCCGTCGCGGTCGACGACATCGTGGCTCAGATGGGGGACCACTGCATTGCCGCCATTGGCGAGCCGCGCCGCCATCACCGCCAGCTGCAAGGGTGTCGCCAGCGTGTAGCCCTGGCCGATGCCGGCGACGAGGGTTTCGCCCGGCTGCCAGGACACGCCGAATTCCGCTTCCTTCCAATCCGAATCCGGCATCAGTCCGGGGCGCTCGCCCGGCAAATCGATGCCGGCC
>JBGOXX010000162.1:0-4985 GCA_041479345.1 Alphaproteobacteria bacterium
GCAGCACCAGGCTGCGCTTGTTCGCCCGGCAATACTTTTTTCAACAGGCTGCCGACGCCGCGCTGCACGAGATAGGCCTCAAGATCCTTGGTCTCGAGCTTGCGCTCGGGCGAATCGAGTGGACCGGCGACGCGCATGCCGAAGCCCGGCACTTTCGGATGATCGGTCAGCGTGAAATCGCCGCGCATATCGATCATCCACGCCGGCAGATCGATGGTGCCGGTGATTTTTCCGGCTCCGGCTTCGGCCTGCAGATCGACATCGTCGGCGCGAACGACACCTTTGTCGATCGTGAAGGTCCCCGCCAGCTTGCTGAATTTCGTCTGCCCGCCCGACATCGAGGTGGCGAAGGCCGCCAAAAAGTCCATCGCGCTGTTCAGACTCTTGAGCCGGTCGCTGATCGCCTTGAGGTCAAAGCCCTGAACCACACCGTCGGTCACCTGCATCGTGCCATTGCCGGCCAGCGATGACACGAGATCAAACGGGCTTGCCCCCGCCCCGGCCGCCTTCATCCCGAAATCGAGTTTGCCGCTGGCGACGTCGATATCGCCGGCGGAAAACAGCGCCTCGTGAATATCGGCCTTGCTAATTGTCACATCGCCCGAAAGCTTCGGCGTGGCACTGGCGTCAAGCTGCCCTTTGAGATCGAAGGCCCCCTGGAACATCGCGCCCTTGAGATCGTGAATATCGAGGACGCCGTTCTTGAGCGAGAAAACGAACTCCGGTTTGTCGACGCGATATTTTCCGTAACTGATCGCGGCGCCGGTCAGTTTCACTTCGGCATCGGCAAGTTTCAGCGCGGTGAAATCGAACGGTTCCTTCGACCAATGCTGACCGGGCGGAAGTGCTGGCGATCCCCCGCCGCCGGCCGTGGGCTTGCCGCCGGAAGGCGGTGCGGCGCCGGCGCTCGGATTCGGCGGCAGAAACAAATCGGCGATGATTTCGCTGGCTTGCAGAGTGGCATCGATAGCGGGTCGCGGTCCGTCAAAGCGCGCATGGGCGCCGCCCTGGAGGGCAACAGGACCGATATTGCCCTTGAGATCCGAAAGCTCCGCCGCCGTGGTGTCGCCGCGCAAATGAAGCGAGAGCGCGAGCGCGCCGAGGTTCTGCGCGGCCGGATGGTAATCGGGATTGTAGACCCGGATCAGGCTGGCAAGATCGGCATGTTTCGCATCGACGGCAATATCGAATTTTGCGCCCGAATCGGGCAAGCCGGCGGTTCCCTGCGCCGTCAACTTGCCGCCGGCGATATCGAGCGCGGTATCGAAGGAAAATGCATCGAGGGCGCCCTTGGCGTTGCCCGAAAACCCGACCGGGCCGAGGCGCGTGAGAATCGGCGGCGGCTGCCGATTGGCAAGGGTCATGAGCCGCGCCGGATCCTTGACCGTGATCGCGAAGGCGCCGTCGACCGCCGGCTTGTCGCCGAGGCCGCTCAGCACGCCCGAAAGCTTCGCCGTGCCGCCGCCGAAATCGCCGGCGCTCAAATCGCGCGCGGTCAGAACGCCATTCAGCAACGTGCCGTCGAATGCGACGTTCTGAATTTGCATGCCGCGGGCGGTCAGGCTGCCGATTTTCGCCACCACATTCGCGTCGAAAGATTTGAGAACCGAGAGCCCGCCGCCCGCGGCGTTTCCGGAAGGCGCTGCCGGCGCCGGATTGGATTTCGCCGGAGTCCCCGGCTGGGCGGTGGCGGCGCTTGCTGGCGGCGGCATGTAAGCGTCGAGATCGAGCTGGTCGAGATCGAAGCGCACGCCCAAAGCCGGCTTGTCCCGTAGTGCCACCACCACCCCGCCGGTCATATGCGACGTATCGAGCTTGAGATCGAGACCCGAAAGCTCGAATTGCTCCGGCGTTCCCTTGATCTTGCCGGTAGCCGCGAATTTATGCAGCCGCTCGGCCGGAACCGAAGACGTATCGATTTTGAGCCAATCGAAAGTGCCGCGGAGATTGTCCGATAGAACCGCCACCGATCCGTCGAAAGCCGGCTTGCCGCCGTCGCCGGCGAGTGTTCCCGTCGCCGACAGACTTGATCCGCCGGGAAAAGAGGCCGACGCCTGCTGAATCAAAAGTTTTCCGCCGTCAAGCGCCGCGCGCAATTTCACGTCGCGGATGAGATCGCGCTGATAGACCGCAGCGCCAATCGATAAATCAAGAGTGGCGGTGATGGTTTTGGGCAGGGCAAAACCGGCGGCGGTCGGCGGCGGCGTCGGTGCGCCAGATGGTGCGGTGGGAGGGCCATTGCCCGGCTTTTGGTTGTCGCCGGCACCGGCATCGCTCTCGGTTTCGGATTTCGCGGCGGTAGCCGACGCGATCCAAGGATCGAGCTCAAGGCTGGTCATCGCCGCCGTAATGTCGATCCGGACCGGCGGACCGATGCCAACGGTGACGGCGCCGGATGCCAGCGTATCGCCCAAAGCGAGTTTGAGATCCTTGATCGCGATGGCCTTGGCGGAACCGCTGACATCGCCGGCGGCCGAGAATTTCTGAGCGAGCGGTGCCGGAAAAGCCGGTTTGGCCCCTTGTTGGGCAAGCGCCGCCAATCGCGAAAGATCCGAACCTTCCGCCGAAATTTTCCCCGTGATCTGACCGTCCGCATTAAGCGCTGAGAGCGATCCGCCGAATGAAAGTTTCGCATCGGCATCGGGCAAAGAGACATCGAGGTGCAGCGGAATCGGCGACGCGGTGAATTCGCCGGTCCCGGCCTTAATCGCCAGCTTGATGCCGTGGACCACCAAATCGCCGTCGACCGAGATCGGTCCGGCCAGCGATTCGGCGGTAATTTCGGTGTTCAGCTTTTCGATACGCTCGGTGGTTCCGCTGGCGTCATCGCGATAAGTCACGGTTCCGTTTTCGATGCTGAAACTGCCGATCTCGATCGCTTCCCCACCGCCGGTTTTCGATTCTGTTGCCGGTTGGGGCGTCGCTGGGGGTGCCGCTTTCGGTGCAGCGCCAGCGGCGGGTGCCGCAGCGGGAGGCGCCAAATCCCAATTGTGGCGGCCGTCGGCCAAAGCTTCGAGGGCGATGACCGGCTCGACGAGGGTGAGGCTTTCGACCTTGATCTTGCCCTGGAGCAGCGGAACCAATTCGACCCGCACGCCCAGCGATTTGAGGCTCGCCATGATGGGCTCGCGGGCGCCGGGCATGTTGGCCAGCGTCACATTATGCGCCGATAATGTCGGGGCGGGCAGAATCGACAGGCTTATATCGCCGCCGATCGCAAGGTCGCGGCCGGTTGCCGTTTTGACCCGTTCCGCGATCTCCGGCTTAAATTTATTCCAATCAACGAAACTTGGGCCGATGAGCGCCGCGGCAAGCAGCAAGACGACGGTAGCGGCAAGGCCGATAAGGATTTTTCGCACGCAATGACTCCGATTGGCGCCGGGCGGCGGCTGGTGCCGTTCCCCGTCTTTGAGGGCGCTTGCACACCGCCCCGATTCGGCTAAGCTAAGGCTGAGACGGCTTCAGATCAAACAATTCGGCCCTGAATGAATCATCGGTCACGAATGAATTACGGGCCCAGAAGAATTTGCCTCCGAGGAATCTGAGGGGGCAACTTGAACGAAGGCCCTTTGATCAAAGCGATGTGACGGCCATGGGCGAGATTATCAATCTCAATCGCTATCGCAAGAACCGGGAGCGCAAAATTCTCGAAGCCCAGGCCGCCGAGAATCGTACCCGCTTCGGCCGCAGCAAAGACGAACGGGCGCGCGACAAATCCGAAGCCGAACGCCGCCAGGCCGATCTCGACAGCAAGAAACTCGAATAGAACCCCAAGAATTAAGAGAACCGACGGCCGTAGGTTCCAGCGGGATTCCGTTTATTCGTTTTGCGATTTATTCGTTTTGCGGTTTCTGGGGTGCCGCCTTCATGTCGGTGTCCATGATCTGGCGGGCCTTGTAATCGATGCCCTGCGGCGTGTCCTTGATCGTGATGTAGTCGACGCCTTTATCGTCGACGATCATCAGCGTGACCGAACGGAATTGATTCGCATTGCGCCACATGCTGTAGAGCATCATGGCGTTGCGGTAATGGCTGCGCTTATTGTCCATCCACGCCTTGTTGGGCGTGATCTTGGCGGTGCGCAAAGCCGGATATTCCACTTTGTGGAACGGCGGCCCGCCATAGGCGTCGGCGATATTTTCGTTGATCGCGTCGACCGTCGCGTGAAAATGCTCGAAGGCGGCCTTGCCAGCCTTCACTTCGTCATCGCTGAGGGTCTCGTCCTCCGGCTCCGGGTTTTGCGGCTGACCGACTTTCAGCGGAATTTTCCCCGAATCATTTGCTTGGGGATCGGCGGCATGGCCGGGTGCGGCCCAGGCCAGGGCAATTCCGGCCGCAAGGGCAGCCAATGGCATCCACAATTTCCGAATCGTCCGTTCCTTCGCCATCGGCGCTTCTCGCTTTTTGGGGCCGCACGAGGCGGCCCGGTTAGATGATTGCTGATTTAAGTATGGTCTTGCGCCGGAATTATGGCGCCGTCAAAACGATTTTCGGCTAGTGACCCTGAACGGGGGATGACGATAACGTCGGCAACCGGTCCAGCCAACCGGGCTTGGGGAAGACGGCAAAGCGGGGGTTTTCGTGGTCAAACAAGAATTTACGAGGAGTAAAGGCCTCAAAAAACGGCTGCGCGGCGGCAATCCTGTGCTGTGCTGCCTGGCCAATATGGGCAGTGCGGTCGCGGCCGAAATCCTCAGATTTTCCGGTTACGGCGCGGTCATGATCGATATGGAGCATGGGCCGGGCGATATCCTGAATACCGTGGGCCAGTTGCAGGCGCTGGCCGGAACCCCGGCCGCCTCCCTGGTTCGGGTGACGGAGAACACACCGGCACAATTGAAGCGCGTGCTCGATGCCGGTCCCGAAGGCGTCATGGTGCCGGCAATTTCGACCGCCGCCGAAGCGGCGCGTGCGGTTTCGGCTTGCCGCTATCCGCCCCGGGGGATTCGCGGCGTTGCCCATCCGATCGCCCGCGCCTCGGGCTA
>JBGOXX010000163.1:0-4977 GCA_041479345.1 Alphaproteobacteria bacterium
GCCGCATTGTTCGACATGTTCTGCGGCTTGAACGGACGGACATTCAATCCGCGGCGTGCAAACGCCCGGGCCAGCCCCGCAACCAGCAGCGACTTTCCCACTTCCGATCCGGTGCCCTGAATCATCAGGGCAGATGTGCGTTTGCGGTTCATGCCGGTATTCCGGTCTCTCTTCCACGGGACGCGTCTAATGCGCCATCAATACCTGGCGCAGCGGATCCGCCGCGGCGTTCGAGAATTTCTGGTCGACGACAATTCCCGGCGCCGTGACGCCTTTTCCGTAATAGGCCTCGTTGAGGTCGTTGCGGCCGTTGATCACAGCGCCTTCCAGCGATACGCCGGCGTACAAGCCTTCGGATGAGCTGAACGCGATGATATCGGCGTTGACGTTCGTGGTGGTCGAGCCTTCGACGCCGGCGCCGATCTCGCCCATGGCGAAGCTGGCATCGGCTCCGAGCTTGACCTGATTCTTCAAAACCGCCTGAAGCGCGCCGTCACTCATGATGAGCAGGATGACTTCCGCCGCCTTGGCGCCGATTTGCAAGCCGAAGCTTCCGCCGCCCACGGTATAGAAGGCGGGATAGCTCCAGGACCCTTGCGCCGATTTGGCGAGCATGACGCCGGTTCCGCCCTGGGCGCCGACGAAGAACGCGCCTTTGATGAGCGAGGGTATGATGACGATCGCTTTCGCATCCTTGAGCTTGCTTGACAGCGAGACGTAATTGGGATCGCTCAGCAGCTTCGACGCGGTGATGCGGGCCTTGTCCACCACTTCCTGCTCGTAGCTCAATGCGGCAGCAGGGCGTGCATCGGTGAGGCACATCGTTGCCGCAAGCAAAGCCAAGGATACGAAAACCATTATTCTGCGCATGACTCATACCTCCCTTCGAAATCGACGAAATTCGTTTTCCAAAAATTTGCCGGGTCAAAACTCCACGCCGGGCTGAGCTTTGACGCCGGCCGCGAACGGATGTTTCACCAAAGTCATTTCGGTCACCAGATCGGCCCGCTCCAGAAGTTCATTAGGCGCGTTGCGTCCGGTGATCACGACATGGGTGGCGCTTGGCTTTTCATCCAAAAGCCGGAGCACCGTCTCGACCGGTAAATAATCATACCGCAACACAATGTTGAGTTCGTCCAGAATCACCATGCGATAGGAGGAATCGCGGATCATTTCCGCCGCCGCATCGAGGGCGGCTTTTGCCGCGGCGATGTCGCGGGCGCGGTCCTGAGTTTCCCAGGTGAATCCCTCGCCCATCGCCTTGAATGTGACAAGGTCCTTAAATTGCTCAAGGGCCCGGCGCTCGCCCGTATCCCATCCGCCTTTGACGAATTGGACGATGCCGACCTTGAAGCCGTGGCCGACGCAGCGCAGGGCCATGCCCATGGCGGCACTGGTCTTGCCCTTGCCCTTGCCGGTATGGACGATGACAAGGCCCCGTTCTTCCGTCTTGGTCGCCATGATTTTGTCGCGCGCTTCCTTGCGCCGCGCCATCTTCTCATGGTGCTCGCGATTGCGGACCTCGTCGGTTACTTCGCTCATGATGCCTGCCTTTGCGGTTGCGTGGTGATGGCACTCAGCTTTTCGTGGGCGCTATTGCGCCGCGGCCGCCAAAGTCCGCGTTGTTCGGCTTCAAGCAATCGCTCGCTCATCTCTCGCAGGGCGTCCGGATTATGAGTCTCGAGAAATCCGCGTACCGAGTCATCGCCAATATAGGCGTCAAATACGGCATCAAAATGATGATCCCGCACGGCATGGGCGGTAGCGGCAAAGGCGAACATATAGTCGACGGTTGCCGCCATCTCGAATCCGCCCTTATAGCCGTGGCGCATCACCCCGGCGATCCATTTCGGATTGACGACGCGCGAACGCACGACTCTGGCGATTTCCTCTTCGAGCCGGAGAATGCGCGGCGATTCGGGCCGCGAATGATCGGCATGATAAACAACCGGCGCCGATCCCGACGCCTGTTTGACCGCCACGGCCAATCCGCCCTCGAATTGATAGTAGTCGTCGCTGTCGAGCAGATCGTGTTCGCGATTGTCCTGATTGTGGACCACGGCCTGGACGAGCGCCAATCGCCGTTCGAACAACTGATGCTGCGCCTCGCCCTGGACGCCCGCGCCATAGGCATAGCCGCCCCAGGCGACATAGGCCTTGGCGAGATCGGCATCGCCTTCCCAACCGCGCTCGTCGATGAGGGCCTGAAGCCCCGCCCCGTAAGCGCCCGGTTTTGAACCGAAGACCCGAAATCCCGCCCGATGCCGCGCCGAGGATTCGTCGAGCCCGGCGGCAATCAGTTTCTGCGTTTCCTCGCGCGCCCCCGTCGCCAGAGGATTGAGATCGCCGCTTTCATCGAGGGCGGCGACGGCGCGCGCCGCCGAATCGAATAGATCGATCAGCCCCGGAAAGGCGTCCCGGAAGAATCCGGAAATCCGCAAGGTCACGTCCACCCGCGGCCGGTCCAGAACTGAAAGCGGCAGGATTTCAAATCCGGTGACCCGGCGCGACGCGGAATCCCAGGTTGGCCGAACGCCCATCAGCGCCAAGCCTTGGGCGATGTCGTCGCCGCCGGTCCGCATGTTGCTGGTGCCCCAGGCGGAGAGAGCCAGGCGCCGCGGAAATTCGCCGTGCTCCTGGGCGTAACGCGCGATCAGTTTTCCCGCCGAATCCCAGCCCAAGCGCCAGGCGGCGGGTGTCGGCACCGTGCGCGTATCCACCGAATAGAAATTGCGGCCCGTGGGCAGCACGTCGGATCGTCCGCGGGTCGGCGCCCCGCTCGGCCCCGGCGGCACGAAGCGCCCGGAAAGCCCGCGCAGCAGCCCGTTCAATTCATGGGCGCCGCAGCATGAGACGAGCGGACGGATGATTTGTTTCACGGTGTCGAGCACGGCTCTTGTGCGTGTCCACTCGGGGCGGCAGGGAATTTCGCTGAGAACGAGGCGTCGCGCCAAAAATTCCAGCCGTTCGACCGTATCGCCGAAACTGCGCCAGGATGCATCGGGGAGGACGTCCACGAGGTCTTGCGGCATCGCGCCTTGCCATTCTTCGCCCAAGGCGCAATCGAGGGGATCGAAACCGAGCCCAAGATCGGCGGCAATTGCGCGGGTCAGGGATGCATCGCCAGCTTCGCCGCGTCCGCGCGGCACCCGCACTAAAGCGACAAGCAAATCGGCAAGCTGCATTCCCGCCGGACTCTCGCCAAACACGTGAAGCCCGTCGCGGATTTGAAGCTCCTTCAACTCGCAGAGATAAGCGTCGAGTTTCTTGAGGGCGGCGGAGTCATCGTCCTTGCGCTCGATGCCGCAATCCATGGCGATCCCGGCATTTTCCGCCAGGTCCAGAATCGCTCGGGTTAAGACCTTCAGACGGCGCGGATCGAGCGACGCCGCTTCGTAATACTCGTCGACGAGCTGTTCGAGGTCGCGCAACGGTCCGTAGGATTCAGCGCGGGTCAGTGGCGGCGTCAGGTGATCGACAATGACCGCTTGGGCGCGGCGCTTGGCCTGGGTGCCTTCACCGGGATCGTTGACGATGAACGGATAAAGATGCGGCACGGCGCCCAGCACCGTCTCGGGAAAACAGGATTGAGACAAAGCCAGTGCTTTGCCGGGCAGCCATTCGAGGGTGCCGTGTTTGCCGAGATGCACGATCGCCTGAGCGCCGAAATTCGATTTCAGCCAGGCATAAAACGCGAAATAGCCGTGGGGCGGAACCAGCGCCGGATCGTGATAGCTGCGCATCGGATCGATGTTGTAACCGCGGGCCGGCTGCAATCCGACCGCAACGTTGCCGCAGCGAAAGGCGGGGATCGCAAAACCGCCCGCCGCTGAATCGAAGAAGGGATCGGTTTCCGGCGCGCCCCATCGCGCAGCGACCGATTCTTTCGCGTCGTCGGGAAGGCCTGCGAAGAACGCTTGGTATTCGGCAAGCGGCAAGATTTCGGTGACGCTGCGATTCTTTTGGTGATCATTTGTCGGGCCTGCTATCAACCGGCGCACCAGCCCATCGCCGTCTTCCGGAATATCCCGAATGTCGAAACCGTTTTTGGCCAGCGCTTCGAGAACGACGATCGCCGATTTCGGCGTATCCAGGCCGACGCCATTGCCGATTCGCCCATCGCGATTCGGATAATTCGCCAGCACCAGCGCGATACGGCGGTCTTTCTCGGGGGTCCGGCGCAACTGCACCCAAGACGCCGCAAGATCGGCGACGAACGCGATGCGGTCAGGAATGGGCCGGTGGGCGACAATGTCGCATTCGCAAGAATCGTCGCGGCGCAACCGGTCTTTGAAGGAAACCGCGCGCCCGATGATGCGTCCGTCCACCTCAGGCAAGGCGACATTCATGGCGATGTCGCGAGCCGACAAGCCGCGCGTGCCGGCGCGCCATTCGGCCTCCGTTCCGCCCGCGAGCACGATCTGAATCACCGGACAATCGGCGCCGAGCGGCGGTTCATCGTTAATGCCCGGTGCTTGGTCCAGATTGTTTTGGGCAAAGCCGGTCGCACTCAAAATGATTTCGGGATTGGCGTGCTTGATCAGTTCGGAAACGATGGCCGCGGCGAGCCCATCCTTCAAGCTGGTGCAATAGATCGGGACCGGATTGAGACCCCGGCTGCGCAATTCGGTAATGAGGGCGTCGATGGGCGCGGTATCGGCCGCCTGAACCAGTGCCCGGTAAAAAAGAATCGCCGCGCGCGGCGCATCGGCCCGCCAAATTTTTTCGAGATCGGGAATCGATGGCCTCGGAATTCCCGGCCAATAGAGCCCGGCACGCAGTAAGGGCGCCGGTTCTTGCCAGCGCACATCCGGCGCAAATCCGATCAGCGACGCCGCGTAGTGCAGAAAATTGACGGCGTTCTCGACGCCGCCATGGACGAAATACTGCCAAAGCCGATGGAGTGCTTCGGCCGGAATTGTCGATAGCGCCGCAAGCTCGGCGTCCGGCTGATCGTCGCCCGGCAACAGGGCGAGC
>JBGOXX010000164.1:0-4950 GCA_041479345.1 Alphaproteobacteria bacterium
CCGGATGCCGCAACCTTGGACCTGGCCGGCGATCTCACGCGTATCGGCCCCTTTGGCGCCGGCAATTCCGAGCCGCGCTTTGCATTTCCCGGCGTGTACCTCGCTTCGGCGGAAATCGTCGGCGAGCATGTCCGCTGCTCGTTGTCGGGCGCGGGCGGCAGCCTCAAAGCGATGGCGTTCCGCGCCGCCCATAACGCGCTGGGGGAAGGACTGCTGCGGTGCCGGGGGACCAATCTCCATATTGCCGGCCGAATCGCCGCCGACGAGTGGCAGGGACGGAAATCGATCTGCCTTTTCATCGATGACGCGGCTGCCATGCGGAAGGCCTAAATCGGCGGCGGGGCGAAGCATTGCTTGATTTTGCCGCGTTGCGTCATTAATCAGGGCACCAGAATATCAATCCACCCACGACCCCATCGTCTAGTGGTTAGGACTTCGGCTTTTCAAGCCGGCAACACGGGTTCGAATCCCGTTGGGGTCGCCAGTATTCTCTAAGCTCGCAGGAGAGCGAGCCAATTCCAACATTCCCCGCGGCGCGCGCAGTATTCATACGCGACGATGCCTGCGAATATTTGATCGGGCTTTTACCGGCGGGGACGAATTTTGGGTGTGGCCTTGGTGCCGCAATTAGTCAAAATGGGCAAATCCTTGGCCAATCATGGATTTTTCGCTACCCTCTCCGAAAGAATTACTTCACGTAGCGTTAATTTTCTGGTGATATTGCCGTATACGCCGAAGTTCACGGAACTTCGTGCGGTATCGCCGGTTTATTAGTTCCCCGGGCGTTTTCATGAGATCAGGAGGTCTTCTGGGGTAGTCGGAAGATCGCTTTCACGGGTAGCGCGCGCCGGGCAAAGGCCGAATTACTACTGTATGTCCGTGTGTTTAGCCGTTGTCGCCGACCGGAAGGTGGGTTAAAAGATTACCGGGGGCGTGTGGTTAATATTCGCGAATTCGAGGTTTCTCGTTTTCTAAAAGGGGTTCGAAAATGTTCAGGTCACTTCCAATCGTCCTTGGTGGGCTACTGTTGCTCTCCGCTTGCGCGGCGCCGGTCGGGTTCGAGGTTCGTTCTGCACCGGCTGACAGTTCTCATCAGTCTGCTTTCGACCAAGGGTTGGTCGCCGGCTACTGGGCTGACACTGTCGAAACTTCTAGCATCGACGACAATTATGCGTCCGACTGGTTCGGAGTAAAGGCGAAGAACGCGGCCAAGGGCCAAGAGGTCCTTCCGGGAGATTCCAGCACCGATATCGGTTCGGGTCACAAGCCGGTTCATGAATCCCAGGTCAATGATATTACCGATGCGCGGGCGAAGCTGATGGGCTTTTTCGACCGTGGCGCCCGGGACATTCGTCCGGAATGGGCGGCGAAGGCGCAAGTCGCGTTGGATTGCTGGATTGAAGAATCAACCGAAGTCAATTCCCGCGGCGGCATCCTCGAAGTCGAGGACATGAATTCCTGCAAAAACGATTTCAATGCGGCAATGGCCAAGATCGAGCCGTTTCTGCCGCCTCTGCAAGCTGCCGAACATTTGAAGATGTTCGAATTGATGCCGGATCAGGGTGCTCCGCCGTCGCCCGGCATGGCCGGCGCTCCGGACACCTATTTGGTGTTCTTCGACTGGAACAAGTCGAACCTGACGCCGGAAGCGCTGGGCATCATCCGCACCGCTGCGGCCAACGCCAAGAAAGCGACGGGCGCCAAGGTCGAGGTTACGGGTTATGCCGATACCTCGGGGCCAGCCGACTATAATTTGAAGCTGTCCAAGCGCCGGGCCGACGCCGTAAAGGCTGAGCTCGTCAGGCAGGGCATTGCGGCCAAGAACATCACGACCGCCGGTAAGGGCGAGACCGAACTGCTGGTTCAGACCCCGGACGGCGTGCGCGAACCGCAAAACCGCCGCGCGAAGATCATCATTCAGATCCGATAACGAATGGCGGAAACGCCAAGAACCAGGGCGCCGCAGCGATGCGGCGCCCTTTTTCTTTGCCCGCTCTATCTCCAAAGTTTCGCCGGGCCGCCGTGCCCGGAAGAGCGGCCTCGATGGCCGAAAGGCGGCAGCAAAAAGGGCGCGTTGCCGCGCCCTTGTAGCCTGGACCCTTCACGGTCCCGCTTGGATTCGATGATCTAGTTGCTTTGGTCGCGCAAGGCCTCAACGGTGCAGGCCGAAACCCCGGAGGCTTCCGAGAAGGTCGGCTGGCTGACCAGGCTATGCAAGCCGGAAACATCGGAGGCGAGGACCGAGGTGAACAGGGTCACGGCGGAAGCGCAATATTGCGGCATCGACTGCTGCATCCGGCGGGTTGCCGCATTGTTGGCGATACGGGTAACAAACCGGTCAAGCACGTCTTCGCCGCTCTTGCCGTAATTGCGGGCGAAGTAGCCGCGCAGCGCCTTGCCGTTGGCCACTAACTCGGACTCGAATTTCTGGACGAAGGAATTGTAGCGGGCGTTTTCGCCGCAGCTCAGCGCCGCCACCATCAATTCGCTCTGCAAGACGCGGGTATCGAACGCCGCTTTTTCGGCGGGGGACGCACAGGTGTCGGCCCAAACGGTACTGGCGGCGAATTGAAGGGCGGTTACGGCCACGGCAATTCGCGCGAGACGGCGGCACTTCTTCATAAGGATTCCCCCCTTGTTTCGGCGGAAAAAACAGCAAACCCGCGCGAAACCTAGCAAAACATCCCTACCGATTTATTACCGGGGCGCTTCGATCCGGCCGGCCCCGAGGCATCGGTTTTGGGATGATAATGAATCTGACCCCTGGCAGTCCCTGAAGCGTTAACTATCGCAAAGGCTTAGTCGACCTGGCAAGGGCCAATTGGCGGCGACCGAAAAAGCTCACCCAAAAAGCTTGTCGATATCGTCCTGGGAAACGCCGGCGTTGCCAAGCTGGGGCCCGCTCAACAGCGCCTGGTCGGCCTCGACCGGCGCGTCAGGGAGGGGGGGCGCGATCTCGGCGAAGGCGTCCTTGCCCCAGATGGCAATCATGGCGTCCACATGCTCCTCGATGAATTTGACGGTATTGACGACCTTGGTGATGCGTTGGCCGGTAATGTCCTGGAAGTTGCAGGCCTCGAAGATCTTGATAATGAGCTCGCGCATTTCGTCGGCGGTGCGGCAGATGAAGTCATCCTTCGACGCCTGTTTGATCCGGTCGGCCATTTCGTCCACGGTTTCCGCGGCCTGAAGAATCGAATGGGTGGCTTGCTCGGTCGCCTCGACCACGGCGTCGAGCTCGTCCGTAGCAACCACCAGCCGGTCCGAAGAAGAACTCGGATGGCGGACCGCGGCAATTTCCCGCTTGGTATTGACGATGGAGTCCCGAAGCGCCTCCAATTCGCAGCGCAATTTCGTTGGATCGACCGCTGGGGCCGAAACAGCCGATGCGGCGCTTTGCGCCATCTGGTTCACCAGATTCCGAATCTCGGCGATGGCCACCAGCATCTCGTCATGCCGTTCTTGGGCGGCTTCGTCGGATAGGCCGGTCGGAGCCGGTTGGCCGCCTGATTTGCCCTGCTGATTGCGGAGCATTTCGGCGACGAACGGCTTCTTGGCTTTGCTGTGCGCCATTATCGGCTCCTGGCAGGTGCGCGTCTCGCGCGAAAGGGCATCATTTCACGCTAAAACAGTGAAAAAACCGTTAGTTTTCGGGCTTTCCGAGATTGGTGGAATTGCGCAACAATTCAGGGACTTGCGGCAGAAATTCAGGCGTCTGGCTGCAACCCGGCAGCCGTCGTAAACTAACGGTCATGACGAAGATCAATCGACCGGCATCGCTCGCAGGCGGTGCCGCGGGAAGGTGGTTGCGCGCCGTCGGCTGCGCCGCCGCCGCGATCTGGCTTCTCGGCAATGCCGACACCGATCGGGTTCCGCTGACCCGCGATCAATTGGTCCGAAATTTTGAAATCATCGTTTTCCACAACGAATTCGACTCCCAAACCGATGTCCGGCTGCGCAAATGGGTGTTGCCGGTCCGAATTTATCTCGATATCCGCGCCGGCGACCGCAAGACTCTGGAAGAAACGGTTCAAGACCACATCCAGCACCTCGTCCGAATCACCGGCTATGATATCGCGTTGACCGACGATAAGGCGGAGGCGAATGTGTTCGTCGTCTTCGAGATTCAGAAGAATCTCGGCCAAATCCGCCGCCAGTATTTCGGTCCGAATTTTAACCTCATCCAGGTCATGCAGGGACAGATGTGCATCGGCCAATACCGATCGAACGGCCGGTACGAAATCACCAAGGCCGTCGTCGTCATCCCCATCGACCGGGCGCTGGCCAACGGCCGGGTTCGCGCCTGCGTGGTCGAGGAGGTCACCCAGATCCTTGGGCTCCCCAATGATTCGGACGAGGTGGTTCCCTCGGTCTTCAACGACCACACCCCGGACGTCGAGTTGACGAGCCAGGACATCCTGCTGGTTCGGCTACTCTTTGATCAAAGGCTCACACCCGGAATGCCGCGTCTCGACGCCCTCGATACGGTCCGGCAGATCCTCGAAGAAAGGGGATATACGAGCCCCGAGCCATCCCCAAAAAGCAGGCCGCATTGATAGCGCCGCCGGTCCTAATGCTCGATTTGGCTTCTCCGGCCGGCGCAATTCCTCACATCGACGGCGTGGATCTCAGCCTCTTTTGGGTCCTGCCCTTTGGCGGAATCCTCCTCTCGATCGCCTTGCTGCCACTCCTGGCGCCCAAATTCTGGCATCACCACTTCGGCAAGGTCGCGGCGTTCTGGTCGCTCGCTTTTTTCCTGCCGTTCGCATGGCAATTCGGGGTTGAGGCCGCCGTCTATGAATTCGTCCACACCCTGCTCCTCGAATATCTGCCGTTCATCATCTTGTTGGTGGCGCTCTATACGGTCTCCGGCGGCATCCGCGTCGCCGATACGATCCGCGCCACGCCAGCCATGAATACAGCCATCCTGGCGATCGGCACCGTACTCGC
>JBGOXX010000165.1:0-4817 GCA_041479345.1 Alphaproteobacteria bacterium
CGAATAAGCGCCCATGCCGCCGGTGTTCGGTCCCGTATCGCCGTCGCCGATTCGCTTGTGATCTTGGGCGGAAGCCAAAGGCAGCGCCCGTTCGCCATCGACCAGCGCGAAAAAGCTCACCTCTTCGCCTTCGAGACGCTCCTCGACCAGGATGCGCAGGCCGGCGGCGCCAACGATGCGGTTGACCAGCATCTGTTCGGCGCCGGCAATCGCTTGTTCCACAGTGTCGGCGACGATGACGCCCTTGCCCGCCGCCAAGCCGTCGGCCTTGACCACCAATGGCCGGTTCTGGCCCTCGATATAGCGCCGGGCTTCTCCGATATCGCCGAAGACTTCGCCCGATGCGGTGGGAATGCCGTGGCGGCGGCAGAATTCCTTGGTGAAGGTCTTGGACGATTCGAGCATGGCGGCAGCCGCACTCGGCCCGAATGCCGGAATTCCCTTCTCTTCCATCAAATCGACGATGCCGAGCGACAGGGGCGCTTCGGGCCCGACCACGACAAGATCGATCTTCTCTTTCTTGGCGAATTCGGCGAGTGCCGCGAGATCGTCGGCCGGAATCGGAACGCAGGTGGCAAACTCGGCGATGCCGGCATTACCCGGCGCGCAGAAGAGTTTCTTCGTCAGGGCCGAAGCCCAAATGTCCCAAACGAGCGCGTGCTCGCGCCCGCCGCCGCCCACCACCAATATGTTCATCCACCCTCGGGCCGCGCGTTTCTTGTTTTTCTTGGACTTAATTCTTGGATTGGGATTGGTTCTTGGATTGGGATTGGCGCGCGTACGGCGCTATCATACCGGTTGAAAGCGATGAGCGAAACGCCCGAAGCTGAAGACCCTCTCCACAACCTGCCGGTGTATTCCGTCAGCGAGATTTCGGGCGCGGTGAAAAAGGCGCTCGAATCCGGATTTTCCCATATCCGGGTGCGCGGCGAGATTTCCGGCTTCAAACGCGCAACCTCCGGCCATGTTTATTTTGCGCTCAAGGACGAAGAAGCGGTCCTGGACGCGGTGAGCTGGCGGGGCACCCTGCCGCGGCTGAGTTTTGCCCTTGAAGACGGGCTGGAGGTGATCGCGACCGGAAGGATCTCGAGCTATCCCGGCCGCTCGAAATATCAAATCATCGTCGAGGAGGTGGAACTCGCCGGCGAAGGCGCGCTGCTCAAGCTGCTCGCCGACCGGCGGAAGAAACTCGAAGCCGAAGGTCTTTTTGCGCTGGAGCGGAAGAAGCCGCTGCCCTTCCTTCCCGAGGTGATCGGCGTCGTCACCTCGCCGACCGGGGCGGTGATTCGCGACATTCTCCACCGTCTGGCCGACCGCTTTCCCCGGCGCGTGTTGCTATGGCCGGTGGCGGTCCAGGGCGAAGGGGCGGCCGAGCAGATTGCCGCGGCGATCCAAGGATTCAACGACCTGCCGGAAACGGGGCCTGTGCCGCGGCCGGATCTCCTCATCGTCGCCCGCGGCGGCGGAAGCTTGGAAGATCTCTGGGCCTTCAACGAGGAAATCGTGGTGCGAGCGGCGGCGGCTTCCAAGATTCCGCTCATTTCCGCAATCGGCCATGAGACCGACGTGACCCTCATCGATTTTGCCGCCGATCTGCGAGCACCCACACCGACCGCAGCCGCCGAAATGGCGGTGCCGGTGCGCGCCGAACTCCTGGCCGATGTTCTGGATCATGCGCGTCGTATGGTCGGCGGCATGGCGCGGCTTTTGACCGAGCGGCGAAGCCGGCTCGAAGCGTTGCGCCGCGGGCTGCCCGATCCGGTGCAGATCCTATCCACGGCGATGCAGCGCCTCGACGATCGGGCCGAGCGGCTTTCTCTGGCGATGACGAATTTGCGCGTGCGGTTTGCCGATCGCGTGGCAAAGACTGCGGCGAAGCTGCGCCGGCCGGAAATTCTCATCAACGAAAAGCGCTCGCAGCTTGTATCCGAATCGCGGGCTTTCACAACCGCCGCAAAATCGCTCGTGGCTCATGCCCGCCTTCGTCTCGATCATGCCGCGGCTTTGCTGGAAAGCTTTTCCTTCAAGCGGGTGCTGGATCGCGGCTTTGCCCTGGTCACCGATGCCGGCGAGCATCCGGTAACCGCGGCGGCGGCGCTTGGCGCCGGCCAAGACATCGCGATCCATTTCCATGATGGCGCGATTGGCGCGCTTGTGACCGCTGCGAAAACCGCCGCGAAAGTCACGCCCGTGGCCAAACCTAAAGAGCCTGATCGAAAAACATCGCCGAAGAAGAAAAACGGGCGCCAGGGTGAATTGTTGTGACGCGAATTGTTGTGACGCCCAAATCGAAGATTCTTCGGCGTTGCGCGATGCCGACCGTCGGCATCGCTCTTACCGCTCTATTCTCCGCCGCGGCGGTCGCGGCTCCGGTGAAGCTCGACGGCCCGACCGTTCAAGGCGGGTTGGTTGTCGGATATGCGGAGCCCGGCTCACGCGTCACTCAAGACGGAAAGGAAATCGAGGTGGCACCCGACGGCCGGTTTCTCCTCGGTTTTGCCTATGACGCCGCGCCGGCAAGCGAGATCGATATCGAATCAACCGATGGCGAATCGGTGACGATCCCGATCACGGTGGCTTCCCGTCAATTCGCGACCGAAAAGATCGACCATTTGCCGCCGGAGCAAGTCACACCCGACGCCGAAGCGATGAAACGCATCGCCGCCGAGCGCGAGGAAGTTACGGCCGTTCAAACGAAGCCGACGGCAACGCCGCTTTTCACGCGTCCCTTCATCTGGTCGGCCACCGGCATCATTTCGGGAACCTATGGCAGCGCGCGGATTTTGAACGGCGAGCCGCGGGCGCCGCATATGGGCGTCGACGTTGCCGCACCGGAAGGCACTCCGGTCGTGGCTCCCACCGAGGGCCGCGTCGTTTTCGTCGCGGATCTCTTTTTCACCGGCAACACCGTCATTCTCGATCATGGGCTGGGCCTCACCTCGCTTTACGCGCATTTGAGCCGCGTGGTTGTGAAAGTTGGGGACCACGTGCGCCAAGGCGACGTCATCGGCGCGCTCGGCGCCACCGGCCGCGCCACCGCGCCCAATCTGCATTGGGGCGTGCATTTGAATGGGATTGGCCTCGATCCGGCTTTGCTGGTGGGGCCGATGCCGAGCGCGTCGAGCAGGAATTAGGGGCCGCGTTTCGGCAACAGCGGCGCGATGAGGCGTGAGAGCGCCGCTTCATCGCGAAAGACCAAGTGGACAGAAAGCACCCGCACCTTTGGCCGCGATTCTTCGGGCACCCGAACCATATCTTTTGCTGTCGTAACAAGAAGCGCTCCGAAATTCTCGGCTTCTCCGGTCAGCTTCGCCATGTCTTTGCCCGTAAAGACATGATGATCGGCAAAGGCGAATTTGCCGCGAAACTTGCAGCCCAGTTCTTCGAGTGTGCGGAAAAACTTCGGGGGATCGCCGATCCCGGCAAAGGCGACAATCTGCTGGCCCGCAAAATCCTCCGCTTCGGGACCGGGCAGGAGTTTCGCGCGCAACAGCGGAATGGCGGCGGGGATGCTCGCCGTCACCCCCGATTCATTTTCGCCGACCAGAACCACCGCATCGGCCCGACCTAGCCCCGCTGCGACTGTCTCGCGTAAAGGTCCGGAGGGAAGAATCTTTCGGTTGCCGAATCCGTAAGCGCCGTCGACGACCAGGATGGAAAGATCCTTGATCAGGGAGGGATCCTGGTATCCGTCATCCATCACGATCAGATCGGCGCCGGCTTCGAAGGCAGCGCGCGCCGCGTCGCGCCGGTCACGGCAAACCCAGGTCGGTGCGGCCATCGCCAGCAGCAAGGCTTCATCGCCGGCTTCGGCGGCGACGTGCCGCAGCGGATCGATGCGTCGCGCAGGCGTGGAGCGCGCGAAACTGCCGCGATAGCCACTGGCAATGAAATGGGCGGCGATCCCCTGGCGCTTCAGGAATTCGGCCAAGGCCAGAGACACCGGTGTTTTGCCCGAGCCGCCGGCGACGATTCCACCGACGCAAATGACCGGAATGGGGGCGCGCCACGGCCGTGCAAAGACGCGGCGTAAGGCGCTGCCTGCCCGGTAAGCGAGACTGAGCGGTGCCAGAATGGCGGACAGTGTTCCGGGTGCTTTAGTCCAGAATTCAGGCGCGTGCATGAGAAGAGTGAGGCGCCCCAGAAGATGATGGCGCGGATGGCGGCAGGGAAGAGCGGGACGCCATTCCCGAAAGGAACGGCGCCAAATCTTTCATCACCCGGTCGAGAACAGCGGTCTTGGCGTCGGCGACGGATTTGGCGGCCTGGGCGAGTTTGCTCGCCGCCGCAGGGTCCGCCAACAGGCGGCGCAGCGCACCGGCAAGGGTTTCTTCGTCGCCGACCGTGATGGCGGCGTTTGCATTGCCCATGTCGTCGGCGATCTCGCGGAAGTTCTGCATGTGCGGCCCGTGCAGAATGGCACAGCCGAGTTGTGCCGGCTCGATCAGATTGTGGCCGCCATGGGGAATGAGCGAACCGCCGATGAAGGCGATCGGGCACAGACGGTAGAAAAGCCCGAGCTCGCCCATGGTGTCGGCAATGTAAATCGCGGTGTTCGAATCGAGCGCCGCGCCGCGCGAACGCTGGGCCACCGGCAAGCCTTGCGCCCGCAGGGATTCGGCGATGGCATTTCCGCGTCCGGGATGCCGCGGCACGATGATGGTCAAGAGTTGCGGCAGACCGCCGGCCAATTTCTTATGGACCCGGCCGACGACCTCCTCTTCTCCGGCATGGGTGCTCGACGCGAGCCAACGCGGCCTTGTCCCGGTCAGCGCCGAAAGCCGGGTCAATTCACTGCCGTCGGCGGGAAGCGGTGC
>JBGOXX010000166.1:0-4707 GCA_041479345.1 Alphaproteobacteria bacterium
AATGACCGCCGGTCACTGAAACCGCATCGATGGTCTCGTGGCGCAACTCATCAGCGAGCTGCCGCAACTCCGCCATCGACAAGCCGCGCATGTCCGCCGGCTCTTTCACCCGATCCAATAACGGTGTTTCAGAGGTCATGAGGTTTTTCCCAGTGGTTGATCGTGGATTTGCCAGCGCGATAGGCCGCCGGAAGATAGTTAAGGCGGCCCGCGGGATTCAGCCCCCAGCCCGCGGGTATTCCCTGATATGGCATCTTGGGCAGCGAGTTTATTATCATGGCGCTGCCAGGGAAAGCTTATTTTACCCCTTGCTTTTGCTCAGGAAAATTTATTTTGCGAGCGATTCGCAAGTGCAAAAACTTAAAGTGCGCCACGAATGACACCTTTTATGCTGCATAGCAATAATGCGAAGGGCGAGAGTTCCACCCGCTCCGCAATCGGATCACGGCGGCGCAAAAGATGGGTTAAGCGCACCGCGATTTCGATGATGACGGCCGATTCCATAGCCAGTCTCCGGCTTCGCAGCTTCTCTGGGAGTTGACGGGCGAGAACCAGCAAACCTTCCACTCCATCGAGGGTGCGATCCATGACCCGGCGCAGAGCCGGCGTCGAGCGATCGCGTCGAAGATCGGAAATATCCGCGCCTTCCGCCGTCATGAAATCCATGGGCAGGTAGACGCGATCGAGATTGCGGCAATCATCGGCGCAGTCCTGCAAATGATTGAGAACTTGAAGCGCATTGCAGAGTGCGTCGGAAGCGGGATAGCCGTCCTTCGTCTCGCCGTGGAGATCGAGCAAATAGCGCCCCACCGGCGAGGCCGACAAATAGCAATAACCCATTAAATCGTCCCAATCCCGGTATCGCAATTTGGTTGCGTCCTGCTTGAAGGCGGCCACCAAATCGACGGCGTGTTGCGCCGGCACGTGAGTCTCGATCAGACTTTGCCGGAGGCGGTAGGCTTTTTCGTAACCGGGAACGTCGTTGATGCGGCCGGTCACCGCTTTTTCAAAGGCGTCGAGCCGGGTGAGCTTGTCCGTGGCCGATAATCTCGGATTGTCGGCGATGTCGTCGATGGCACGGGCAAAGACATAATAAAGAGCGACATGGCGGCGCAATCGCGGCGCAATGAGAAACGAGCCGACGGGAAAATTCTCTTCACCCGATCCTTTCCCCGACGGGGTTTCAACTGTCACCACGACGCTTGCTTCCATGACTACGGATTAGGTCCATCAGTTTGGGGTGCATCGGCGCTATTCGGCCCGGAATAGCCGGCGTAAACGCGGCCTTTCCAGCCGCCGCCGCGGCCGCGATAGTGACGCAACGCCGAATCGAGGGTCATCGCGCAGTATAACAGGCAAATAAGCGGCAGAAAAATCGCCGTCCTGCGACGCAATCCATAAAGCATAAGGGTCGGGGTGTAGGCAGCCGCCATCATCAGCCAGGCCGACAACCCGAACCCGGCGGCGAGGAAATTTCCGTCGCTTGCGCCAACGAAGAAGGCCGCCGGTGGGCTGGCATAAACGATGACGAGACCGATCATGCTGCCGAAAAGAAGAAGCGGCGAATAATTGAGCTGCGCATAGGCGCTACGCGCGACCATCTCCCAGATCTCACCGAGCCCATCATAGGGGCGAATGCTTTGTGTTTCTTCCGTCAGGCCGACCCAAATGGCGCCGTGCGGTTTGAGGCTTCGGGCGAGGGCGCAATCGTCGATCACCGCATTCTTGATCGCTTCGATCGATCCGGCATTCATCAACGTCCGCATGCGCACCAGCATGCTTCCGCCGGCGGCGGCGGCCGTCGGCTTCGCGCGGTCGTTCACCCACCGGAATGGAAAGAGCATTTGAAAGAAGAACACGAAGGCGGGAATCAGAAGCTTTTCCCAGAAACTTTGGCACCGCAGTTTCACCATGAGCGACACAAGATTGCGGTTGTCGGTTTCTGCGATCCGCACCAGGTCGCGCAACTCGCTCGGGTGATGGGCGATATCGGCATCGGTGAGCCAGATGAATTCGGGATCGCGCGTTGATGCTCGACGGATACCTTGAGCAACCGCCCACATCTTGCCCGTCCAGCCCGAGGGAAGCGGCGCGCCGGGGAGAATTTCCAAGCGTTCCCGTGCGCCCGAGGCGTCCGCAGTTTCCATGGCCAGCGCCGCCGTGCCGTCGTCGCTGTTGTCATCAACCAGCACGATGCGAAACGGCCCCGGATAATCCTGGGCAAAGAGGGTGCGAAGGCTCGTCGCGATCCCTGCTGCTTCGTTGCGGGCGGGGACAACCGCGACGACAGAGGGCGGCCGATCTTCTGGCGGCGCAAGATTGGAATCGTTGTGATTGAGCCGTGGCCCAGCACGCCAAAAGCTGCCCCGCGCGGTGATCAAATAAATCCAGGCACCGGCCGCGATTGCCGCTGATCCGGTCAATACTGTCAAAAAGTGAAACATTTATAGCATGAGCATCAATAAAAGCCGTTTGAGCTTAGGTTTAAGTGCGAAAAATTATTAGAAATCGACCAAAGTGAAATTGAAACGCGATGGTGACTTAGGTTACTGTACCTGTGGTTAGCGGCAGCCAGACGCGCCGTCGAGAGGATTTTGTACAAAAATCAATATTGGCCTAAAAATTAAGCGTTGGTTCATCGAAGTCCAATTTTTATGCAGATTTTTAATATACCAACGAATAAAAACCTTGGATCAAAACGTTGAACGCGTCGAGCTCGAGGGGAATAATCGAAGTTTTTTAACTACTTGGGGTAAATCGGGATTGGGGTTTTTCTTAGACAGAGGAATCCGGCATGGCTCTTGCGGTAGCGGAATTGCAGGCGCCTATTCCACCCGTCGCCGGCTCCGAGAAAGCGGGTGCCGGCAAAACCGGAAGGGCGTTTGTCCATATGCGTGGCCTGTTGCATTGGGGTGAATAGCCAACTTCGCGAAACTCTGCTTTCTTCGCGATTGACAATGTTTCCTCATGGGTGATTAAATTTCTCTAGAAGAAAAAAGGGGTTAGGGGATGTTCAGAATTCAATCAAAGGTAGTTACCTTCGGCGCGGCGTTGTTGCTGACGTCGGCGGCGATGGCGTGGGCCGATGATAGCGCGCCGGCACCAGATGCCGCCGCTGCGCCGGCCGAGGATCCCGATTTGATCGGAAAGGACGCTCTGCCGGGAGCGTTCGTCGGCAACGTCACCGCGGTCAGCGATTATCTGTTCCGCGGAATCAGCCAAACGCGCCGCGATCCGGCAATCCAGGGCAGCATCGAATACGACCATCCGTCGGGCATCTATGTCGGCGCTTGGGGATCGAGCATCGATTACGCCGATGCTGCGACGCCCGTCCCCGGCCATGCCCAGCTCGAAACCGATTTGTACGCCGGCTACAGGAATTCGATCGGCGCCTGGACCTACAATTTCGGCGGCTACGGCTACTACTACGTTCACACCGTCGGCGTGAACTACGCCGAAGGCTTCGGCAACCTCACCTATGATTTCGGTTTTGCCCAAGTCACGGGCGGCATTTATGCCTCTCCGGACAACGCCTTTAATTCGGGCACCGAAGTCTGGGGCGGCGGCGATATCGTGGTGCCGGTCTGGAAGAGCTTGGCGCTCGATCTCCACGGCGGCCATCAGTACATCGAGAAGAACGCGAATTTCGGAACGCCGGACTACAATGAATTTTCGATTGCGGCGAACGCGCTCGTTCTCGGCTTCAACGTGTCGCTGCAGTACCACAAGACGGACATCGCCTATCATGAATGCTTCGGCGGTAGCGATCTTTGCAGCGGCAAAGTTGTCGTCAGCGTCGGCCGCAGCTTCTAAGCTGCTTTAATTTCGCCGTTCGCGGCGGGCCCCAAAATGACAGGGGCCCTCCTTCGGGAGGGCCCCTTCTTTTTTGGTGCGCCGATTACGCGAAGGCTTATGCGGGCCGCTGGGCCCAAAGCCGGTTGGCGACCCAAAGTCCCGCGGTGTAAAGCGCCAATGCGCCCGCCTGATGGGCGGCCGCTAAGGGCACGGGCACGACAAGCAGAAGCGTCGATATCCCAAGCCCGACTTGGATGACGACGAAAGCGAAAAGAAGATTCACGGGCAATGCAGCGTCGCCCAAATATTGGCGTCTCGCGGTGAGCCAGAAGACCGTGACGTAGAAAAACGTGGTCATCGCCAAAACGCGATGGGTGAACTGAACGGTCGCGATGTTCTCGAAGAAATTGATGTACCAGGGCTGAAGCGCGAAAATGCCGTCCGGAATGAAATGCCCGTCCATGAGGGGAAAGGTATTGTAAGCAAATCCGGCCTTGAGCCCGGCCACGAACCCGCCCGCCAGCACGGTCGTGAAAATTAGAGCGACGAGACCCAGGGCTCCGCGCATCGAGGATGCCGCGCCGGCCCGTTTTTCGTTACGGCCGGCGTAATACAAATCCAGCGCCAGCCACAGCAGGTAGCCGTAAAGGATGCAGGCAAGGCCAAGATGGGCGGCCAGCAAATACTGGCTGACCGAAGGCCGGTCGGAAAGCCCGCTTCTCACCATGATCCATCCCATCAGGCCTTGCAGCGAGCCCAAGACAAAGGCGAAGGCGAGGGGAGCCCATAACCGCTTTTCGATTTTGCCGCGCGCCGCAAGCACCACGAACGGAACAAAGAAGACGAGGCCAATGATCCGGCCCCAAAGCCGATGCATGTATTCCATCCAGAAAATCGGCTTGAATTGGTCGA
>JBGOXX010000167.1:0-4704 GCA_041479345.1 Alphaproteobacteria bacterium
ATTGACCGATGGCGCGCCTGCTGCCAGCGCAGTCGGGGCGTAATAAGTCGGGGCGTAATAAACGGGGGCCGGCGGCGGGTAATAAACCGGCGGCGGATAATAGGCATAAGCCGGGTAATACCAAGGATCGTAAAACGGAAATACCGGTCCAAAACCGATACCGACGAATACCCGGCCATGGGCCGAAGCGGGCAAGCTCACGCCTAAAGCGAGCAGAAGCGCCGCAAGAAATCCCGAAATGCGCAACATGACCCCTCCCAACGGCATCATGAAGATAACCTTCAATACCTTCCTACACGTAGGCGGGCGCGTTTTCCTGCGCAAGCGAGGGATTGCGGCATTCGCGGGCGGCAATCGCGGGTAGAGGTTAACGGTCCGGGACTGTGGCCAGGTCGTGACTTAGGGTTAATCGAGCCGCGAGAGCATCGGGCCCAAACGCTGGCCGCCGAAGATATGAATGTGGAAATGGGGGACTTCCTGGCCGCCGTCCCGCCCGTGATTGGCCAGGATCCGGTAGCCTTTGGGCGGCAGGCCGAGTTGCCGGGCAACTTCGCCGACGGCGCGGAAAAATCCCGCGATCTCGTCCGCCGAGGCCTTGGCGCTGAAATCGTCCATCGAGACGTATTTGCCCTTCGGAATGACTAAGACGTGAACCAGGGCCTGCGGCCGGATGTCGTGGAACGCCAGCGCCCACTGATCCTCGAAAACTTTTTTGCTCGGGATTTCGCCGCGAAGAATCTTGGCGAACGCATTGTCGTCATCATAGGCCATTGCCGCCCCCCGTTGTTTCCCCGCGCCCTTATTTTCCTCGTGATCTTTTCTCTTCATGGCCGGAAGTTCCTTCCCGGCGTTTCAACTCGGCGGCGACGTCTTCCGGCGTGATCCCAAGCCGCGCCCATAGAACAAGAAGGTGATAGAGAAGGTCTGCACTTTCCCGCACCGCCGCCTCGCGGGGCTCCCGTACCGCGGCGATCATGGTTTCGACCGCCTCTTCGCCCAATTTCCGCGCGACTTCGTCGACGTCTTTGGCAAGCAAGCTCGCCGTGTAGGATTGGTCGGGCGGCGTGCCGCGCCGCACCGCAATTACGGCAAACAGACGCTCGATAATGCCCGCTTCGCTCATGCGATGAATCCGCTATCGCTCATCCATTCAACCTAGCAGAATTCCCCACTCCCGGTTACCGCCGGTCATGGCTTGGCAGGTCCGCGCACGGCAATGCCGGCTTTGCGCATGTGCTCTTTCGCCTGCGCAATCGTGAATTCGCCGAAATGAAAGATCGATGCGGCAAGAACCGCCGTCGCATGCCCTTCTCTAATTCCCGCCACCAGGTGATCGAGGGTGCCGACACCGCCCGAGGCGATCACCGGCACCGGCACCGCATCGGCGACCGCGCGCGTTAAGGGGATATCGAATCCTTTCTTGGTGCCGTCCCGGTCCATGGAGGTGAGCAGGATTTCCCCGGCACCCAGCTCCACCACTTGCTTTGCCCAGGCGACTGCCTCTTTGCCCGTCCGGTTGCGCCCGCCATGGGTGAAGATTTCCCACCGCCCCGGCGCCACCGATTTCGCGTCGATCGCCACCACGATGCATTGGCTGCCGAATTTTTCCGCACCCTGCTTCACCAATTCTGGATGGGCGATGGCCGCGGTGTTGACGGAAACCTTGTCGGCACCGCAGCGCAAGAGCTTGAACATATCGTCGACGCTGCGCACTCCGCCGCCGACGGTGAGCGGCATGAAACATTGCTCGGCGGTTTTCATGACGACGTCAAAGAGCGTATCGCGGTTTTCATGGCTGGCGGTGATGTCGAGAAAGCAAAGCTCGTCCGCCCCTTGGGAATCGTAAACCCGCGCCTGCTCCACCGGATCGCCGGCGTCCTGGAGGCCTACGAAATTGATCCCCTTGACGGTGCGCCCGCCCTTAACGTCGAGACAGGGGATGATCCGCATCTTCAGCATGTCAGGATTTTAGCACCTGCAGAGCAACCTTAAGATCGACTTTGCCGTCGTAAAGGGCGCGGCCGACGATCACACCGGCGATTTTGCCGGCATTCCTTAGCGCCTTGATGTCGTCGATCGAGGCAACACCGCCGGAAGCAATGACCGGGATCGAGAGTTTGGCGGCCAAGTCTTTGGTCGCCGCGATATTGGGACCGGACAGCGTGCCGTCCCGCTCGATATCGGTGTGAATGATCGCCGCCGCCCCGGAATCCTCGAACTTCCTGGCAAGGTCGAGAACGGTCATTTCGCTCGCCTCCGCCCAGCCCTCGACTGCGACCCGTCCGGCTTTGGCATCGATCCCGATGGCGATTTTTTCCGGAAATCTCTTGCAAGCATCGCGAACGATCTGGGGGGCGCGCAACGCCAGCGTTCCCAGCACCACCCGCGAGATTCCCCGCGACAGCCAGGATTCGATCATGGCGAGGTCGCGAATGCCGCCGCCCAGTTGCACGGGAACCGAAACCGCCGCCAGAATCCCGTCGACCGCCTTGGCGTTCATCGGCTTTCCGGCGAAGGCGCCGTCGAGGTCAACGACATGAAGCCAATCGCAGCCGGCGGCTGCGAATTCGCGGGCCTGGGCCGGCGGATCGTCGTTGAAGACCGTGGCGCGGCTCATATCGCCCCGCCACAGCCGCACGCATTTGCCGTCCTTAAGATCGATGGCCGGAAAGAGAATCACGGATCGTTTCGGAATTTTTCGGGCATGAATCGATTTATGGATTCCAGGCGAGAAAATTGGCGATGAGCGTCAATCCCACCGCTTGGCTTTTCTCGGGATGAAATTGGGTGCCCGCCATATTGTCCCGGCCGATCACCGCGGCAACACTCCCGCCGTAATCGGTTTCGGCCAGCACGTCGCGCTCGTTCTTGCAGACGAGGTGATAGCTGTGAACGAAATAGACGTCGCTGCCGGACTCCAAACCCTTGAACAGCGGATGGCGCTTCGACGTCATTTGCAGATCGTTCCAGCCCATATGGGGAATTTTGAGCGTCGGGTCCGAGGGGGTGAGTTTCCGCACCTCGCCCTTGATCCAGCCCAAGCCCTCATGCACGCCGTTTTCCAAGCCGCGTTCGGCCATCAGCTGCATGCCGACGCAAATCCCCAAGAACGGCTTGCCGTTTTTGATCACTTCTTTTTCGAGCGCCCCGATCATGCCGGGAAGGCCTGCGAGCCCGCGCTTGCAATCGGCAAACGCGCCCACCCCCGGCAGCACGATCCGCTTGGCATCTTTCAGCGCTTTCGCGTCACTGGTGACCGAAACCGTCTCGCCGGTTTCGCGCGCCGCCAATTCGATCGCCTTCGCCGCCGAATGAAGGTTTCCGGATCCGTAATCGATGACGGCGATGGTCATGCACCCGCCAAAGCGGGGATCCGCTCAAAAGCGCGCTGTTCGGCCGCGCTCAAATGGGATGCGGCAATGACGCCAACTTCGCGATAGCCGCGGCGCTCAAGCTCAAATCGCCGCAGATCATTCGCAAACAGCCCGACCAGAATGAAGAATCCGAAGGTTATGATGCTCTGCGCTTCCTGCGACAGGCCGAGAGCCTGGGCGCCGGTCTGCACCAGGATTTGCGCGAGGAACAAAATGATCGCGGTGATCCACAACCCCTTGAACAGCGCCCAGACGATGTTGAAGAAAAAAGCGGGCCAGCAAAATCCTTCCTTCACCAGCACGACGGCGCGCGGCCGCAGGACCGCCGAAGCGGGCCCCAAGTGAACGGTGTAAACGCGTGTGAACATGGAAAACCGGCTAGATCATGCTCTAGAGCGAGCCGCCCAGCGTTCCCTTGGTTGACGGGATGGCGTCCGAGCGGCGCGGATCGACGGTGATCGCGGCGCGCAGCGACCGGGCCAGCCCTTTGAAACAAGACTCAACGATGTGGTGATTGTTTTCGCCGTAAAGCGTTTCGATGTGAAGCGTCACCCCGGCACTTTGGGAAAAGGCCTGGAACCATTCCTTGAATAGTTCGGTGTCCATTTCGCCGAGCTTGCCGCGGCTGAACGCCACCTTCCAAATCAGATAGGGCCGGTTGGAGGCGTCGAGCACCACCCGGGTCAAGGTTTCGTCCATCGGCGACAGCGCCGAGCCGTAACGCATGATCCCCTTGCGGTCGCCCAGCGCCTTCGAGACCGCTTCGCCGATCGCAATCCCGGTATCCTCGGTGGTGTGATGGAAATCGATATGGAGATCGCCTTTGGCCTCCAAATCGATATCGATCAGGCTATGGCGCGACAGCTGCTCCAGCATGTGATCGAGAAAGCCGATCCCGGTCGAAATATGGGATTCGCCCCGGCCGTCCAAATTGACGCCGACTTTGATCTTGGTTTCCTTGGTATTGCGCTCGATCTGCGCCTTGCGCATGGTTTTCTCCGCGGGATTTCAGACGCCTGCCCGCGCCGCGTTTGTACCAGGAAGCGCCCGGATACGCCACTGGTGGACGCCACTGGCGGGAGGGTGCTCCGGCCCTCTAAACCGCGGCAAACCTTGACGGAACATTAGGCCAAACCCACATAAGCTGCCGTTCTTTTCAGCGCCCCTCCTTCAGCCCGCATTCATTTCAACCCTGGGACCCGGATCTTCCATGACATCGAATGAGCTTTGGCACGGCACCACCATCCTGTCGGTCCGCAAGGGCGGGCAGGTCGTGGTTGCCGGCGACGGGCAGGTCACTTTGGGCCAGACCATCATCAAATCGAAGGCC
>JBGOXX010000168.1:0-4632 GCA_041479345.1 Alphaproteobacteria bacterium
GCCGAAGCGCGGCGGGTGAGCACGCGGGCCTGCGAGATGCGCCAGGCGCCCATCACCATGAAGACCGTGAGCACCAAAGGGAATTCTTCCGGCATCATCGACATGCTGAGGGCAATGCCGCCCAGCACGCCGTCGAGCCAGGAGCCGCGCAACAACGCATAGAGACCGGCGGCCAAAACGCTGAGGGCGATGCCGACAATCGCCATGGTCCGCACGAGCCTTCGGGTCTGGGCCTGCAGTGGCGGCGGCCCGGTCTCGATGGTGCCGAGAGCGAGGCCGATTTTTCCGATTTCGCTTTTGGCGCCGGTCGCAAACACTTCGGCGATGCCCTGGCCGCGAACCACCAAGGTCCCGGAAAAGACGAGAGGCAGATCGTCCCCGCCCGGGCGCAATGCGGGCGGCATGCCTTGGATGGCCGTCTTGCGCAC
This sequence comes from Alphaproteobacteria bacterium, assembly GCA_041479345.1. GTDB lineage: Bacteria > Pseudomonadota > Alphaproteobacteria > DATDPM01 > DATDPM01 > DATDPM01. The sequence continues at coordinate 429 of JBGOXX010000168.1, forward strand.
CGGCACCGATTCGCCGGTGAGCAGCGATTCGTCGGTGTGCAGGTCGTGGTTGATCCGCAGCACCGCATCCGCCGGCACCCGGTCGCCTTCGGCCAGAACCATGATGTCGCCGCGAACCACCTCGCGTCCGGCAATGCGCTTGCGCAATCCCTCGCGAATGACGAGCGCACGCGGACTGGTGAGATCGCGAAGCGCGCGCAGCACGCGCTCGCTCCGGCTTTCCTGGACGATGGCGATGATGACCGACACTTGGGCGAAGGCAAGAAGCACGAGCGCTCCGCCGAGATCGCCGAGCACGAGATAAATGGCGCCCGCGCCCAGCAATAGGGCGAACATGGGTTCGCGCAAGATCTCCAGCGCGATGCGCGCCAGCGTGCGCCGGTCTGGCTGCGGCAATTGATTGGGGCCGTCGGCGGCAAGCCGCGCCGCCGCGTCTTTTTCCGACAGGCCGGCGAACGGCTCCCCGGAATCGTTCCCGATTGGCTTTGCCGGCGTTGGAATGGTCGAAGCTCGATCCTCGTTCATGATGATGTTAGGGCCGCAAGTGTGTGGAATCCGTGGGAAATCCGAGCCGGGACGGACCGGAGCCGGACGCGGCGCAAACCCGATTTACGTGATTTTAATCTCTTTTGTCTAAAACTGCTGGTTCAATCCGGCACCGTGTGCTGGCAGGTTTGGTGCAAGAATTATGTGGCAAAATCGAGATCTTTTGACGAGCGTGCGGATTCCGGTTTCGGACATCGCCGCGTATTTCCGCGAAAACGCCCTGAAAAACGTCGTCGATTACAGCGTGTGGGGAATTGGCGTGCTCTACATCGTCGCGGTCGCGGTCTCGATGGCGAAAGTCTGACGCGCCGGCATTAACGCGCCGCCGGATTTGAAACGATCCCGCTAATTGCCATTTCCTGGCAACCCCAGCCCCTCCCACATCGCATCCACTTTCTCCACCACCTCTTTGCTCATGGAGATTCGCCGTCCCCAATCGCGTTTGGTTTCGGGCGGGATTTTGGTGGTGGCGTCGAAGCCGAGCTTGGCGCCGAGACCGGATTCCGGCGAGGCGAAATCGAGATAATCGATCGGCGTGTTCTCGATGACGGTGATGTCCCGCGCTCCGTCCATATTGACCGAGACCGCCCACATCACCTCTTTCCAATCGCGGACGTTGATGTCGGCGTCCACCACGAACACGAATTTGGTGTAGATGAACTGGCGGAGAAAACTCCAGATTCCCATCATCACGCGTTTGGCATGTCCCGGGTACGACTTGCGGATTGAAACCACTGCGATGCGGTACGAACAACCCTCCGGCGGCAACCAGAAATCGACGATCTCGGGAAATTGCTGGCGCAGGATCGGCACGAAGATTTCGTTCAGGGCCTCGCCGAGAACCGAAGGCTCGTCGGGCGGCCTTCCGGTATAGGTCGAAAGATAAATCGGGTCGCGGCGCATGGTGATCGCGGTCACGGTGAACACCGGGAATTTTTCGACCGAATTGTAAAAGCCGGTGTGATCGCCGAACGGGCCTTCGTCCCGGTAATCGTCGAGAGACACATGGCCTTCGATCACGATCTCGGCTTCGGCCGGCACCAGCAGCGGAACGGTGACGCAGGGGACGAGATCGACTTTTTTCCCGCGCAGGAATCCGGCAAAGCGATATTCCGAAAGCGTATCGGGAAGGGGTGTTACCGCCGCGATGATGGTGGCGGGATCGGCGCCGATGACCGCCGCCGCCGGCAAGGGCTCGCGTTTCTCTTCGCTCCACCGCGCATGATGCTGGGCACCGCCGCGATGTTTCAGCCAGCGCATGAGGGTCTGGTTCTTATTCAAGACCTGCAGGCGGTAGATGCCGAGATTGAAATCGTCTTCCCGTGCCGCACCCGGGCCCTTGGTGACGATGAGCGGCCAGGTGATGAGGGGCGAAACGTCGCCGGGCCAGCAGGTTTGGATGGGGAGCTGACCCAGATCGATATCGGAACCGAGGCGGACGATTTCCTGGCAGGGGGCCGCGCGGACCGTCTTCGGGCTCATGGCCAAGACCGCTTTGACCAGCGGCATCAGTTCGACCGCCTCCCGCCAGCCGCCTGGCGGCTCGGGCTGGCGCAAGAAAGCCAGGGTCTCGCCGATCTCGCGAAGCTCATGGGGCTTGCGGCCCAGGCCCATCGCCACCCGCTCCACCGTCCCGAACAAATTGGCGAGAACCGGCATGGCGTAACTCGTTCCGTCCGGGCGCACGGGGTTTTCGAAGAGCACGGCAGGGCCTTTTTGCGCGATCAGCCGGGTGCCGATTTCGGTCATTTCGAGATGCGGCGATACCGGGGCCGAGACGCGCTTGAGCAGACCCTGGGTCTCGAGCGTCTTCATAAAGTCGCGGAGCGAAGCAAAAGCCATGCAATCCCCCTGTGAAACGCTATCCACGCCGGAAAGCTCAGGCTTCGTCAAGGCCCGGGGGTTCGTCAGGATTGTTGCCGAGTTCTGCTGACTTTTGCAGCACTTCCCGTTAGCTTTTGCCGGGAACAGGTATCCGGAGGCCGGTTGTGAAAAGCTATTGGGTGGTGGGCGGCGAATACACCAATACGTCGTTCGCCGAAATCGTGGGCGGCGGCAAGGAGGTATCCTTCGGTCCTTTCGCCTCGTCCGACGCCGCGGAAGTGGAATGGAAGCACCGCTCCTGGCCTTCCGTCGACAACTGCAATGTCCGCTTCCGCATCGTCGAAAAGGAAGACGACGGCATCAAGCATAAGTTCTGGGTGGTCGGCGGCGAATACGCCGACACCAATTTTCATGAAATCGCCGGCGGCGGGGCGGAGCATTGGCGCGGACCCTTTGCCACGATCAAGGACGCGGAATCCGAATGGAAGCGGCTCTCCTGGGATTCGGTCGACAATTGCAACATCCGCTATCGCATCGTCGAAGCGGATAAGGCCCCCGCTAAATCATAAGCCCGCTAAATCCCAAAAGGCGTAACCCGCGCGATTACGATGCCTACGAACACGATCAAGCCGAACCAGAAATTCGAGCGGAATTTGGCGAGGCAATCGGCGGGGTCGTCGAGCTTCGCGGTTGCCGCCTGCCAAAATAGCTGCCCAGCGCCCAAGGCCAATCCGGCGAAAAAGATCGGATCGAGCTTGGCCGAAATCCCGGCGGCCGCCATTCCGGCCAGCCCTAGCCCATAGAATATAAAGAGGTAAGGCCGGGTCCGTGCACCCAGCTTGAGTGCCGTCGAACGCACGCCGATCAAGAGATCGTCTTCTTTATCTTGATGGGCGTAGATGGTGTCGTAGCCCAGGGTCCAGAATATCCCGCTGAAATAGAGCAGAAACGCCGGCCAATCGAGCGATCCGGTCACCGCCGCCCATCCCATCAGCGCGCCCCAATTGAAGGTGAGGCCGAGAAAAGCCTGGGGCCAATGGGTGATCCGCTTGGTGAAGGGATAGACGAAGATCAGCGGCAAGGACGCAACGCCGACGATCTCCGCGGTCCGGTTGAAGCAGAGAAGGATGGCGAGGCCGCACAGCAACAGCGCGCCTAGAAATATGTGCGCGGATCGAAGATCGATGGCGCCGGAAGCGATTGGCCGGTTCTTGGTCCGCTCCACCTTGGCGTCGAAATCCTTGTCGGCGACGTCGTTGACGACGCAACCGGCCGCCCGCATCACCGCGGCACCGGCGGCAAAGAGGATCAGCAGCGTCCAATCGGGAAAATGCGGCGAGGCCAGCGCCACCGACCACCAGCAGGGCCACAGCAGAAGCCAGATCCCGGCCGGTTTATCGAGGCGGGCCAGCCGCGCGAAAGCCTGGGCGCGCGCTGGAACGAGGCGGGTAATCCAAACCTCCGTCATGGCCAGTCGCCATTTGTCGCAACCGCCGGGTCTTCATGGGTCATGATATAATCATGCGCGGGCGGCAGGGTCGATACAAGCGGGCGAGGGCATGGAGCAAGAGGGGGCAGGCGAGATGCAGGGCGGCGTGCGGCTCTTTGTTGCCGCCGATCTCACGCCGGCTGCGGTCATCGGGCTATCGCCGGAACAATCCCATTATGTCGGCCGGGTCATGCGCCGCGGCATCGGCGACGAGCTCCTCTTGTTCAATGGCCGCGACGGCGAATGGCTGGCCAAGATCGAAGGGCAGGGACGCGGCTGGTGCTCGGCGGCGCTGATCCGGCAAACCCGGCCGCAAACCCCGATGCCCGATCTGTGGCTGATCTA
>JBGOXX010000169.1:0-4570 GCA_041479345.1 Alphaproteobacteria bacterium
CGATGAGCCGGACCTCTATCTCGAAGCCGATTTCGAATCGCTGGCCCGCGATTTTCCCAATTTTCATTTCATGCCGGTGCTCTCCAACGGCACCAATACCGCGACCCGGCGCAGGGGCCTTGTTGCAGAAGCAATTACCGCGGATTTCCCGACCTTGGCCTCGTTCAAAGCCTATGTATTCGGTCCTCCGGCGATGGTCCGGGCGACTGTCCACGCGTTCCTGGCGCGGGGAATTTCGGCGATCGACATCCATAGTGACGAGCCGCTGCCGTGAAAAAATCCTCGGACGGTCGATGGCGTCTGATCACCTGGAATATCAACTCGGTGCGGCTCCGGCTGCCGCAGCTGAAGAAGCTCGCCTCGGCGTATTCTCCCGACGTGATCTGCCTGCAGGAAACCAAGGCCGAAGAACGCCATTTCCCGGGCGAGGCGATCGCGGATTTTGGTTATCCCCACCAATTGGTGCGCGGTTACAAAGGCTATAATGGCGTGGCGATCCTATCGCGGCTTCCTCTTCAGCCGCTGGAAGAGCGGCAATGGTGCCGTAAAATCGATGCCCGCCACGCCACGGCGAACGTCCTGATCGGCGGAGGCGCGATCGAGGTTCACAATCTCTATGTTCCGGCCGGCGGCGATATTCCGGATCCGAAAGAGAACGAGAAATTCGCCCATAAGCTGAATTTTCTCGACGAAATGATCGAATGGTCGCGGGCACAGGCGCGGAAGAAAACCCCGACGATCGTGGTCGGCGATCTCAATGTCGCGCCGCTACCGGCCGATGTCTGGTCGCACCAACAATTGCTCAAGGTGGTGAGTCACACTCCGGAAGAGGTCGCGCGATTCGAAAAAATGATGCGAGCAAGGCCTTGGGTGGACGCCGTGCGTCATTTCGTTCCCGAATCGGAAAAACTTTATACCTGGTGGAGCTATCGCGCCCAGGATTGGGAGGCCAGCGATCGCGGCCGGCGGCTCGATCACGTTCTCGTCAACGAACCGCTCGCTCCAAAGCTCCACTCGGTTCAAATCATGCGCGAAACGCGGTCCTGGCCGCAGCCTTCCGACCACGTGCCGGTCTGCGTAACCTTGAATTTGTAAAAACTTCCGCCGTCAGCTTCGCCGCGAATGAGGCCGCTTCACGGCGCGTTCGTTCGCGCGGCGGCGCCGTACAAGATCATGCTCTACGGCACGAGGCGATAGCCGCCGGGCTCCGTAATCAGGATTTCGGCCGCCGTCGGGTTGATTTCGATTTTCTGGCGCAAGCGATAAACGTGCGTCTCCAGAGTATGGGTCGTGATTCCGGCGTTATATCCCCAAACTTCATCGAGAAGCACTTCGCGGCTCACCGGCTTGTTTCCGGCACGATAGAGATAGCGCAAGATCGCCGTCTCTTTTTCGGTGAGCCGGATTTTGCGGTTGTTGGCGTTGTTGAGCAAAAGCTTCGCACCGGGGCGAAAGGTGTAGGGGCCGATGGTGAAAACCGCATCCTCGCTCGCCTCGTGCTGGCGAAGTTGCGCCCGAATCCGCGCCAGCAACACGCCGACCTTGAACGGCTTGGTCACATAGTCGTTCGCCCCGGCATCGAGCCCCAGAATCGTGTCGGCCTCCGAATCCGCGCCGGTCAGCATGATGATCGGTGCGACGACGCCAAGGCGGCGGAGCAGTCGGCACACCTCCCGGCCGTCGATATCCGGCAATCCGACATCGAGCAGCACGAGATCGAATCGATCGCTCTTCGCGGCCTCGAGCGCTGCCTTGCCGCTCGCCGCTTCGACCGCCTGAAATTCTTCATGGAGCTGCAGCTGCTCACAGAGCGACTGCCGCAAGGCCCCATCGTCATCAACAAGAAGGATTTTCTTTTCGATAACCATCGGCGCAACTAGGTGCGATCAGCCTCTGGCGCGAGGCAGCGTATTCCTAAAAATGATCTTATTGGGAAAGCCGCCGCCGAACAACTTGGGCCGCCGGACCCGGTTCCGACAACCAAACACCGCGCCGCGTCGCTCAAAGCCGCCATTGCCGGCCACAGGAGTTGCCGTCCGAAGATAGGAAAAAATTGCCTGGCGAGGGCGGCTTTCGACCCCTCAGCCATTACTTAAGTAATTGAATTAGCGTGAATATTTTATGGCACCGGGGTTGCACAGAGAATCGCGAAAGGATCTCGCGTGGATTTCCCGGTTTTCGGCCAAAACCCAGCCGCCCTTCAGGTCGCAAGCGCGTCGGTCCCGCCCGCCGCGCCAACGGCGCCACAAGGCGGCCAGCAAGTCGCCGGATCTCAAACGGCGGACGCATCGGCGAGCCAATCTGGGGCACGCCAATCCGCGCCCTCGGGATTCCTCGATCTCGTTCGCGCGACCCAGCATCAATACACCGATCCCAACCACAAGCCGCAGTCCTTCGAAAAGGCGCTGTTCGGCGAAGACGGCTTTGGCATCGACGACGTGATCGCCGCCATCAACCCGTTGCAGCAGCTCCCGATCATTTCCACGATCTATCGCGCCATTACCGGAGACACCATCGATGTCGGGCCGCGGCTGGTCGGCGGCGCCATCTATGGCGGCATACTCGGCTTCGTTTCCGCCGCGGTCGATGCCGCGGTGGAAGGTTCGACCGGTCAGGACATCGGCGGCAATGTGATGTCGGCGTTGTTCGGTGCACCCGATAAACCAGACAATGCGCCGCGCGAGCCTGTCATGTTCTCCAAGGCCGACGATAACGCGTCGCAGCAAGCGGATTCGTCGTCGCCATCATCGGCAACCAGCACCGCGTCATCGGCCTTCGGCACCCCGTGGTATCTCGCCAATATCGTGCCGTCTGAAAATTCTCCTCAAGATTTGCCGAAGAATTCAAGGGATCAAAACTCGACTACGGCTCTTGCCGGCGCAGCAGCGTCTCCCGCCATTGCCTCAGCGGCTTCCGCCACAACGGCTCCGCAAACGCAGCAGGCGCTTCTGCAAGCCGCATCCGTCGCCAGCGCGAATAATTCCGGCACAAATACTCCGGGGAGCCGCCCGCTCACGCCGGCGCAACAGGCCCTTCTTAACGAGCGCAACGATAACCAGAATGTTGCAGCGGTAGCACCCGCCGCTGGCCCGCCGTCCAAGACAATCGAACTCAGCCCAGAGCAGGAAAAACTGTTGCTCCAATCGGTCGGCTTGGCCCCAAAGGCATCTGACACATTCCAGCCGCCAGTCAATCAGCAGCTGGGCAATCAGCCGCTGGGCAATCAGATTTCGGCTAATCCCGCGCCGGCCATCGTATCTTCGCCAGCAGCTCTGGCAACTCCGGCGGCCCCAGCGGATAACATCACCCCCCAATCGGTCGAATCAAATACCGTTGTCGATTCGGCCGCCAAAGCCGTCGGCACCACGCCGGTGGCACCCGGTCCGATCCTTCATGCCGGCGGATTGAAGCCGGCGGGGGAACTCGCTTCCCATCCGAACGGGATGTTTGCCCAGCGGATGAAATACGGCATCGACAAATATCTCGCCAATCCGATGCCGATCAACACTCAGCCGCCCCATCTCGACGTCATTCAGTAGTCGCCGGCCCAGCCAGGAATGATTAGCCCGGCGTCCTCCGTCGATTTCCAATTCCCAGCCTTGCCGGTATAACCAGGGCGTGGATGTTCTCGTAACAACCGCAGATACCAAGACCGGTACCCAAGGCGTCCTGCGCATTGGCGACACGACCTATTCTTGCGCGCTCGGCAGAGGCGGAGTCCGCCTCGACAAGAAAGAAGGCGATGGCGCAACGCCGGTTGGATGCTTTCCGCTGCGCCGGGTGTTCTATCGCGCCGACAAGATCGCAGCGCCCAAGACCGCGTTGCCGCTTCTCGTCATCCACCGGGCGGACGGCTGGTGCGACGATCCCAACGACGCTTTCTATAACCGGCAGGTGCGGCTGCCCTATGCCGGTCACTGTGAAACTTTGTGGCGGGAAGACGGGCTTTATGATGTTGTCGTCGTCCTGGGCCACAACGACAATCCCGTCGTTCCGGGTCGTGGCAGCGCGATTTTTCTCCATGTGGCAAAGCCGGACTTGGCGCCGACCGAAGGCTGCGTCGCGCTCCGATATCCGGATCTGCTCGAAGCACTAAAGGCCATGCACTCCGGCGACAGACTCTGCGTGGAAGATTAAGGTGCGCGCTCCCCAAAGATGGCGGTGCCGACCCTTACCATCGTCGCGCCGAAGGCGGCGGCGATTTCGAAATCATGACTCATACCCATGCTGAGCTCGGCCAAATCGTTGCGTTTTGCAATTTTTGCAAGCAGGGCAAAATGAAGCGACGGCTCTTCGTCGACCGGCGGAATGCACATAAGGCCGATGATCGGGAGCTTAAAATCGTCGCGGCAAACAGCGACGAACGCGTCGGCGTCCTCCGGAGCGATACCCGCTTTTTGCGGTTCTTCCCCGGTGTTCACTTGAATGAGGCAATCGGGACTTCGATTTTGCCGCATCGTCTCCCGTATCAGCACATCGACAAGCTTGGGACGGTCAAGCGTGTGAATGACGTCGAAAAGCGCCACCGCGTCGGCCGTCTTGTTCGATTGCAGCGGTCCGATGAGGTGCA
>JBGOXX010000170.1:0-4428 GCA_041479345.1 Alphaproteobacteria bacterium
CAGGGGAAACCGCACCGAACGATTCGAGACCTTTGCGGACTCGACCGCTTCTTGTCTGTAAAGGTAGTGCGGAACCGCAGAATCTGAAATGCGCTCAATGCAAAGCTATCATGCACCAGACGCAACCCTTAGAACTTATTTGGGTGCCGGTCCGCTGGGTTCTTGGCGAAGAACTCAAGCCGTACAATAGGTTAAGGGATGGAATGGCTAGGGCACAGTTTGTTTGCGGGCAAGAGTCTGTTCGTCGGGATCTGGTTTGCCGCCCTGTTCGCCGGGGAACGGTTCTATCCGGCGGATGAGAAAAGCCATGCGATCGGCTCCCGAGGGGCGAGGCTCGGACGCAATTTGGCGTTCTGGGCCATCAATATCGGTGTCTCGCTCGTAATCGTTCTGCCGGTGACGGCCTGGGCGTCCGGTCACGGCTTGTGGCGGCCGTTTTGGTGGAAAGGCTGGGCGGGTCTTGCCCTCGATATTCTGGCTCTCGATTTCTTTCTCTATTGGTGGCATCGCGCCAATCATGAAATTCCGTTCTTGTGGCGCTTTCATTCGGTTCATCATCTGGACCAAACCCTCGATACCACGACGGCGGTTCGCTTCCATTTCGGCGAGGTCTTGATTTCAGCGTTTGCCCGCGCCCTCGTCATTCTGGTGATCGGATTTCCCCTCCCCTCGGTCCTGTTTTATGAGGCACTGATTCTCATTGCGGCCCTATTCCATCATTCGAATCTGAAACTGCCGCCGGAATTCGAGCGCAATCTTTCCCGCGTTATCATCACCCCGTCGATCCATTGGGTGCATCACCACGCGCGAAAAATCGACACCGATTCCAATTACGGAACGGTGTTCAGCTTTTGGGATCCGATGTTTCGATCGAAAAGCGCGGCGGTGCGTATGGCTGGAATGCCGATCGGCGTCGAAGGACAGGCCGAGGAAGATCTCGGAGCGCTCTTGATGCACCCCTTTCGCGGCTGAAGACCGCACCTCCTTCGATGTGGAGGGAGTCCAGAACTCAGTTGTTGCCGAAAGGCGCTTGCCCCTTGGTGGGATCGGTGAATTCGAAGAGCGTTGGCGCCAGCACCACATCGCGCTTGGTATCCGAAAGCGCCACCGTTGTTTCAACGCCCTTGGCGTCGAGCACTTTCCATTGCTTTAAGATGAGCGGATTATCCTGAAAAGTGAGCGTTAAAGCTCCCGCATCGGCATTCTTTATGTCTTCGAGGGTGACGCGGATGGCGCCTGGACCTTTCTGATAATTGCTGACGCGCACATCGGTGCCGAATTTGTAATTGTCGCGGACGAGAACGGCCGCCGGCGTGTCGGAAAGACTGATCGTGCTCACTTGGCCGAGTTCGGAATCGTAGTAATGGACCTGGCTGCCGTCGGAGACGATGAGGATTTTATTGGGCGGATCGTATTCGACGCGAAGCTTGCCGGGACGTGCGACATAAAATGCCCCTTGCGCCTCACCGCCATCGGTCGTCGATTGCATGAACCGCGCACTCATGGTGCGCAGATTGTTCAAATAGCGCTCGATCCGCGACAGATCCGCTGCCTCGGTATCCGTGCCCTTAATATCGGCTGAACCGGCTGGGCCTGTGGCAGCCGCTTTGGCTGGCGTCACAGGAACCTTCGTCGGCGACGTTGGTGTCGCGGCTTGGGCCAAGGGAATGACGAGCGTCAAAATCGCCGCCGCCAGCAATGCTTTCAGATTTGACGCCATCGGGTCCTCGGTGAGGTGAAACAGGCATACATGTAAGGAGGGGAGGTGCCGGAGTCCAGCATCCTAAGGCGGCGTTTAGGGAACGAAATCACCGCGCGTTAATACTTCACGCCGGCCGACCCGATCGGCCCGGCTGACCACGCCATCCTGTTCCATCCGCTCGATGATGCGGGCGGCGCGGTTATAGCCGATCTGGAAATGCCGCTGAATGAAGCTCGTCGAGGCCTTGCCCTCACGGGACACCAGGGCGACCGCTTGCTGGTAAAGATCGTCGCCGCCTTCCCCGGAGCTTGCCGATTCGCCGATCGCCATTCCGTCGTCTTCGGTGATCGCTTCGATATAGACCGGCTCGCCTTGCCGCTTCAGGAATGCGACGACCGCTTCGACTTCGTCGTCGCGGACCAGCGGCCCGTGGACCCGGGTAATGCGTCCGCCCGCCGCCATATAAAGCATGTCGCCTTGGCCTAAGAGCTGTTCCGCGCCCTGGTCGCCGAGAATCGTCCGGCTGTCGATGCGCGACGTTACTTGGAAGCTGATGCGGGTTGGAAAATTCGCCTTGATCGTGCCGGTGATGACGTCAACCGAAGGCCGTTGCGTCGCCATGATGAGATGGATGCCGGCGGCGCGCGCCATTTGCGAAAGCCGCTGGACCGAAGCTTCGATTTCCTTGCCGGCGACCAGCATCAAATCCGCCATTTCATCGACGACGACGACGATCAGCGGAAGCGGCGTCAGATCGAGGGCCTGTTCCTCGTAAATCGGCTTGCCGCTATCCGGCTCGAATCCGGTCTGCACTTTGCGGGTCAATACTTCGCCCTTCGCTTTGGCTTCCGCGATGCGCGCGTTGTAGCCGGCGATATTCCGGACTCCCAATTGGGACATGGCGCGATAGCGTCCTTCCATCTCGCGCACCGTCCATTTCAGGGCGACGATCGCCTTGCCCGGTTCGGTGACGACCGGTGAGATCAAATGCGGGATGTCGTCATAGACCGAAAGCTCGAGCATCTTGGGATCGATCATGATCAATTTGCATTTGTCCGGCGGCAGGCGGAACAGCAGCGACAAGATCATGGCATTGATCGCCACCGACTTGCCGGAGCCGGTCGTTCCCGCCACCAGCAAATGGGGCATGCGCGCCAAATCGACGATGATCGGCGTGCCGCCGATATCCTTGCCCAGCACCAGCGCCAATTCGGCAGCGGTGCGCTCGTAGCCCTGGGCCGAAAGAAGCTCGCGCAAATAAACGGTTTCACGGACCGCATTGGGCAGCTCGATGCCGATAACGTTGCGCCCCGGCACGACCGCAACGCGCGCGGAAACCGCGCTCATCGAACGGGCGATGTCATCGGCCAAGGAAATCACCCGGCTGGTTTTGGTTCCGGGTGCCGGCTCCAATTCATAGAGGGTCACCACCGGGCCGGGGCGAACCTTGACGATTTCGCCGCGCACGCCAAAATCGTCCAGCACCGATTCCAAAAGCCTTGCATTGGCGGTCAAGGCGTCCTCATCGACCGCGGCATTGCGCGTGCTCTGCGCCGGCTCTTGAAGCAGATCAAGCGGCGGCATCTGATAACGATCGTTGGAAACGAGATCGAGAGTTCCCTGACGGGTATGAGATTTTTTCTTGCTGCGCGGCGTTGCGACGAAATCCGGCGCGCGCTCGCGCGGTGCGTTGCCGAGCTTGGGATCCGGGCGGTCTTCCCGTGCGCGGCGCCGTCCGCCGAAGTTCTCCATGGCGTCGCCAGCCCGCAGCAATCCGCGACGCAATCCGCGGACGACTCGCCATGCCCCGCGGCCGAGGTCGCGCCATTCGGCCCAGGTCACGCCGCTCGCGGCCAAGAAAAACACCAGAGAAAGAACCGCGGCGCCAAGTGCGATCGCCTCCGCATTGAAGCCCAAACCGAATTTCTGGATGGCTTTCGCGGCACTCCCCAGGCTCACGAAACCGACGACTCCGCCAACACCCGACCGGAACGGCCAGAAACCGGGAATGGGCAGAGTCGATAGCGCCAGGGCCAGCGTCAGCAGCAAGAGCGGCAACGCGGCGACGCGAAGCCAAGGATAGGAGAATGGGCGATGGGCGGCGAGCCGCCAGCCCCAAATCCCGGCCACGACCACCAGAATGCCCGCAGCCAATCCGAAGGATTGCAACAGAAGCTCGGCACTGTAGGCGCCGGGACGGCCTAAAAGATTGGTGACCGCTCCAGCGGTCGCATGATCGAAAGACGGATCCGCAGAATCGAAGCTGGTGAGCGCCAGAAAGATTGCGGTCGACAGCGCCATAAGCGCCACGCCCAGAATCTCACGGAAGCGGCGCCCGAAAACAACCGGTGCCGACTTACGGGTGACGACGGATCGGGCCATCAGGGGCGCCTAGCCAAGAGCGAAACGCACAACAGAGCGGGAGTCCCATCCCACCCCAAACGGGTACAAAACATAAACAATACTATGCCGAAGCCGGACTCCGGCACAAGAGTCCGGCTTGATCCAGCCGATTGCCGGGCCTGATTCATCGCTGTTTTCAATTCAGTCGGGCTGGGCGTGGAGGACGAGCCAGGGATTGGGGGCGCCGCGCCCTTCCCAAATGCTGAGCAATTGATCGAGTTCGACCCGCTGCTTCAACCAATCCGGCAGCGAGACCGAGGGAAGCTTCGAGGTGACGCGGATGACATCGTGAGTCGGTTCGAACCGCCGCGCCAGCTCGACGC
>JBGOXX010000171.1:0-4388 GCA_041479345.1 Alphaproteobacteria bacterium
CGGTCGGCGATGTCGGGCTCCTGAGGGCTTTCTTCCTGAAGATGCTGAAGAGTCGCGTCGGATTCTTTCAGCAGATCGCCGCGCCATTCCAGCAGCTTGCGACGGAAGTATTCGCGCTGCTTCGCGTTCATAAATGGCTCTTCGTCGGTTGGACGATAGCCGGACGGCAAATTCGGCTTATCTTTCATGCGCTCTTGGTTGAGCCCCTTCCGAAATCGGCGCGGAGTATAGGGACGGCCCCAAGGGGCATCAAGAGTTTCGTCATGCAAAGCGCGAGCGGTTCGCGCTTGCTTTTCACAAGAATTCAATAATCGAGCTTGGCCAGCTCGACTTCGGCGCGAAGCTCGATGTCGCCGAGGACTTCGACGAGTTTAGGATCGGACGCCTGTTCCTTTTGTGCGCGTGCGGTACGCGCCAAGTCATCCAGGGTGCGGCGCGGAATCGACCCGGTCAGAAGGCCGTGCCGGATTTCATCCAGATGGTCGAGCAGAAGTTGGCCCCGGGCGCGGGCCCGCGCATTTGCCTGTTCGGAGGTCGAATCGGGAACCTCTTGAAGAGCCAATAAGGCATCGACCGCGGAAATCGGACTATTTCCGCCGACCGAACCCGATGCCGGCGCCTCGCCGGCGATGTGTTTGACAAATTCCCCGCTCGGGGCGGAAGCGCTCCGCTCCCGCGGCTTGGTCGGCCGTGTACCGAGGGGGCCGGTCGGGTCGATTTTCATCCTTCACCTGGGGTTCGAGCCGCCAGTTGGCCGCCGGTTTCGCCAATCGCGGCAGATCAATGCCTAGCTATCGCTGCGGCACTTAAGAAGCCGTTAAGGACGGCAAGATTTGCCGCCCGGCGGGAAAGCCCTGCCGCAAAGTCGCCTTCGACTACCGCAAGACCGCGGGACCCCCGGAAAAACCCAAGCTTTTCCGCGGGTTTTGACAAAGCACCGCTCTGGCACGGCTTTCGCTTAGAGAACCCCAGATATCCCTGCGGCGCGATAAAAGCCGCGACCCCTCGGACGCGAGAGGATGACGTGAACCTGATTACCCGAATATTCAGAAACCACCTTGCCGGCATGGGCTTCGGCCTGTGCCTGATCCTGTTGGCCCCGACCCTCCTGGTTGAGAGCGCCTCGGCCGGTTCGCGGATCAAGGACATCGCCGATTTCGAGGGCGTGCGGGACAACCCGCTGGTGGGTTACGGCCTCGCCGTCGGCCTCAATGGCACCGGCGACAAGCTCACCAATTCCGGTTTTACCCGTCAGAGCCTGATCGGCATGCTGGAGCGGCTCGGGATCAATTCCCGCGACGACACCCTGCAAACCAAGGACGTGGCGGCGGTGATGGTCACCGCGACGCTCCCGCCCTTTGGCCGCCAAGGCACTTATATTGACGTCACCGTGAGCGCGCTGGGCGATGCGACGAGCTTGGCCGGCGGCACTTTGCTGGTGACACCGCTTCTCGGCGCCGACGGTGAAGTCTATGCAGTGGCCCAAGGCCCCGTTGCGATCGCCGGGTTCTCCGCCTCGGGCGAGGCCAGCAGCATCACCAAGGGCATTCCGACCAGCGCCCGGATCGCCAACGGCGCGGTCATCGAGCGCGAGATCCCCTTCCAACTCGCCGGCTTGAACAACATCAACATCGCGCTCCGCAATTCGGACTTTACGACCTCGACCCGGATTGCCGAGGCGATCAACGGATATTTTAAGTCGCCGCTCGCCCGCTCGCTCGATCCCACCACCGTCGCGGTGCAGATCCCGGCGGATCGCGCCGGCGATGTCGCCGGCGTGCTGAGCGAAATCGAGCAATTGGAAGTCGCGCCCGACCAGGTCGCCCGCGTCATCATCGACGAGCGTTCGGGCGTGATTGTCATGGGCGACAATGTCCGGATCAGCACGGTTGCGATCGCCCAAGGCAATCTGACCATCCGGGTCACCGAAACGCCGCAAGTTTCGCAGCCTTCGCCGTTCTCGAATACCGGTACGACCACGACGGTGCCGCGCACCCAGATCGAAGTGGATGAGGGTCAAGGTAAGAAGCTCGCGGTCGTCAAGGACGGCGTCAGCCTGCAAGAGCTGGTCAACGGGCTCAACGCCCTCGGCATAGGCCCGCGCGACATGATCACGATCCTGCAGGCGGTCAAGGCCGCCGGCGCGCTCCAAGCCGATATTCAGGTGATGTAGCGATGGCCACGAGCACCGCCTTGATGAATCCGCCGATGAACCCGCAGGTGACGCTCCAGGCGATGCAAGGGGTGAAGTCACCCTTGCACGCGCAAACCGTCGCCCAAGCCAAACAGGCGGCCCAGAATTTCGAGGCGCAATTCCTCTCCCAAATGGTCGAACACATGTTCACCGGGATTGAAAGCGACGGGATGTTCGGCGGCGGTCAGGGCGAGGAGATGTTCCGCTCGATGATGTACGACGAATTCGGAAAGATTTTGGCGCGCAACGGCGGTGTGGGTATCGCCGCTGCCGTTCAGCGCGATCTGCTCAAAGCCCAGGAGGTACACTGACCATGGAAAATTCGCGATTAGTCAACGATCTCATTTCGATCACCAGCCGCCTTATCACCTTGATGAACACCGAGGTCGAGCGGCTACGCGGCCACGACATCAAGGGCGTCGAGGCCCTGCAAAGCGAAAAGAGCGCGCTGGCCCGCGCTTACGAGACTCTGATCCGCGAGCTGCGCAAGCAACCCGGCATTTTGCGCGAAGTGGCGCCGGCCTTGCGCGACGAATTGGTCATCAAGGCCCGCGAATTCCAGCGCCTGCTCGTTCAGAACGAGGTGGCGTTGCGGGCCGCCCGGGAAGTCAATGCGCGGGTGTTGAAGGCGATCGCGGATGCGGTGATGGAAAGCCAAAGAGGCCCCGACTCCTATTCCCGCTCCGGCGCCCACGAAGCGATGAAGGCGGCGCGCTCACCGGTCAGCATGACCTTGAACCGGACGCTCTAGACCCCGGAATTTAAAAGGCAACGGAGAACCCATGTCTCTCACGATCGCAATGCAGTCGGCGGTCAGCGGCCTCAACGCCGCGCAGCTCGCCCTGCAGGTCACCTCCGCGAACGTATCGAACGCGAATACCCCCGGGTATACGCGCAAGACGACGACCGTCGAGACCAACATCCTGAACGGCATGGGGGCCGGCGTTCTCACGACCAATGTCGTGCGCAGCGTCGACATTGCCTTGCAGCAGCAGCTTCGCAATCAAAGCTCCAACGCCGGCAGTTCCGATACCCTCAATACTTACTATCAGCAGATGCAACAAATGTTCGGCTCCATCGGAACCAATGGAGCCGACACGTCCTTCGTCGGCCAGCTTTCGGGTTTCGAGAATGTATTGCAGGCGATCGCGATCAATCCCGAAGGCGTGTCGGAGCGCAGCAATCTCGTCAACACCGCGCAGAACCTGACGCAGCAACTGGGCAGCATCGGCCAGCAGCTTCAGGGCATGCGCCAGCAGGCCGACAGCCAGATTTCGACTTCGATCGATACGATCAACGCCCAGCTGACGAATATCGACGGCCTCAATAAGGCGATCAGCCGCAACAAGGCTATGGGACTTCCCACCGGCGACCTGGAAGATCAGCGCGATACCGCGATCAACAAGATCTCGCAGCAGATGGACATCAATTATTTCGAGCGTGCCAACGGCGAGGTTTCGATCTTCACCAAGAACGGCCGAACCCTCCTCGATGCCCAACCGCAATTCCTTTCGCACGCCGCCGCTTCCAGCATGAATGCCTCAATCTCCCTGGCCAATGGGGGGGTGAGCGGAATTACGCTGGGCGGCGTCGATATCACCAGCGAGATCACCGGCGGCAATATCGGCGGTCTCATCAACGTTCGCGACAATATCGCGCCGAATCTCTCCTCGCAATTGGACCGCTTGACCGGCGTGATTACCGACCAGATGAACGCGCTGCACAATGATGGCAGCGCCTTTCCGCCACCCAATGGGTTGACGGGCAGTCACAATTTCGTCGGCGGCGATACGCTGGCGGCTTCCGGCAATATCCGGATCGCGGTGACCGATTCCAGCGGCAAATACGTCGACGACGGCACGAGCAATCCCGATTTCCGGAATATCGATCTTTCCAAATTGACCGCCGCGGTGGGCGGCACGCTTACCGTGCAGAATGTGGTCGACGCGATCAACGGCGGAGTGATCGCCGGATTTCCCGGCGTGCCGGGCGTCACCGCCAGCCTCAACAGCGGCAATCTGGTCATCAAGGCGAACAATCCCGCCAACGGCGTCATCATCGACGACAGCAACGTCGACGGTTCGCTTGGAACCAATGGATCGGTCAGCGCCGCGGGTGTTACGACCGGCGGCGACATCACCACCTTCCCGACGCCGACGATCAAGCTCGCGACGAGCGGCATTTCGGCCGCGGC
>JBGOXX010000172.1:0-4369 GCA_041479345.1 Alphaproteobacteria bacterium
CCTGATGGCGCCGCGGCACCACAGCGCGATGCGGCATGTGATGAATGTCCGCCGCGAACTTGGCATCCGGACCATTTTCAATTTGCTGGGGCCCCTTTCGAACCCCGCCGGCACCCGCCGTCAATTGGTGGGTGTGTTCGCATCGGAATGGGTGAAGCCGTTGGCGGAAGTCCTGTTGCGGTTGGGCGCAAAAGTCGCCTGGGTCGTGCATGGCGGCGACGGGCTCGATGAGCTGACGATTTCCGGTCCCTCGGAAGTGGCCGAACTCAAGGATGGACAAATTCGAACCTTCACCGTGACTCCGGAGGATGCCGGCTTGCCGCGCGCCTGCATCGAAGACATCCAGGGCGGCGATGCGATTGCGAATGCCCGGGCGCTCCGGGCCCTTCTGCACGGTCAGCCGGGCCCTTACCGCGATATCGTGCTTCTGAATTCCGCGGCAGCTCTCATTGTCGCTGGAGTAGCCGAGGATTTGCGGGCCGGGGTCGCGCTGGCGCAGGACGCCATCGATTCCGGCGCCGCCCTTGCCACACTCGATCGATTGATCGCCGTCGGCCATCGTCCCAAGGCGGCGAGCGAGCAGACGGCATGAGCAACACGCTGGACCGGATCTGCGCCGATAAGCGCAAGCATGTCGCTACGCAAAAAGCCGTAAAATCGCTTGAAGCCCTGACGCGCGAGGCCGAGAAATTGCCGCCCCCGCGGCCTTTTGCCCAAAGGCTGATGAGCGTCGCCGAAGCCGGGCGCTATGCGGTGATTTGCGAAATGAAACGGGCCTCGCCCAGCGGCGGTCAGATCCGCAGCGATTTCGATCCCGGGCTCTTGGCCCGGCAGTATGAGGACGGGGCTGCCGCCTGTTTATCCGTCCTGACCGATGGCCCCTATTTCCAGGGCCGGGACGAAGACCTTATCGCGGCGCGATCCGCCTGCGGCCTGCCCTGCCTCCGCAAGGACTTCATGCTTGAGCCTTATCAGATCATCGAATCCCGCGCCCTCGAAGCTGATTGCGTTTTGTTGATCATGGCCGCCTTAAGCGACGGCGAAGCGTACGAGCTCGAATCCCTGGCGATGGATTTTGGGATGGATGTCTTGGTCGAGGTTCACGACGCCGAGGAACTGTCCCGCGCCCTTCGCCTCCGGTCGCGTCTTATCGGCATAAACAATCGTAATCTCAAGACCTTGAAGACCGACATTGCGACGACAGAAGAACTTGCCCGCCAGATCCCGGAGGATCGAATCCTCGTCAGCGAGAGCGGTATCAAAACCCTTGCCGATCTTGAGCGGCTGTCTGAAGCCGGCGCCGATGCGTTTCTCGTCGGCGAATCCCTGATGCGCCAAAAGGACGTGACGGCGGCGACCCGGGCCCTGATCGGGGAATCCCTGGAACAAGTGGGGGCGTGAGATGCCGAAGCTCTCTCACATCGATGCCAAGGGCGAGGCGGCGATGGTCGACGTTTCCGGGAAAACCGTGACCTTGCGCAGCGCCACCGCCAAGGGATCCGTGCTGATGGCACCGGCGACGCTGCGCATGGTGATGGATGGAACCGCCAAAAAGGGCGACGTGCTCGCGGTCGCCAAGCTCGCCGGGATCATGGCGGCCAAGCAGACCGCCACTCTGATTCCGCTCTGTCATCCGTTGCCGCTCTCCGTGATCCAGGTGGAGCTTACTTGCGACCCGGCCCGCCATGCCGTCGACATTACGGCGACGTGCAAGGTGGAGGGCCAAACCGGCGTCGAGATGGAAGCGTTGACCGCCGTCAGCGTCGCCGCTCTGACCATCTATGACATGTGTAAATCGGCCGACCGTAGCATCACCCTTACCGACATCCGCCTGATCCATAAATCCGGAGGCAAATCAGGGACCTTCGAGGCGGTTTGATGATTTCCGTCGAAGCGGCTCTGGGGCGCATCACCGCCGCCTTTGCTCCGTTAGGGGTTGAGACGGTTCCGCTCGCCGAAACATTGGGACGGGTGCTTGCCGAGGATGTCGCGGCAAAGCTCAGCCAGCCGCCGGTTGCGGTTTCCGCCATGGACGGCTACGCGGTTCGAGCGGCCGATATCGTATCCCTGCCAGCACGCTTGCGCTGCGTCGGTGAAGCTCCTGCCGGGGGTAGTTACGGCAAGGAACTCGGCAGCGGCGAAGCAGTCCGGATCTTCACCGGCGGGCCGGTACCGGCCGGCGCCGACACCATCGTCATCCAGGAGAACACCAAGGCCGAAGGCGGAGACGTCACCGTCATCGCTGCAACGCCGCCGGGCCGCTACATCCGTCCCGCCGGTCTCGACTTCAGGCAAGGCGAGATTGGGCTCAAACAGGGCCGAAGACTGACACCGCGGGACATCGGCCTGGCGGCGGCGATGAATCTGGCCGCGCTTCCCGTCCGCTGCAAACCCAAGATCGCCGTTTTGGCCACCGGCGATGAATTGGTGCCGCTGGGAACGACGCCGGGCCCCCATCAGATCATCAGTTCCAACGGCGTCGGCCTCGCCGCCTTCATCGCCGCCCAGGGTGGTCTTTGCATCGACCTTGGCATTGCCCGCGATTCGATCGAACAGCTTCGCGACGCGGCGGGAAAAGCGAGGGACGCCGATCTGCTGGTGACGACCGGCGGAGTTTCGGTCGGCGACCACGATCTGGTTCAGAAGGCTTTCGGACAAATCGGCTTTGCCGCCGATTTCTGGCAGGTCGCCATGCGCCCCGGAAAGCCGCTGTTGTTCGGCCGGATCGGACGATTGCCGGTCTTGGGTTTCCCGGGCAACCCGGTTTCGGCATTGGTGTGCGCCGTGATCTATCTCGCCCCGGCGATCGCGGCCATGCTCGGAGTGGCGAAAACCTTCATCGCCACCCAGTCCGCCCTGCTCGCCATTGACCTTGCGGCCAACGATCACCGCCAGGATTACCTGCGCGCGCGCCTTTCCTTCGACGCCGAGGGCAACCCGGTTGCCACGCCCTTCCCCCGCCAGGACAGCTCCATGCTCTCCTGCCTTGCCGAGGCCGATTGCCTAGTCATCCGGCCGCCCCATGCCCCTCCTGCCAAGGCGGGATCGCGGGTTTCGATCCTCGCCTTGCCTTCCGTCCCTCCGGTTTAGCAGGCGATTCAACGCTTGACGCAGGATCAGAACCAAACTAGAACAAGGCCATTCGTTTTTGTTTTGTTCTAGATATTGTGGTCCTGTGTCCTGGCAAGCGGGGCGACCAAATACCGGGGAATAACATGCTGACGCGCAAACAACATGACCTCCTGATTTTCATCAACCGCCGCCTGAACGAGAGCGGAATTTCCCCGTCTTTCGATGAAATGAAGGAAGCTCTGGGCCTCAAATCCAAATCCGGCATTCATCGCCTGATCACCGGCCTTGAAGAGCGCGGTTTCATCCGCCGCTTGGCGCACCGTGCCCGGGCGCTTGAGGTTCTGCGCTTACCCGAGAAGGCCGCGGTCCCTGCCGCCCATCCGTCAAATGGTGGCGCATCCAATAGCGGCGGCCGGTTCTCACCCAATGTCATTCAGGGCAATTTCCGCGGCGCCCTACCCGGCGCCCAGCCTGCCGCCGAGAGCGAGGCGGTGGAGCTGCCGCTCTATGGCCGGATCGCCGCCGGAACGCCCATTGAAGCTCTTCGGGACAATTCGGCATGCATCGATGTTCCGGCGTCGATGCTCAGCAACGGTGAGCATTATGCGCTCGAAGTCGATGGCGATTCGATGGTCGACGCCGGCATCTATGACGGCGATACGGTTCTCATTCAGCGCTGCGATACTGCCGAAAACGGCGCCATCGTCGTCGCCCTGATCGACGATCAGGAAGTCACCCTGAAACGCCTCCGCCGCAAGGGCGATTCGATCGCCTTGGAGCCGGCCAATCCGGTCTATGAAACCCGGATTTTCGGACCGGATCGGGTGAAGGTGCAGGGGCGCCTCATTGCCCTGATGCGGAAATACTGAATTCTGCTTTAGCGGTTAATCGGCTTCGTCGTCTTCATCTTCCTCCGGTTCGCGCCATAAGACCCACGGGCGCTTGCCTTGCCAGCGCCGCACGCTTTTAACGTCGATATGGCCGGGATCGAGCCAGATGGCGTGGCTTCCTCGCCGCCACAAGTCGAAACGATCGATGACAACCGCCGGCCCGATACAGGATTTCCCGGCGGGAACCGCGGCGATAACAATCGCGGCGGTGGCGCAGTCATCTTCCAGCGCGCCTTGGCTTTGCACGAGGACAGCAACTTGCCCGCGGGCGCGATAGATGCAGCCGAGCGAATCGCAAGATAGCGTCCCGTCGGCGCTTGATCCCCTGCTGGGCCAGTCTCCCGGCTCCGAATATCCTTCCCGCCGAAGCCAGCTATCCGCGTGAAGCCTTGCCGCGCGGCTGGACG
>JBGOXX010000173.1:0-4343 GCA_041479345.1 Alphaproteobacteria bacterium
CATGAAGGTCGACCGGCCGCGCGCCAAATCGTCCGCGGCGCCCACCCGGCTGAACAGGCGATCGACGACTCCGATCTTCGCTTCTTGCGCGGGAACGAAGGAACCGATTTGGGCGAGAATGGCGATCAGCGCATTTTGCCGGAGAAACGTGCTCTTTCCCGCCATATTGGGACCGGTGAGCAGCCAAATCCGCGGCGCAACACCTTCCTCCACATTTCCGTCTTCTGCACTGAGAGCGCAATCATTGGCGACGAAGGGCGAATCGTTGTTGGCGGCCAGCGATGATTCCACCACCGGATGGCGGCCGCCGCTGATAATGAAATTCGTGCTCTCGTCAATCGCCGGACGCACATAACGGCTGCTCACGGCGAGATCGGCCAAGGCGCTTGCCACGTCGAGTTCGGCAAGGGCGCGGGCCGCGCGCGTGATCGGATCGGAATTTGCCAGCACTTGCGCCGTCAATTCGGCGAAGAGTTCGAGTTCGAGCCCGAGGGCGGTTTCCGCGGCCCGGGCGATCCGCGATTCGAGATCGGCCAGCTCGGTCGTCGTATAGCGCACCGCCGATGCCAAGGTTTGGCGGTGAATGAACGGGGCTTGCGGCATTTTCGCCGCTTGGCCGGGCGGCACTTCGATATAGAATCCGAGCACGTTGTTATGCCGGATCTTCAGCGAAGAAATTCCGGTTGCCGTCTGATAGCGGCTCTGCAATCCGGCAACGAGACGCCGGCTCTCGTCGCGCAAGCTACGTTGCTCGTCGAGGGCGGGCGAATAACCGGCGGCGATGAACCCGCCTTCCCGCGCAATGACCGGAAGATCCGGAGCGAGCGCCCGGGAAAGAGTTTCGATCAGCGTGTCGTGTTGTCCCAAATTTTCGCCGCAGACGACCAGCTCCGCTGACAATGCGGCGCGCGACGATTCCAGAATTGCGCGAAGCTGCTGGCTTGCCGACAGCGCATCGCGCACATTGGCAAGATCGCGCGGACTGCCCCGGAAAAGCGAAAGCCTGGACAACGCGCGTTCGATATCGGGCGTTTCGCCCAACAGCTCGCGGATGACGCCCCGCAAATCGGATTCCACGAAAAAGTATCCGACCATGTCGAGGCGCGCGCGGATTTGGGATACGTCGGTCAACGGCAAAGCCAGCCGAGACGCCAGCAGCCGCGCACCCGCCGCCGTTACCGTTTTGTCGATGGTGGCGATCAGGCTTCCTTTGCGCTCGCCGCTCAAGGTTCGAAAGAGTTCGAGATTGCGCGCGGTCGCCGGATCGATCTCCATCGCCGCACCGGCGGCAAGCCGCATCGGCGGAGCCAGGCGGGGGAGCCGGCCTTTTTGGGTTAACGCCAAATAATCGAGGAGCGCGCCGGCGGCGGCGACTTCTGCCCTCGTGAAATCGCCGAATCCGTCGAGCGCCTGCACCTTGTAGTAAGCGGCCAAGCGCTTTCTGCCGTTCTCGCTATCAAACCGGCTGTCCGGCAATGGCAACCCGGCGAAGTCTTTGACGGCGCCGCGCAAATCCGGGCGGGCGAACAGGCGTTCGGGGAGCAGAAGCTCGCCGGGCTCAAGCCGCGCCAAAGCCAAATTGAGCCCGTCCGCACCAACCGGCTGGGTACGGAATTCACCGGTCGAAATATCGAGCCATGCCAGGCCCAACTGTCCTTCGGCCTCGGTTAGTGCGGCCAGGTAATTGTTGCGCCGCGGCTCCAGCAGCGAGTCTTCGGTGAGCGTCCCGGGGGTTACCACCCGAACCACATCGCGGCGGACCAAGGACTTCGGGCCGCGGCGTTTGGCCTCGGCGGGATCTTCCATCTGCTCGGCGACCGCGACCCGGAATCCCAGTTTGATCAGCCGTGCGAGATAAGATTCCGCCGTGGCAACCGGCACGCCACACATCGGGATATCGCGGCCCTCATGGCGTCCGCGCTTGGTCAGCGCGATATCGAGCGCCCGCGCGGCCGCAACCGCATCGTCGAAGAACATCTCGTAGAAATCGCCCATCCGGTAGAACAACAGGCAATCGGGATGGGCCCGCTTGATGTCGAAATACTGCGCCATCATCGGGGTGGCAGAATCCCCTTCAACGATGGGCATCACCGGTTCAAGAAGCGTCATGAGCATTCCCTGCAACACCCCCTGCGTCGTGCAGGATTTTCCGCCTGGAGGATGAGCCACTGAGTTTAGAAATTTAACATAGCGGCCGATCCACCCGCTATGTTCGCGCACGTCATTTATCTATTCCCCGGAGTGCCGCAAAGGTCTTGACGCTTGCGCCCGGGTCTTCATGCTGGGGAACAGTCCGCGAGGGTTTTCCATGTCCCGCCCGCCGGTGCCATTGCACCTGCTCTTTTCGATGACCGCCGTACTGTGGGCGCCGATCGCCCTGGTATTCGGCGTTTTGGCCGCCGCCGGCGTGGTGTCCGGAGAAATTGCCGCGATCGCAGCGGTCGTCATCGCGGCGGTCTTGGCTCTGATCTTGCGCCCCTATCTTGGCGACGTCCTGGCGCTACGCGCCTATGTCGACGAATTGGGCCGGCGGGACGACGCCGCAACCCCGCATTTCGTGTTTCATTCCCTGCCCTTGGAAATCTCCGGGATGATCGGACGGCTGCACCGAACCTGGGCGCGCGGCCGCGAACAGCTCGAAGGGGCGGCTGCCGCCAGCACCACCATTCTCGATCGCGTTCCCGATCCGCTTTTCATGCTTGATCGCGGCCGCCAGATCGTGCGGGCGAATCTGGCGGCTCGGGAGCTATTCGGGCCGTCGATTGCCGGCCGCGACTTGTCCGCCGCCTTGCGAAATCCCGACGTTCTGGCCGCCGCCGATCAAGTTCTATTCGGACGCGACGAAGCCACGGTGGAATTCACCCTTCCGGTGCCGATCGAGCGTTCGATGCTCGCCGGCATCAACGCCCTGCCGGCGCCGACCGCCGATGGAACGGTCGCGATCTTGCGTCTTCACGACCTGACCGAGATCAAGCGCACCGAGCAGATGCGCGCCGATTTCGTGGCCAATGTCAGTCACGAATTGAAGACGCCGCTGACCACGCTTCTGGGTTACATCGAAACCCTGCGCGGCCCGGCGCGGGACGACCCCGAAGCCAGGGAGCGGTTCCTATCGATCATGAATCAGCAGGCCATGCGCATGAACAGCCTGGTCGAAGACCTGTTGTCGCTCTCACGAATCGAAATGCATGAGCACCGGGCACCGACGGAGCGGGTCGAGATTGCCGATATCCTGCGCACGGTTGCCGATGTCTTCGAAATTCGGGCGGGGTCAAAAGGCCAAAAAATCGAACTGATCGTTCCGCCCGAGCCCGATGCGGTGCTGGGCGACGCCATAGAACTCTCGCAAGTCTTTGAAAATCTTTTAGAAAATGCCGTACGTTATGGCCGGCCCCATTCCATGATCACATTGTCGATGCGTCCGCTCCCGGCAAGTAACGGCGCCGAGAATTCACCGCGGCGGATCGCAATTGCTGTCACCGATGAGGGCCAGGGCATCCCGCGCGAGCATCTGTCGCGGTTGACCGAGCGCTTTTACCGGGTCGACCCGGCGCGATCCCGTGAACTCGGCGGCACCGGCTTGGGCCTTGCCATTGTGAAGCACATCGTCAGCCGTCACCGGGGCGAGTTTCGCATCGAAAGCGAACTCAATAAGGGCAGCACCTTCACCGTTGTCCTGCCGGCTGCGCAAAACCCGGCCGTATAGGCCGCGCCAGCGGTGCCCCCGCGAGAATCCGGGGCTGTAACAAAACTTTCACGTATTTGTCGAATCACTGTCGCGGACTCTCCCTATTTTCGCGGGACTAGCGGCGTTTTGCACGCGCCGTCACCGTCAAAATGGGGGACTACCATGTCAATAAGAACGTCCAGGCCACACGGCCCGGCAGGGAAGGCCGCGTTTCGGCTTGCCATTTACGGCGTCTGCGCAGCAGCAGGGATAACCTTGGTCACGGCACCTGCTTCGGCAGAGGACAACAAGGTCTTGGAGCGGTTAGGTCACCTGGAAAACCGCATCGACACCCTGGAGACCGGCGTCAAGACGCGCGACAGCAAGATCCAAGAGCTGGAAAATCAGGTCAAACAGCGCGACGCCAAGATCCAGAATATGCAGAGCGGTCAAGCGGCCGCGGCGACATCCGCGGCTCAGATCCAGCCCGCGGCCGGACAGCCGGCCGACGAGCAGCGTATCGACAATTTGGAGCGCACGGTCAGGCAGCTGAACGAAATCACCAATGCGCAGGCCGAAGAATTGGCGAAGCCGAAGGGCCCGAAGGTCACGACCAAGGGCGGTCTTACGGTCGAGAGCGAAGACGGACAGTTTTCGTTCCAGCCCTTCGGACGGC
>JBGOXX010000174.1:0-4320 GCA_041479345.1 Alphaproteobacteria bacterium
CGACGGCGCGCTTCCACGCGACGCCGCGATAAAGCTCGTAATAGGCGATCGGGTCGGGTGCTTCACCCGTGGGTATGCTGGCGCCGGCGCTTGTCATGAACCTGCCGCAGCAATGGGCCTCTCCTGAAGACTTAAGGCCAGCGGGCTGCGGATGCAATCGCGGAAAGTGAAATTCAGCCTTTGGGCCTGGGGGGCGGGGCCTCTGGGGCGGTCGCCGGCGGCGCGCTCGAATCGGGCGCTTCGCTGTTGGAGCCGGCGGCTTCCTTACCGGGCAACTTGTTGTCGCGCAGCAACGTGATGCTGATGCGGCGATTGCGCGGCGACGACGGATCGTCCTTGTCCAAGGGCTGCATATCGGCCTTGCCGGCCAGATTGACGATGCGCTCGGGCGCCAGCCCGGATTCGATCAGCGCACGGCGGCTGGCATTCGCGCGATCGGTCGATAGATCCCAGTTGTCGTAGGTTTTACCGCCGGTCGCGTATTGCGTTGAATCGGTGTGGCCGGAGATCGCGATCTTTTCCGGCATCTTCTCGATGACCATGGCGACTTGCTGCATCAGCAATTTGGCCTTGTCCGTCATCAGCGTGCTGCCGCGCGGGAACATCGCCAGTTTCTCTTGATCGACGATCTGAATTCGCAATCCCTCGGGCGTGTTGTCGATGATCAAGTTCTCGGCCAAGTCCTTGAGATCGGGAATCTTCTGGATCGCCTGGCGCAAAAGATTGGCCGCGTCTTTGAACTGCTTGTCTTCGAGATCGGCGAGGACCTTGGCCGCCTGCTCGGGATCGGTATTGGCGCTCTGATCGTCCTTGTTGGTGCTGCTTTGGCTGGAGTTGTCGGCTTGGCCTTTATTGTCGGGCTCGGCTTTCTTATCCTGATCGCCTTCCGTCTTGTCTTCCTTGAAACTGGTGGTCGGAATGGGAATGGTCACCGTGACCGGCGCGTTGGCGTTCGTCATCGGACCGTCGGAGGTGACGCTTTCGCCCTTGAAGAATCCCTGGCCGCCCGTGGTTTCGCCGACAGCACCCGGAACCGGCGAAAAATATTCGGCGATGCCTTTTTTCTGTTCTTCCGTGGTGGCGTTGATCAGCCACATCAACAGAAAGAAGGCCATCATCGCGGTCACGAAATCGGCATAGGCCACTTTCCACGCGCCGCCGTGATGGCCGCCGTGGCCGCCCTTCTTGACTTTTTTGACGATGATGATGGGCGCGTTGTCGCCGGCGGCGTCAGCCATCGGCTAGGCCTGCGGCGCGGGCAGCGCGTTAACCGCTTCTTCGACCTCGTAGAAGCTCGGCCGTACATTCGAGGTCAAGGCCTTGCGCGCGAATTCGACCGCGACTTGTGGTGCGTAGCCTTGAACATAGGCCAGAATTCCAGCCTTGATGCACTGGTAGTATTTGATTTCGGCGTCGTAGGTGTTGGAGAGCGAGCGGGAGATCGGTCCAACGAATCCGTAGGACAGCAGCACGCCAAGAAAGGTTCCGACCAAGGCGCCGCCAATCGCGTGGCCGAGGATGGCGGGCGGCTCGGAAATCAAGCCCATGGTGTGAATGACGCCCAGCACCGCGGCAACGATGCCGAGTGCCGGCAATGCGTCGGCCGTGGTCTGCCAAGCGTCGGAAATTTGCTTCGATTCGGCATGATGGGTTTCGATTTCCTCGTCCATCAGCGATTCGATCTCCATCGCGTTGTCGGTGCCGAGCGTCAGGAGCCGCAGGTAGTCGCACAAAAACGTCATCGCATGATGGTTCTTGGCAACGCCGGGAAATTTTTTGAAGAGCGAACTTTCCTCGGGCTGTTCGACGTGGCTTTCAAGAGTCAGCATGCCCTTGCTGCGCGCCAACTTGAACACGCTGTAAAGCAGGCTCAACACCTCGAGATAACTTTCTTTGGTGTATTTCGGGCCCTTGAGGAGATCGCCAAAAATTTTAACGGAGCTGATCAAGACCGGTTTGGGATTGGCGATGATGAAACCGCCGAGGGCGCCGCCGATGATGATCAAAAACTCGAAGGGCTGGAACAGCACCGGGAAATGGCCGCCGCCGCCGAGAAAGCCGCCAAGCACCGAGCCGAGGACAATGACAATCCCAACGATGAAAAACATCTTTATGGGCCCCGTGGACGCGCCAAAATTCTGCGGCCAAGGTTATTCCCGGCGCAGGCCATAACCATGCCTGATTTCAGTTAATAAGACGTTTAAGCGAGCCGGGATTAATGCCTTGGAAATCCGCAGATTTCCTGGGTTTTGCGTGAGTTATTGTGCGCCTGGCGTTAGTCTCAATGTTGTGTGCGGTTCGGCCCTCGCCGACAGCAGGAGATAGTGGCCGTCACGCCAGGGTGCTGCAAAATCCGCGTAATGCGGTGAAAGCAGATTTCCGGATTGTCCGGGTGCGATCATGAACAGCGCGCCGTCGAGATCCGCAAAGTCGTAGACCGTGCGAAGTCCGGGCCCGTGGACATGGCGGAAAGGATCGTCGCCATGTCCGGTATAGGACCCGCGATCGACCGTCGAATCGTCGCCCGGCGAGGAAATTTCGGGATCCGCGAGACCGTTCAATACAGGTATTTGACCGAGGATCGCGTTGTGAAAATGGGCTCGATGCGCATCGCCCCAGCGCCAGCGCGTCATATCCGGGCCATAGGCTTTGGTCAGGCGATCCAACGCCCGTTCCAGCGCCGCCGCGATTTCCATATCGCAGGTTTCATCCGCTTTGGTCGTCGGATCGTTGCACCAGGACGGTTGGTCGTTCAGGAGATGGGCGATCACCATCGGGTCCACCGCGTGAACCGCATCGGCGCTTTTGCCAAGCCGCGAGGCGATCATTCCTTGTCCGAGTTCCAGCAGCCATGCGGAATAGATCAACGGCTCCGGTGCATCGCGCTTCATGTCGCCGTCCCAGTGGCCGAGCATCGACTGGGCGGCGCGGCCGCGCTCGCTCTGAATCGGTGCCACCAGGAGCCGCGGCACCAGATCGGCGGCGGCAAGGGAAACGGTATCGAGTTGCATGCCAGCCGATTCGGCCACCGATAGCGGCATCATGTCGTCGAGCATTTCGCCAATCCGCCGCGCCCGGTAGGCCGATGGCCAATAAGCGGAAAGCGCATAAAGATGGTCGCCGTTGGCCGCACGGTTGTTGGCGACGTAAACCCGGCCCGATTCGGGATTGAGAACATGGGGCAGATCGGCGAAGGGGGTGAGCCCGGTCCAATCGTAGTCGCCGCTCCAGCCCGGCACCGGAAAGAGGCCGTCGGAGCGCTTGCGAAGCGGCACGCGGCCCGCCGACTGGAAACCGATATTGCCGTCGCTGTCGGCAAAGACGACGTTTTGCGGCGGGGCGTCGAATTGCTCCAGAGCGGCGGTCACGTCGCGAGCGTTCTTCGCGTGATCGAGGGCATAAAACGCATTCGCCGTCCGATTGTCGGGGCGGAGACTCGCGTCGGCGAGGGCAACCACATCGAGAGAATCTTCGGCGACGGGAGGACGGTCGGATGATTTCCAGAGATCGGATATGACCGGGCCATGGCGCGTGCTGCGGGCCGTAAGCGAAACATCTTTTTCGCCGCGTACCTTGATCGTTTCCTCCCGCGTTTCGAACGGCAAAGTCCCATCCGGAGTCACGTAATGGTCGCCGCCGGCCAGATGCTCGACGAAAAGGTCCTGGGTATCGACGTAGCTGCTGGTGAATCCCCAGGCCACAGTGTCGTTGTGGCCGAGGATGAGGAAGGGCAGGGCGGGCATGGTGGCGCCGGCCAGTGTCAGACCGGGCGTTTCGATCCGCGCCAGATACCAAACGGCGGGCGCTTCCAGGCTCAAATGCGGGTCATTGGCGAGAATCGGTTTGCCGTTCGCGGTGTGACGGCCGTCGATCGCCCAACTATTGGACGCACTCGCCCGCAAAGGCGTTTTTGGAAGCGCGCTTTCGATCGCATCCCACGGTATCCGCGCCAGCGCTTCTTTGGCCTCGGGAGCGATCGATCCGGTAGCCCCTTTCGGCCAGCCGGGCGGATAGCTTGGCCACAGATCTTGGATTTGCTCCGGCGAAAGTTCCTTCAGCAACCGGGCGCGTTCCAATTCGTCGCGATAGTCGTTGCCGAGACGAAGCGCCATCAGCCGGCCGAAGACCAGCGAATCGGTGATCCGCCATTCATAGGGGCGCGTCCGCAGCAGATAATATTCGATCGGCCACGCCCCTTTGTGCTGGCCGATATAGGCATTGATGCCGGCGGCATAGGCTTCGAGAGCCGCGCGCGCCGCCGGATCGAGCGAAGCGACTTCCGCTTCGGCGAGCCGATAGAGCCCGAGGGTGCGAACGAAG
>JBGOXX010000175.1:0-4292 GCA_041479345.1 Alphaproteobacteria bacterium
CCTCATGGGGCAACAGAACGAGCGACCCGCCGCGGATGGTCGCGGCGACGTGATGAACGACGGCCCACAGCACGTCTTCCTGAGTGAGTGCTGCGGCGATCTTGCGGCTGAACTCATAGAGATTTTCGGTGCGCCGGGCCGACAGCTTCGCCGCCTCGACTTGCAGCCTGACACGGCTCGCCAAATTGCTGACGATCATGGCGGCGGCGAGGAAAAAGACGATCGTAAGGAGATAACGCAAATCCGAAACGGCAAATTGGAATCGCGGTTCGATGAAAAAGAAGTCATAGGCCAGGAATCCGGCTATCGAAGCAAAGACCGCCGGCCCGCGGCCGAGCTTGACCGCGATCACCAGCACCATCAGCAAGAATAAGACGGAGATGTTGGGAAGCGGCAGCCAGCCGTAAATGAGGAATCCAAATCCGGTGGCGACCGCGACCCCCAATGCGGCCAGAAGGTAAGGAATCCACGCGTATTGCTTCGGAGGCGCGGTGATGGTCAGGGGTTGGTCAGGCCGCTCCGCTTCTTTCCCGCTCACCAGCAGAATTTCGAAAGCGCCGGCCTTTTCGACGATTTTTCTGGCGACCGAACCGCCGCGCCATAACCGGCGCCAATATGCCTCCTCAAGCCTGCCGACGATGAGCTGGGTGCAATTAAGCTCGCGGGCGTAGGTGAGCAACTCGCTGGTCACGTCCTCGCCTTGCCGCGTGGCGGCCTCCCCGCCGAGCTGCTCGGCCAGGCGCAAAGCCTGGCTGATGCGATTCTTTTCTTCCTCTGAGCGCGCGAAATCACGCGGGGTTTCCACGTGCAAGGCGATCCAATCGACGGATCGCCGCTCGGCCAGGCGTTTTGCGGCCCGCACCAGCCGGGAGCCCAGTCCATCGGCGCCGACGCAAACCAAAATGCGCTCGCGCGCCGGCCAAGGACCGGCGATTGCATGGGTGCGCATGTAATCGAGCATCTGCGCGTCGACGCGTTCGGCGGCGTGACGCATCGCCAATTCCCGCAACGCGGTCAAATTGCCGCGCTGGAAGAAGCTCTGGATGGCGCGGCGCGCCTGTTCCGGGACATAGACCTTGCCTTCGGCAAGGCGCTTCAGAAGGTCGTCCGGCGGCAGATCGACAAGCTCGATTTCGTCGGCTTCGGCAAGAACCGAATCCGGCACGGTTTCGCGCACCCGAACGCCGGTAATGCGCTCGACGACGTCGTTCAAGCTTTCGAGATGCTGCGTATTCAGCGTGGAATAGACGTCGATGCCGGCGGCCAGGATATCTTCGACGTCTTGGTAACGCTTCAGGTGACGCCCGCCCGGCACATTGGTGTGGGCGAGCTCATCGACGAGGACGATTTTGGGACGACGGGCTAAGATCGCTTCGAGATCCATCTCCTCGAGCATCTTGCCGCGATAGTCCACGGGTTTGCGGGGTATGATGTCGAGATTCTCGATCAAACGCTGGGTCTCGCGCCGTCCGTGGGTTTCGACGACGCCGATGACGACATCCACACCTTCACGCTTGCGCTCTTGGGCCGCCTCCAGCATGGCGTAAGTCTTGCCAACGCCAGGGGCGGCACCGAAAAAGATCTTCAGCCGTCCGCGATTCTCCTTTTGCGCAGCCGCCAGAAGCGCATCGGGATTGGGACGATCGGTTCGATCAATATCGGCCATAATTCGCCGATCTTAAGCCATCCTCAATGCGCCGGGAATTGGTCATCCACAGCGAGATTGAGCTTCAAGACATTGACCCGGGGTTCGCCGAAGACGGCAAGGAACCGGGTTTGGGTGGAGTCGGAAATCAGCTGGCGCAGCTTGTCTTCGCCAATCCCCCGCGCCTTGGCGACCCGGGGCACTTGAAACAGGGCCCCGGCGGGGGTGATGTCGGGATCGAGGCCGCTAGCCGATGTCGTCACCAGGTCGACCGGCACGGGGGACTTTGGATTCTCGGCCGCCAGTTTCGCCGCGTCGCCGGTTACCCGGTCTACCAATGCCTTCGAAGTCGGACCGAGATTCGAGGCAACCGAGGCAGCGGCGTTGTAGGGCGACGGCACGGTCTTTGTCGGGTCTTTCGGGTCCGTATCGGTGGTTGCCGAAGGACGGCCGTGGAAATACTTATCTTGGGTGAAGTTCTGGCCGATCAGTTCCGAGCCGATGACCTTGCCATCCTTCGTAATCAGGCTTCCGTTCGCCTGATCGGGAAATAGGACTTGAGCGATGCCGGTCATGCCCAGCGGATAGGCGATGCCGCAAAGCAAGGTGAAGGCGACAGTCAGAACGATGGCGGGACGAAATTCTTTCAGCATGGGGATTCTCCTCAGACCAGGCCGACGGCGTTGATAGCGATGTCTATGGCCTTGATGCCGATGAAAGGAATGATCACGCCGCCGGCGCCGTAAACCAACAGATTGCGGGTCAGCAAGCGCCCAGCACTTTGCGGCCGGTATTTGACGCCGCGCAAGGCAAGCGGGATCAGGGCGATGATGATAAACGCATTGAAGATGATCGCCGAGAGAATGGCGCTTTGCGGCGTCTGCAGATGCATGATGTTCACAACATTCAAGCTCGGATAAAACGCCGCGAACATCGCCGGAATAATGGCGAAATATTTTGCCACGTCATTGGCGATCGAAAACGTGGTCAGCGCGCCGCGGGTGATGAGAAGCTGCTTGCCGATCATCACGACCTCGATCAGCTTGGTCGGATCGGAATCGAGATCGACCATATTGCCGGCTTCCCGCGCCGCTTGCGTTCCCGTCTGCATGGCCACGCCGACATCGGCCTGGGCGAGAGCGGGGGCATCGTTGGTGCCGTCACCGCACATGGCGACCAGCTTGCCGTCGGTCTGCTCCTTGCGGATCAAGCGAAGTTTGTCTTCGGGTGTTGCCTGAGCCAGGAAATCGTCGACGCCGGCCTCTGCCGCGATGGCGGCGGCGGTGAGCGGATTGTCGCCGGTGATCATGACGGTGCGGATGCCCATCCGCCGCAGCTCGGCAAAGCGTTCCCGAATGCCACCCTTGACCACGTCTTTGAGATGGATGACGCCGAGAATGACGTTATCTTTGGCGACGGCGAGCGGCGTTCCGCCGGAACGCGAGATGTTATCGACGATCTGGCGGAAAGCGGCGGGAACCGCAGAGCCAGACGCGGATTTGCCGATCGAATCGAGAATGGCGTCCGCCGCACCCTTACGGATGACATGACCGTCGATATCGACACCGCTCATGCGGGTCTGCGCGGAGAACGGGACGAAACGCGCGTGAAGGGCGGCCATATCACGGGGACGGAGGTCGTATTTGTCCTTGGCGAGCACGACGATCGAGCGGCCTTCCGGCGTTTCGTCGCTGAGCGAGGCAAGCTGTGCCGCTTCGGCCAGGGTTTCCGCCGGGACGCCCGGCATCGGGAGGAACTCCGCGGCTTGGCGATTGCCAAGCGTGATCGTGCCGGTCTTATCCAAAAGCAGCGTGTCCACATCGCCGGCGGCCTCGACCGCGCGGCCGGACATGGCGAGCACGTTGAATTTCACCAGCCGGTCCATGCCGGCAATGCCGATCGCCGACAGCAATGCTCCAATCGTCGTTGGAATTAGAGTAACGAAGAGCGCGATCAGAACGACGATCGAAACCGTACCGCCGGCATAGATCGCGAAACTCGGGATCGTCACCGTGGCGAACACGAAGATGATCGTCAACCCGGCCAGCAGGATATTGAGCGCAATCTCGTTCGGCGTCTTTTGCCGCACGGCGCCTTCGACCAGCGCGATCATGCGATCCAGGAACGTCGAACCCTGGGCGGCCGTGATGCGGACCTTGACCCAGTCGGAAAGCACGCGGGTGCCGCCGGTGACGGCAGACCGGTCACCGCCGCTCTCGCGGATGACGGGCGCGGATTCGCCGGTGATCGCCGATTCATCGACCGAGGCAATGCCCTCGATCACGTCGCCATCGCTCGGGATCATATCGCCGGCTTCGACCAGCACGAGATCGCCTTGCTTTAGGGCGAAGGCCGACACCTTCTCGACATTTTTCGTATTCCCGTTGGCCAGGCGCTTGGCCATGGTTTGGGTGCGGGTGCGGCGCAGGTTTTCGGCCTGGGCCTTGCCCCGGCCTTCCGCCACCGCTTCCGCAAAGTTGGCGAATATCACGGTGAACCACAGCCAGAAAGCGATCTGGCCAGTGAACGAGATGCCGGGATTGCCGGCGGCAAAATCGCGGACCAGAACGATGGTGGTCGCCGCGGCGACGATCTCCACCACGAACATGACCGGATTGCGAACAAGCGTGCGCGGGTTGAGCTTGCG
>JBGOXX010000176.1:0-4286 GCA_041479345.1 Alphaproteobacteria bacterium
AGCACATTGGCATCGTTATGCAGCCGTGCAAGCCGCGCCGTCACCGCATCGTGACACAGCGCCGCGCGAATTCCCGGGTGCCGGTTGGCGGCGATACTGACCCCGATCCCGGTCCCGCACACCAAGACTCCGCGTTTGACCCTGCCAGTCCGCATGGTTTCGGCAAGCGCGTTGGCATAATCCGGATAGTCCACCGATTCCGAGCCATTGGTCCCAAGATCGAGCACGTCGAATCCCAGCGAAGCGAGCTCTGAAGCGAGTTCGCCCTTCATGGACACGCCGGCGTGATCCGCCGCCACCGCGATCGTCTCTCGTACCATGGGTTCTATCGATAAGCATGATTCCGGGCCGAACAATCAACGTACCATATGTCGCCAAAGCGTGCCAATCGGCCACTATCCCTCGCAAGCGCAGCAGGGCCGCCGAATGGCCTGCCGGAGGGGCCGTTAGGACCGCCGCAGGGCGGCGCCAGACCTGCCCGGCCTCCGCCTGGGGCCTTTTCCGCGCAAAAAACAGAAGCGGCGCCACAACCGGCCTTTCAGTAATCGTCTTAAATTGAAGCCTAGGTTCGATGAGACGATCACAATGAAAAATTGATTATGACTTGGGCATTATTTCAATTGACAAGGAACCGGGCCGGTGGAAATAAAGAAACCGAGATTCAAATCACAGGATTCACGCAATGGACACTGAAAACGGCGATCCGAATCGGCACCGCGAGTTGCTGACGATGACGGCCGAGGTCGTTTCCGCCTATGCGGGCAACAATCTGCTTGGGCCGACACAGCTGTCCGAAGTCATCAATACGGTGTTCACGACGTTTGCAGGGCTCGAGAGATCGGGCGGCATGGACAAGTCGGAAGCGTTGAAGCCGGCGGTGGCGGTGCGAAAATCGGTAACCCCCGATTACATCATCTGCCTCGAGGACGGAAAGAAGTTGAAGATGCTGAAACGGCATCTGCGTTCGACCTACAACATGACGCCCGACGAATACCGCGCCAAGTGGGGTCTGCCTCCGGACTATCCGATGGTGGCGCCCAATTACGCCGAACAGCGTTCGGTCTTTGCCAAAAAAATTGGCCTCGGCCGCAAGACCGGGCAGAAAATCCCCCGCCGCGGCCGCAAGCAAAAACCGCTTTAGGCCGCTTGGTCCTTAGGTTCCCTTAGGCGATCCGGCGCGCTTCGCCAGCATGTATTCAAGCTTGCGCAAGGCGACGCGTTTCAGCGCTTCCTCGCCCGCAGAGAGAGGGCCCATGATCGAGACTTCGACCAAGGTTTCGGGATCGATTGCCGTGACTTTCACCGCGTTGCCGACGGAGTGAAATTCGAGGATTACCTCGCGGTCTGCCATAGGAGTCCCCCGCACCGGCTC
The DNA here is from genome assembly GCA_041479345.1 of Alphaproteobacteria bacterium. GTDB lineage: Bacteria > Pseudomonadota > Alphaproteobacteria > DATDPM01 > DATDPM01 > DATDPM01. Next base: position 1,373 of record JBGOXX010000176.1, read on the forward strand.
GCGGCATCTCACCCGATTCCGCGGCGCCGAGGCCATTATGGTGCAACAAGGGCTTGCTCAGAAAGCGTCACTTGCGCGGCCCAAATGGCGATGCGAGGCTGCGCGGCTGGAGGGGAAAGGGGAATTCATGCGCTTCCTGGTCGTCGTCGCGGGAGCATTGATCGCGGTCGTACAACTCGTCTGGGCGCAACCCGGCTGGGCACAGCCGGAGAATACCGTCGCGTTTCGCAATGAGACCTGCGGAACGGTAACGCTGACGGTAGAACGGGAGACGCCGATTCAGCAGCCCGGATCCAGCCCCGCCGAAGCCGCCGCGTCATCGGCGGCGAGTTGCGCGGACGCGCCGGGGGGCTGCGAAGTCTTTGCAATCGACGCCGGGGAAACCCGGAAAACCACTCCCACCCACGCGGGCTCGCCACAAGTCATCGACGTCAAGATTAAGGGCCGCTGCGACCAGGGCCCCGTGACGGTTATTTCCGGGCATTGCATCGTGGACCTGAATGAATTGGATGCCGACGATTCCGATTATTCGCCGGCAATGAGCGCGTTGGACGAATATTATTACGCCGCCGCCGACCCGGCCTTCGATCTAACACGAAGAATCGGATTTCGGACCGGGAGCCACCAATTTTCAGAGTTGCGGGCCGCAATCGGCATCGCGCTTTCCGACTGCGATGGCGATGGGGTGCGGCAAGTTTGCGCAGCCGCCTGCCGGACCCGGTGAGCCCCCGCTGAATCGGCGGAAAACCTAGGATAGCCAGGCGTTTTTGGCCTTTGTTTTACGAAATTTAGAGACTTTTCCCTATTTAGTCGGCGACGCGATTAGCCCATTATGGGTACTGGGTCCCGTGCCCGGACGGCACCCAACCTTAGATTTTTGATCAGGATTTTCATGTCCTTTGCAACCATCCTTGTTCTCGCGCTCCTGCTCGAAGCTGCCGCGGCGGTTTTCGCCATCCGGTTGCTAGCCGGGCTTGGCCAAAAAGCGCGCTGGTTTGCGGCCCTTTTTACGGTGGTCGTTCTGGCGCTCGGCATTGCCCAGACGCGCGATGCGGCAGCCGTCGTTTTCGGTCACGTCCCGCTTTCCCCCGAAATGGCCGCCGAGCTGATCGTTTTGGCGGTGGCCTTCCTGCTTGCGGTCGGCATGGTGGTGCTCGGCGTGCTCGCGGCTGAAGGCCCGGGCGGCCGCGAAGATGCCCGCGCCACCATGGAGCAGTTCCGGGCCATTGCCGATGGCGCCCCCAATATTCTTTGGATGGCCGACGAAGAAGGCAAAAGCGTCTATTTCAATCGCAAATGGCTCGACTTCACCGGCCGGAGCCGGGACCAGGTCGGCGGGCGGAATTGGGTCGAAAGTCTTCATGCCGAAGACCGCCAGCGCTGCCTTGGCACGTACCGCGCGGCGGTCGCCGCGCGCGAGCCGTTTCAGATGGAATACCGGCTGCGCCGCTTCGACGGCGAATACCGTTGGATGCTCGATACCGGCATTCCGCGCTTTTCGACCGATGGGGGATTTTTGGGCTTCATCGGTTCCGGTTTCGACATCACCGAACGCAAGCGGGCCGAGCAGAGTCTGAAAGCGGCGAAGGAAGAGGCCGAATCGGCCAACCGCACCAAATCGGCGTTCCTCGCGAATATGAGTCACGAGCTGCGCACGCCGCTGAATGCGATCATCGGATTCTCGGAGATCATCAAGAATCAGATGTTCGGACCGGTGGGCTCGCAGAAATATCGCGATTATGCCGAAGACATTCATGGCAGCGCCGTACTTCTGCTCGATCTCATCAACGATATTCTCGACTTTTCCAAAGCCGAGGCCGGCAAGCTGCGCCCGCGCGAAGAAGAAATCGATCTTCACGATGTGGTCGAAAGCACGCTGCGCTTGATCCGCGACGACACGCGGTCGACCGGCCTGCGCTTCGAAGACAATGTGCCGCAGGATTTGCCCTGGTTGCGGGCGGACGCGCGGATGATGAAGCAGATCATGCTCAATTTGCTGTCGAACGCCGTCAAGTTCACGCCGGCGGGCGGGACGATCAGCGTCGAATCCTATCAAGACCGCGATGGTTGCATCGTGCTGGCGGTACGCGATACCGGCATCGGGATTGCGCCCGATGATATTCCGGTGGTGATGACGGCGTTCGGCCAAGCCGATAATGCGGTGACCCGGCATCAGCGGGGCACCGGGCTTGGCCTCCCGCTGGTCAATTCATTGGCCGAGGCCCATGGCGGAACGTTCAAGCTCGAAAGCCAACTCGGCGTCGGGACGACGGCCGTCGTAAGGCTCCCGGCCGAGCGCGTCGTGGCTCGGCCGGCGATAATATCCCGCCAAGCTTCGTCCTAGACTTAAAGATTAATCGATCAGGTCGAGCACTTCGCGCACCGCGCCATAGGCGCGGTCGAGATCCGCGTCTTCGATGCAATAAGGCGGCATCAGATAGACAACGTTGCCGAGCGGACGAAGCAGCATGAAGCGGTCCAGGAATTCCTGCTTCAGCTTCGGACCTATGGCCGCTTGATAGCCGCTGTCCGAAGAGGCGACATCGAAGGCGGCGACGGTGCCGGTCAAACGCGGGCGGCGCACCCGCTTGTGTCCCGCAAGGCCGTCCAGAAAAGCGCGATGCTTGGCATGAATCGTTTTTGCCCGGGCCCGCCACGCGCCGCTTTCAAAAAGATCGAGAGACGCCAGCGCCGCCGCACAGCCTAAGGGATTGGCCGTGTAGGAATGGCCGTGGGCAAAGGCTTTGTCGAAGCTATCGCCGCGGAAAGCGTCGAAGATCGCTTCCCGGCAAAGCGTCGCCCCCATGGGGAGAAACCCGCCGGTCAGGCCCTTCGAAAGGCACATCATGTCCGGCGATACGCCAGCGGTCGTTGACGCGAACAACTCGCCGGTTCGCCCGAATCCGGTCATGAC
>JBGOXX010000177.1:0-4268 GCA_041479345.1 Alphaproteobacteria bacterium
AAGGCCATTGCGGCCGGGGGATCAATAACAGGGGGACGGGCATGGACAAACAACACGGAGACAAGCATTCCCACGCGACAACCCATTTGGGTTACACGCATGGGGAGTTGAAGCGCGAGACGGGCTGGTGGGGCGCTTTCGTTATCGGCTTGGCGGGGACGATCCTGGTGACTGGCATCGCCCCGGTCATGGTGACCACCCTCGGCGCTTCATCCATTCCAATCACGATCTTCATAACCTTGTCGGGCTGGCTGCTTTGCCTGTTCCTGGCCGAGCTTTCGGCGATGATGCCGGAGCGAACCGGCGGCGCGCCGACTTATGCCTATCCCGCCTTCAAGAACCGCTGGCCGCGCTTCGCCAAGCATATTAACGGTTTCACCTGCTGGGCCTACTGGTTGGGATGGTTTCCCGTAGCACCCCTCAACATGATTCTGGCGAGCTTCTATCTCGCCGACCGCTTCGGTATCGATACCACCCATACCTTCACGCCGATCCATACCCCGATCGCCTATTCGACGCTGGTGATCTCGGTCATCGGCATCTTCGCGTTCTTTATTCCGGCCTATCGCGGGATCAAATTCGGCGCCGCTTTTGCGACGGTTCTGGCCCTGCTGTCGATGATCCCGCTCACCTTCATCGCCGTCGCTTGGATCTTCAATCCGTCGGTGGTGAATATGGGCGAGCTCACCAACTTCCCGCATCTCGATGGCACCAGCTTCTTCTCCGACATGAGCGGCTACAACTGGATCCAGGTCTATATTGCTTACGGCTTCCTATTGACCTGGAATGTGATCGCGATGGAGGCGGCCGCCTGCTACATCGGGGAGTGCAGCAATCCGGACCACGACGCCAAGATTGCGATGAACCTCGAGGGCGGGTACGGCGTGTTCATTTACACGCTGATTCCGATCGCCTTCGTCGTCGTCCTCGGCGCCCATGCGCTTTCGGACACGAGCCTCGCCGATCCGAAGACGATCTTCGTCACCTTCGCCGGCAAGGTCTTTCCCGGCGTGGGCGGCCAGATTCTCGATTGGATCATTGCCTTCATGCTGATCGTCGCCCTGGCGCTTTCGGCCCTCAACGCCATCATGGGTTCCGGCCGCGCCATCTATCAGATGGCGCTCGACGGCGAGTTCCCGAAATATTTCAGCAAGGTGAATGGCCATGGGGTTCCGGCGCGGGCGATGTTCCTCAACGTCATCGCCTCGCTGGCGGTGGTGATGATGGGAGGTGCCGTGGAGATCTACAGCTTCTCCAATGTCGGCTACACCATTTCCTTCATCCCTGTGCTGATCGGTTACTACCTGCTGCGCAAGGACAAGCCCAATCTCCGCCGGCCCTTCAAGCTGCCGGAGTACATGAAATATGTCGCCTTGATCTTGGCCGCGGTTTATTTCGTGTTCTGGCTGTTCGGTGGCCTCTGGTATTCGAAGATCGGCAATGTCGAGATTTATTACTGGCTCGGCTGGGCAACACTGCTCGCCTATCTGCCCTTCTACTGGTATCGGGTCTATGTTGAAGACAAGCGCCCAGTCGCGAATAAACCGGCGGTCGCCTGAGGAGGATCTCGGGGGCGTCCGCCATATGCCGTGCTGGCCTTGGCGGACGCCGCCGGTGTCTCCTGACCCCGACGCTTTCGTGGGAAAATCCATCCTGCTGGCCTCGGAAGGCCGGGAGATCCCGAAGCCAGCGATTGAACTCGCCGCCCGCCTGGCCAAGCAGAGTGGCGCGGAGGTTCATGTGGTCTCGATCGCCCGCGTCTGGGGCACGAGCCTGGGCTTTCCCCATCCGGGATTGATGCCCAATAAGCGCGAGTGGCAGGAGCAGCGCGACCGGGTGGCCGACGCTGTTGCCGCGCTGAAAGACCGCGGCATATCAGCCAGCGGCCAGGTACTGGGCACGCGAAACGCCGCCAAGCGCATTCTGGCCGAGGCACAGCAACATCACGCCGATGCGATCGTGATGGCGGCCGACCCGCCCCGGCATTGGCTGGTCTCCGACATGATCTGGTCACAGGAGCCCTATCGCGTGCGCCGTTTGGCGCCTACCCCCGTTTACCTCGTTGTCGAGAAACAACGATCCCATTAGGCGCTTCGCGCGGTAATCGGTTCACGATGACGTGGAGGCGTCCACAAAGTTACTGAGAGTGGGTCCGGGAGAAGAGCGTTCAACCCCCCACCTGGGCGGCGCCGGCGTCGATCATCCGCGATGCCGGCGCCGTTCTTTTGACGGCTTGAGTCTTGTGCTGGGATATGTTCATTGCGGGCGAGTCGGATAGGGCGACGGGACTTTTCCTGAATTCGCGCCTACGGAAATGCCGCTCCGGCGACCGGGCGGCACCAGTGCGATGGCGCCCGGTCAAACGGAGATCGAAAACCCTCAGGAGTTCCGCGGCAGAGGTTCTTCAGCCGGCCTTGATGGCAATCTTCTTCTCTGCCTTCTGGGCTTCCGGCGTTTTCGGCAGGGTCACCGTGAGCACACCCTTTTTGAAGGTCGCCTCGATCTTGTCGGCGTCGACGCCGTCCGGCACCGAAAATTGGCGTTGGAAGGAGCCGTAGCGGCGCTCGGAGAGATAGGAATCTTTCTTCCTCTCCTCTTTCTCTTCCGTTTTTTCGCCTTTGATCGTCAGCATGCCATTGGCGACCTTGACGTCGACGTTGCTCTCGTCCATGCCCGGCAGCTCAGCCGTGACCTCATACGCATTGTCTTTCTCGACGATATCGACGGCGGGCGCAGCAGCCCAAGTCAGCTCGCGCCGCCAGAACGGTTCGACGTCGAACATCGTGCGGCGGAAGGGCAGGCGCCAAGCGCCGTGATCGAAATCGTCCTTCAGACGATCAAGCTCCCGGCGGAGGCTCTCGAAAGGCCGCCACTCACTAGGCGCCAACGAGCGCTCTGATTCCTTCTTTTCCTCGGTCTTCAATGGCAATTTTGTTGCGGTTTCAGCCATATCGGATTCCTCCCATCAAACTCACTTTTGATAATTAATAAGCTGGTCCGGCCAAAATTACCTTGATCTGAATCAACGCTGTTTTGGACTTGGATCGTGGTAGCCCGTTGCATAATCGATCCCGGCGGGCAAAACGCTTCAGGTTGCCGATAAACAACGCCCTTGTTCCGATTGATTTCGGTTCCGTGGACCGCCCTCTTGGGCGTCCAATCCACCGCCTATTAGATTTCTCGGCTTAGATTTCTTGGCAAAGCCGCCGGGATTCCCGGTCTTTAATCTTTGTCCCGCGTCGAGTCGTTATCGACCCCGGGGTCGACCCCCAGAGTCGACCAGTGCCGCCAAAGGCCCTATGTTTTGCCTCTTTGGCATTCAGGATCAGAATTCGGCCATGCCTTTGCCGCGGAATATCCTGCTCTGGATTGTCGCCTGGGGGTCCATCGGCGCGGTTTTCTGGTTCGGCGGCGATCTGCTCGCGGATATCCGCTCGCCGCTGGCCGCCGCCGGGCTGTTTCTCTGGCTGCTCGCGGTCATTTTGTGGTGCGTCTTCGGCGTCGTCGAGGAAGCGGATCACTTGGCCGAAATGCTGGGCGAACCGCTCGGCACCTTGATCCTCACCCTCTCCGTTGTCGGCATCGAAGTCGCCCTGATAGGGGCGGTGATGCTGGGCGCCCATGCCGCGCCCACGCTTGGCCGCGACACGATGTTCGCGGTGCTGATGATCATCTTGAACGGGGTTGTGGGTCTCGCCCTGCTTCTCGGCGGGCTGCGGCACGGCCAGCAGTCTTATAATCTTCAAGGGGCCAGCGCCTATATCGCGGTCATTCTGACGCTCTCCGTCGTCGCACTCATTCTGCCGGATTTCACCCAATCGACGGCGGATGCGTCGCTGACCAAGATCCAGGCCTTCTTCTTTTCGCTGTTCGCGGTTCTGCTTTACGGCGTGTTCCTGACGGTACAGACGATCCTCCACCGGCATTTTTTCGTCGAGCCGCATCTCGTCGAATCGCCGGATGCGGCCAGCGACAGCTTCGCGCGCGAGCCGCGCTCGGCGGCCACGATCGGCCGGCACATTCTGTTCTTGCTGCTGACGCTTTTGCCGGTGGTGTTGCTGGCCAAATCGATCGCCAAGCTGATCGATTACGGCATCGTCGCGACCCACGCGCCGACGGCGCTGGGCGGGTTGTTGATCGCGGCCATCGTATTCATGCCGGAAGGCATGAGCGCGCTGAAGGCGGCCCTCGCCAATCAGCTCCAACGCGCGGTCAATCTCTGCCTCGGATCGGCGGCTTCCACGATCGGCCTTACGGTGCCGGCGGTG
>JBGOXX010000178.1:0-4203 GCA_041479345.1 Alphaproteobacteria bacterium
ACGATGACATAAGAGCACCCGGCATCCTTGAGCATCGCCGCCGCGATATCGCCGGTATGGGCGCCGGGACCTGAATCGTGGCAATCCTGAGCGCCGAGCGCGATGCCGCTGCCTTCGAGCGCCTTGCCGACGGCGCTCAAAAGAGTGAAAGGCGGGCAGACCAGGATTTCACAAGCAAGGCCGGCGGCGGAGCGCGTCTTCAGCGCCGTGGCTAGGGTCAGACCTTCGTCGCGCAGGCAATTCATCTTCCAATTGCCGGCGATAAGCGGTCGCGATTCCTTCATGGATATTCCCGTTTCTACCGGCGGTGGCGCCAGTCTTTAGAGCACGATCATGCTCTAACACGAGGAAAGCGGTAAAACACGGGGAAAGCGGTAATCCAACGGCTGGAACCGCGGCGGCGGGTTGCCTTTCCATCCTGCCAAGACAGACCGTCCAATCCCTTGTTGCAGCGGCCCTTTGCCACTCTTATCATGCGCGCCGCCGGGCGATCCGGCGCCCCATAACCATCCGGATTTCCGATGCTCGATACCCTTCGCAAAGGCGCCAACACCTTGGCTGCCAAACTTTTATTCGGCCTCCTCGTCATCGCCTTCGCGATTTGGGGCATCGGCAGCCGTGATATTTTCTCGGCCGGCCAAAACTATGTGGCCAAGGTCGGCGAGGTGAAAATCGCCCCGCAGACGCTGACCAACGAATATCAGCGGATGCTCGCGCAATTGCGGCCGCAATTTGGCGGCAAGCTCGACCCCGACCAGGCCAAACAGATGGGCCTGCCGCGATTGGTGTTGAACCAGCTTGAGAGCCAGGCGTTGTTGGACCAAGCGGCGCAGGATCTCGGCATCGCGGTCAGCGACGATGTGATTTACACAACGATCAAGGGCGATCCCGCTTTTCAGGGGCCGGGCCAAAAATTCGACGATCTGACCTTTCGCCAGCAGCTTGCGCAGGCCGGAATTACCGAACAAGCCTTCGTCGCAAAGCGTCGCGCCGAAATTGCCCGGGATATCTTGACCGGCACGGTGCGACTCAGCGGCCATACGCCGAAGATGATGGCCGAAGCGCTCTATCGGCTCCGCGAGGAAAAGCGGGTTATCGACAAGGTGGAGATTTCGGACACCGCCTTCACCAATATCAAGGATCCCGATGACGCAACGCTCGCCGCCTATCATAAGGAACACGCGGCGACATTTACGGCGCCGGAATATCGCGCCGTTACCTATCTTGCCCTGACTCCCGCCGATCTCGCCAAGGACATCCAGGTTTCCGACGAAGACCTCCGGCAGGCCTATGAGGACAATAAGAGCCATTATGCGATTCCGGAATTGCGAACCCTCGAGCAAATGGTGCTCGCCAATGAGGATGCGGCAAAGCACGCTGCGGATATGTTGTCCCAGGGCAAGGATTTTGCCGCGGTCGCTAAGGAAGTCGCCGGCGCCGACAAAGACGCCATCGAGCTGGGCGCGGTGAGCAAGGAGCAATTGCCGAAAGAATTGCAGGATCCGGCCTTTGCCGTGCCCCAAGATGGCGTCACCCAGCCGATCCAGGATGCGCTGGGCTGGCACATCCTCAAGACCGTAGCGATCAAACCGGGTTCGATGAAAACCTTCGACGAGGTCAAAGATGAGCTGCGCGAATCAATCGCCGAGGAGCGGGCCGTCGACAAGATCAGCAAGGAGGCCGATGAGCTCGAAGACACGCTGGCATCGGGCGCCAGCCTGGAAGACACCGCACAGAAATTGGGACTGAAGACGGTGGCGGTAGCGGCCGTGGACTCGCAGGGCCGCGACGACAAGGGTGACCCGATCACCAGTCTTCCCCGCGGGCCCTTCGTCACCACGGCTTTCGCAACGCCGGAGGGCAAGACCAGCACGCGGATCGAAAGTTCGGATAACGGATATTTCGTTATGCGGGTCGACAAGATCGCGCCGTCGGCGCTCCGTCCGCTGGCAGGCATTCGCGACGTGGTGATCGCGGTGTGGCGCGATGAGCAGGCGCGCAAGGCGGCCAAGGCCCGGGCCGACGAGATCGCGTCACAGATCAAAGCCGGCAAAAGCCTTGCCGACGCGACGAGCGCCTACCATTACGACGTGGAAACGACGACGCCGATCAAGCGCGGTGAAGCCGAGGCCCTGCCGCAAACCCTGGTCACGGATTTGTTCAAGGAACCCGAAGGCGGCGTTGCAACCGCCGAAACCAAAACCGGCGCGATCGTGGCGCAGGTGAAGAAAATCGAAGCGGCCGATCCGGCCGCCGACAAGCCGGGCGTGACCGCGCTTCAACGGCAGCTCGACGCCACGCAGGGCACGGATTTCCTCGACCAATACGGCCTGGCGCTGCAAAACCGCTACCCGATCACCGTTCACACCAAGACCTTCGACGCGCTGTTCTAGGGCGGAGCCATGAAGCCGGCGCTCGATTTCGCTTCCTTTGCCGGCCCCTATGAGGCTGGTCGGGCGCAGCTCTTGTGGACGGTTCTGGTCGCCGATCTCGAAACCCCGGTTTCGGCGATGCTCAAGCTGGGATTGGGGCGCGCCAACAGCTTCCTTCTCGAATCGGTGGAAGGCGGCGCCATTCGCGGCCGGTATTCCGCGATCGGCTTCGATCCCGACGTCGTCTGGCGCTGCCGCGGGAAAACCGCGGAGATCAATCGTCAGGCTTTGAAGAGCCCCGATGCTTTCGAACCCTGCCCCGGCGCGCCGCTTGACTCGCTGCGGGCCTTGATCGCCGAATCGCGGATCGATCTTCCCGAAAAGCTGCCGCCGATGGCTTCCGGCTTGTTCGGCTATATCGGTTATGACGCCGTGCGGTTGATGGAGCGCCTGCCGGACAAGAACCCAAGCGAGATCGACATTCCCGACGCGATGTTCCTGCGCCCCACCATCATGGCGATCTTCGATATCGTCGAAGACAGCGTGTTCGTGGTGACGCCAGTTTGGCCCAATCCCGCCGTGCCGGCGCGCAAAGCGTACAATCAGGCCTGCGACCGCTTGCGCGAGGTCGCCGGCCGTTTCGACCGCGACCTCAAAATGGGCCACGCACCGGAAGAAGTGGCGGGGGAATTGGCGGAGCCGGTTTCCAACACGACGCGCGCCGAATATCACGCGATCGTCGCCAGAGCGAAAGAATACATTCTGGCGGGGGATATTTTTCAGGTCGTCCCCTCGCAACGCTTTTCCGTTCCCTTCGCCCTGCCGCCTTTTGCGCTTTACCGGGCGCTTCGCCGTTTGAACCCTTCGCCCTTCCTGTTCTTCTTCGATTTCGGCGGATTTTCCGTCGTCGGATCGAGCCCGGAAATTCTCGTGCGCCTGCGTCAAGGCGTGGTCACCATCCGCCCGATCGCCGGTACGAGACCGCGCGGCGCCAATGCCGCGGAAGACCGGGCGCTGTCCGCCGATCTGCTGGCCGATCCCAAGGAGTTAGCCGAGCATCTGATGCTGTTGGATCTGGGGCGCAATGACGTCGGACGGGTCGCAAAAACCGGAACCGTGCGCGTCACCGACCAGATGGTGATCGAATACTATTCCCATGTCATGCACATCGTTTCCAATGTCGAAGGCGACATCGATCCGAAATACGACGCGCTGGACGCGCTGATCGCCGGTTTTCCGGCCGGCACCGTCAGCGGCGCGCCGAAGGTGCGGGCGATGGAAATCATCGATGAATTGGAAAAGACCCGGCGCAATCTCTACGCGGGCGCCGTCGGTTATTTCTCCTGCACCGGCGACATGGATACCTGCATCGCCCTCCGCACCGCGGTCGTCAAAGAGGGAACCATTTACATCCAGGCGGGCGGCGGCGTCGTCGCCGACAGCGATCCCGAATCCGAATATCAGGAAACCCGCAACAAGGCCCGAGCCCTTTTGCGCGCCGCTCAAGAAGCGGTGCGGTTCGCCGGAACCGGCGCGGAAGAACCGGCACGGGAAGCCGGCGGACGCTAAAACTTATCCGCGCTGTCCTATCCGCGCTGGGCCGTATTGCCGCCCGCCGTCATTTGATGACGCACGATGGCGCTTAAGGGCACGAGCACGATTCCATCCGCTTGCATGCGCGGCAGCCAGGCTTTGAGCGCTTCCAGCGTGCCGTCATGAGGATGGCCGATCGCCACCGCAAATCCGTCCATGCGGGCGACTCGTTCGGTTTACCAGCCGCTGCTCGACTTCCTCCGCGTTCTGATCGTTGTCGAGAAAGACTTGGCGCGCC
>JBGOXX010000179.1:0-4194 GCA_041479345.1 Alphaproteobacteria bacterium
CGGCCGGCCTTCCATCGCCTCGACCACCTCCCGCAAAGCGCGATATTGCTCGTCCTCGTCGGGCAAGTCCTCGCGGTTCATGAACAGAAACTCGCTGCGAAAAAGTCCGATGCCGCTGGCGCCGGCTTGCCGGACCATTTCGAGCTCGCGCGGCAATTCGACATTGGCGTTCAAGTGGATTTCGACGCCGTCGCGGGTGACGGACGGAAGGCGGCGCAGGCGCTGAAGTTGACGCTGAGTGCGGCGAATCGTTTCGCGCAGCCGGCCATATTCCTCAAGCGTCGCCGGGCTTGGATTGACGATGACGCGGCCGCGCCGGCCGTCGACCACGATCATGTCGCCCGTGGTGATACCGGTCATCAGCCCCGGCGTGCCGAGCACCGCCGGCAAATTCAGAGCCCGCGCCATGATCGCCGTGTGGCCTTCGGCGCCGCCAAGAACCGTCGCAAATCCGGCGATATGCCGCGGATCAAGCAACGCCGTGTCGGCGGGGCTGAGTTCTTCGGCGATGAGAACGGAACCTTTCGGAAGGGCGGTGAAGGGACGATGGCGGCTCTTGGTCAGACTCCGGATAAGCCTGGCACCCACTTCCCGGATGTCTTCCATGCGCGCCGCGAGATAGGCGTCGTCCATCGCGGCGAAACTTTTTCCGATCTCGGAGATTTCCGCCTGGACGGCCGCTTCGGCATTGACCCGGTCTTCAGAAATCCGCCGCTCGACGCCGCGCAACAGCCGCGATCCCATCAGCATGTGCAGATGGGCATCCAGCAAATAGGAGATTTCTTCGGCGGTCGCCGCCGGCAGTTCCTTGACTTTGGTTTTCAGGTGCTCGAGTTGCTGGCGGGTGCGGCCGACCGCATCGTGAAATCGTTCGAGTTCTTGCGGCGCGTATTCGGGAGCGACGCAGTATTCTCGCACTTCGACCGAACCCTGCTCCCGCACATAGGCGGAGCCGACGGCAATGCCGGCGGAAACCCCGATGCCGTCGAAGACGCGTTCGGTCTTGGCAGCGGCTTTCCGTTTGGCGCGCTTACTCTTCATCGAACTTGCCTGCGACGAGCGCACCCAGCGCAGCGATGGCTTCGATGGCTTGGGCGCCGCTGGCGCGAATTTCGATTTCGGTTCCGGGACCGGCCGCCAGCATCATAAGTCCCATGATGGAAAGTCCCGACACTTCGGTGCCGTTTTTGGCAACGCTAATGTCGGCGCGGTACTGAGCGGCGAGTTTGACGAAGCGCGCGGCGGCGCGCGCGTGAAGCCCGCGCCGGTTCATGATTGTCACAGTCCGGCGCACGCTTGAACCTTCGGCCGGCGCCCCGCTCATTTTTGATCCTTGAGCAACCCGGAAGCGATATTGATGTATTGGCGGCCGGCCTGCTGTGCGGCATTGGCGGCGGCCGAAAGAGAATTGCCGGTGCGGGCGCTGGCGAGTTTGATCAACATCGGCAAGTTGACGCCGGCGATCACTTCGACCTTGGCGCTGTTCATGACCGAAATCGCAAGATTGGAGGGCGTTCCGCCGAACATATCGGTCAACAGCACGGTGCCGTCGCCCTCGTCTACCTCGGCAACCGCGTCGAGAATATCTTTGCGACGCTGCTCCATATCGTCGTCAGGGCCGATGCAGACGGCGCGCATATTGCGCTGAGGCCCGACCACATGCTCGAGCGCCGCGATGAACTCGGCGGCAAGCCGGCCGTGGGTGACGAGGACGACTCCGATCATCTAGCGGCTCCCCTCACGCGGCAGCGATCCGGTTGATATCCCGGTGGTGGAGAGTGACGCGCTGGCCGCTTTCGCGCAACCACGAAGCGAGGCGTTCCGCAACGAAGACCGAGCGGTGGCGGCCCCCGGTACACCCCAAGGCGAGGGTCAGATAGCTTTTGCCCTCGCTCTCGAAGCGCGGCAGAAGCGGTAGCAACAGAGATGTCAGCGATCCGAAAAACGGCGCAAAGCCGGGGTCGGCGGCGATGAACTCCGCTATCTTCTCGTCGCGGCCGGTGAGCGGCTGAAGTTTCGGATCGTAGTGGGGATTGACGAGGAACCGCACGTCGAAAACCAAATCGGCCTCGCGCGGAAGGCCGTAGCGGTAGGAGAACGACGTCACGAAAATACTGACGCCCTTCTCCCGCGACAGACCAAGATCGCTTACGAGGCGCTGGCGCAGCATGCCCGGCGACATATCCGACGTATCGATCACCCCGTCGACAAAGGACTTCAGCGGCGTCAATAAGCGCCGCTCGTGGCGAATGCCGTCCATCACCGGCCGGTCGGCGGCCAGCGGATGCCGGTGCCGGGTTTCGGCATAGCGCCGGCGAAGCACTTCGTCATCGCAATCGAGAAACAGGGTGGTGACTTGCAGATCGCCGCGCTCGCGCAACCGTTCGGCGGCTTTCGCGAAATCCGCAACGTCGAAGTCGCGGGTCCGGACATCGACGCCGATCGCCAGCGGCCGGGAAAAATCCGGCCCCGCACTGACCAGATTGGCCAGCAAGGAGAGCGGCAGATTGTCGACCGCTTCGAAACCGACATCTTCGAGCGCTTTGAGCGCAATGGACCGCCCGGCTCCCGACATTCCGGTGACAAGTACGACCCGCGAGCCCCGCTTTTGCGAACGCGACCCCGGGCGGCTTTCTTTTTTCGCTGGCTTATTCATCCGCGCGAGACATCAAGATCGAGCGCATCGACGGCGATCCGCACTTTCGCCGCCGCCGAGGCCATGAACGGAAACAGCCGCAAGAGCCGGACCCGTACCCCGAGAAATTCGCAAAACTGCTTATCCGGCATGCGTTCGATGTCGCTAAGTTTTGGCACCAAGTCAATAACCAGGCCAAGCCTGGCCCGTGCCGTGCTTGGGGCCGGAAGAATGCCGACCCCGCGCACCTCGAGCAAGCCTTCGATCATGGCATGCGAAGTCATGATGAGATGGCCGTTTTCGAAAGTGAGCGCCGTCTGGTCGTCGGCCACCAGCTGGGCGCCGCCGTCGATCAAACGCAGCGCCAAATCCGATTTGCCGCTTCCCGACGGTCCGCGCACCAGGATGCCAACGCCTTTCACCACCAGGCTCGTGCCGTGCACGTTGATCATGGCACCGCGGAAAACAAGGGTTGGATCATTGATCAGCCTGCGGGCAGGACCACGGTGAATCGCGCCCCGCAGACCTTGCCCGTCGGGTCACGGCGGTTTTCGGCGGTGATTCGCCCGCGATGGGCTTCGACGATCTGACGCGAGATGGAGAGCCCAAGGCCGGAATGCGTGCCGAATTTTTCTTCCGCCGGCCGTTCGGTATAGAAGCGCTCGAAGATCGCTTCGAATTTGCCTTCGGGAATGCCGGGGCCCTCGTCTTCGATGGTGATAACGACCGAATCTTCGGAGCGCCGGGCGCGGCAGACGATGCGGCCCTTCGGCGGGCTGAAGGAAATGGCATTGCTCAAAAGATTGCGGAAAACTTGCACCAGCCGGCTCTCGATGCCGCGCACGCGCAAATCGCCGCCCGCCGGAATTTCGAGCTCCAGCCGCGGCGATGGCTCGGCGGCGGTGTTGCGGTGGAGATCGGCGAGCATGGTCAAAAGGCCGCGAATATCGACGGTTTCGAGTTCGGCGCGCGACAGTTCCGCGTCGAGCCGCGAGGCATCCGAAATATCGGTGATCAGGCGATCGAGCCGCTGCACGTCCTGAAGGATGATCGCCATGAGCTGGCGCTGGCTGTTCGGGTCCTGGATGCGCGAAACGGTTTCCACCGCGCTGCGCAGTGAGGTCAGCGGATTCTTGATTTCATGGGCAACGTCGGCGGCAAATCCTTCAATGGCGTCCATGCGCTGCCAGAGCGCCGCCGTCATTTCGCGCAGCGATCCCGAGAGATCGCCGATTTCGTCGCCGCGACTGGTGAAATCGGGGATCGCCGCTTCGCGGCCGTGGCCATGGGTGACGCGATCGGCGGCGATCGCCAGTCTTCGAATCGGCCGTGCGATGGTGCCGGCGAGGTAGATCGACAGCAGCACGGTGATGCCGAGTGCCACCAGGAAAACCTTGAGAATGTCGAGGCGCACCGAGCGGAGCGCTTCCTCGATATCCGTGCTGTCGGCAGACAGCATAATGGCGCCGACCACTTGCTTGTAACGTTGAACCGGAACCGCGACGCTGAGAATCATTCCTTCCTTGCCGGTAGCGCGGATCGCGGCGGTCGTATCGCCG
>JBGOXX010000180.1:0-4139 GCA_041479345.1 Alphaproteobacteria bacterium
CGGCTTCAAGCCCAAGATCACCGAGGTCGGGCACCGCCATCCCGTCACCGCGGAGCTGACGGGTGCCGACGGCACCAATCCGCAATGGGGCCGCTGGTTCCGCCAAGTCGACGCCGATGCGAAGGAAGGCGAGGTGTTGATGGGCGGCATCGGCGACCGTCCTATTCTGATTCTGAACCGTTTCGGCAAAGGCCGGGTGGCCCAGCTCTTGAGCGATCAGATCTGGCTGTGGTCTCGCGGCTTCGAAAACGGCGGACCCCATGCCGAGCTGATCCGGCGCTTGGCCCATTGGCTGATGAAGGAGCCGGAGCTCGAGGAAAATGCGCTCTCCGCCCGCGTCCAAGGCAACCGCATCGAAATCACCCGCCGCAGCCTCGAGCCCACGACATCGCCGGTGACGATGACGCGGCCTTCCGGCGCCACCGAGGCAATTTCCCTTGGCCCCGAGGATCATGGGCAAGCCAGCGCCACGATTGCGGTGGACGCGCCCGGGCTTTACCGGTTTTCCGACGGCGAGCGCTCGGCGGTGGCCGCGGTCGGCGCCTTGCGGCCGATCGAACTCTCGGACGTGCGCGCCACCGATCAGAAATTGAAGGATGCCGCTGCCGCGACCGGCGGTGGAATTTTCTGGCTGGCCGACGGGCACGAGCTCGACGCCAAGCGGGTCAAGCGCGGCCGCTCGACCTTCGGCCAGTCGGGCAACACGGCGTGGCTCGGCTTCCTTGCCAATCGCGACTATGTCGTGACCGGCGTTCACGAAGTCCCGCTGCTCCCGGCCGCCTTGGTGATGCTGGCGGCACTGGGACTGCTGGCCCTCGCCTGGCGGCGCGAAGGGATGTAGAGTCGCCGAAAAACGATCGCCCGTCGTAACGCGATCCATAGCAAGGGGAGTCCAAACATGAACGAACCTGCTGCCTGCCACGCCAAACCGCCGGAACTCATCTTTCCGTTCATGGCACCGGTTTACCGGTTCGGCAAATGCGCCTATTGGCCGCTCCTTCGCTTCTTCGCCGGCATCGATCTGGTCCCCCACGGCGCGCAGAAATTGTTCGGCATGTTCAACGGCCCGGGCATGGACAAGGCGACCGAAATGGTCGCCGGAATGGGTTTCACGCCGCCGACGCTGTGGGCCTATTTGCTCGCCGGCACTGAATTCTTCGGCGGGCTAATGATCGCCTTCGGATTCCTGACAAGGCTGGGTGCTGGCGCGGCAACGATTTCGCTGACCGTCGCGTTTCTCTGCGTTCACTTGAAAAACGGATTCTTCCTGCAGAACGGCGGCTATGAATACGCCATGCTGTGGGCCGTCGTTTGCTTCGCGATTTTCTTGCGCGGTGGCGGGCCGCTGTCGATCGACGCCCGGATTGGCAAAGAGATATAGATTCGGCAAAGAGCTTTAGACTCTTTCTTCCGTTCTAAGAGATCGCGAATTCCGCGATCACCGGGGCGTGGAAGGATTCCGGCAGCGCCATGCCGGCTTCGATCAATTCGTCGTGCAGCCCCTCATTGTGAATTTCTGCGCGGCTGCACCAGCTTGCGAGCGTCTTCGACACCAGCAAGTGATCGAGCAACACCTTCACGCCGCCATGCTTGACCGAAAAGCGTTTTGCTTCGGGTAACGAGCGTTCCAACGCCGTCAAGGCGCGGTCGGCAAGGGCGGCATTGCCGGTGTCTTCCACATCGGCGCGAATGGCACGGACCGGCGTTTCCCGGCCGCCCGCATTGAAATCCCCGCAAACGGCGATCAGCGCCGATGAATCCGCGTCGAAGAGTTTGTCGACGGCGATCCGGGTTTCCAGCGCCTGGCCTGCGCGTTTGAGACCGGTGAGGAAAAATCCTTCCGCCCAGCCCGGGACGCTGTTCCAGCTCTCGCGGCTCGCCTTCTGGCCGGGGACGAAGGCCGCAAGTGCCGCGCGCAAATGCAAATTGAAAACGTGAAGCGGGCGCGCATTGCCGATATCGAGTGCTGCGTGCAGAACTGGCCGGTCCCAGATCACGTCCTCGCGGGCTTGCGCGGGCGGCTGGCTCGTCAGCGAGCGCCATTGCAGCGGCGGCACCAGATCATGCCAATACTGGCGATGCTCGATGACCGGAAAGCGGCTGAGGATCACCAGATTGTGGACATCCGATGGGCCCTTGTGGGCGCGCGCTTCGGAAACGACCCGGTGAAATTCCGCATAGGGCGTATTGCCCAGAAGCTTTTCGAGAGCGCGAAGCTCGCGGGGACCGTGCCGCGCTGCCTGCTGGGCGTTCACTTCCTGCAGGCATAAAATATCCGCGTTAAGCCGCAGCAATTGCGGGCGAAGAATGACACTGCGCTCTTCGATACCCGGCAGGAGCCCCGGCTTGTCGTCGAGATTTTCCAGGTTGAAGGTGGCGATGCGCAAAACCCGCGCCATGGCGTCCCGATCCCAAATCCTTAATTCCGGCCCAGCTTATCGGTCAAGCCTGCCGCGCGATAGCCGCGGTAAGGCCTCGAGGCCGCCGATTCGAACGGGCAAGATTATGCTCTCGGTTTGGCCCCGGCGGCGGCAAATGCTAACATCGGTGGGTCCGGCTATCGGGTTTTGGAGCATGCGGCATGTTGAACATCGCCCTCGACAAAGTTTGTTTCATCATCATCAAGGCCCGCGAATTCGACGTGAAGGAGGACACGGAAACCGAGGAAGACGGCTCCAATCCCGCCGACGACGACATGCGCGAAGTGCTCGCCAACTATCCGGACGACGCCACCTATCAGGAACTGAAAAGTTTTCTCCAGAGTCTCAATCAGGATGAGATGGGGGACTTGATCGCGCTCTCTTGGCTTGGCCGTGGCGACTACACCGGCAAAGAGTGGGACGAGGCCCAGCGCGAAGCGCAGACCGTCGTCGACAAGAAAGCCGTCGATTATCTGCTCGGAATTCCTTTGCTTGCCGATTTCCTCGAAGAAGGCTTGAACGAACTCGATCTCTCCTGCGAAGACGTCGAGCGCGAGCATCTCTAGCCGTATTCCTTCCGCCTCAACTCCATCGCTAACGCGGAAATCCTCATCGCGATTGGCACGGCGCTTGCCAGATTCCCGGTGATCCGGGGCGATGAGGCCGCTGGGACGTTTTTTCTGCCCATTTAGACGGCAGCGAGCCCTGAACCTGATTCTTGGATGGGCACATTAACCGTAAACGCTGGAAAAGTGATTTGAGCACGTTATTTCGCTATCCCGACGGCGAGCGGCCGAATTTGCCGGCGATCGCCTATGCATTTTTCGGCTGGGGCATCGGTGTTAATTTCTTGGTCACCATCTGATTAATCTGAAAGCCTAGCCCATGACTCAGGTCAAAAAATTCTGGCCGATCCTCACTGCGACCTGTCGCTACGAGAAGACTCTGTCCACCCGCAACAAAGGCCACGGCGTCATCGTCGAGGCGCCGATTCTGGCCTACCTGATCGAAACCTCTCAGGGGCGGATTCTCTATGACGTCGGTTGCGACTACCGGAAAATTGCCGATCCTGCCGCGTGCCGGCGTTTTTACGAAGGCTTCGTCTTCGGCGCACCGGTGATGACGGAAGAACAGCGTTTGCCCGCGCGTTTGGCCGCCCTTGGTTTATCGCCGAAGGACGTCGACGTGGTGTTCCTCGGGCATTTGCACTTCGATCATGCCGGCGGCTTGCACGAATTCGCCCATGCCGACGTCCATGTTCACGCACGGGAATTGGCAGCGGCGCGGGAGCCGGCGGATCCCGCCTATTTCGCCGACGATTTTGCCGGCCGCTATCGCTGGCGGCAGCAGCACACGGGCTACGATCTCTTGCCGGGGGTGCGCGCCATCGAGAGCCCGGGCCACACCGCCGGCCATATGTCGATGCTGATCGAGCTGCCGAAGGGTACTCCCATCCTGCTCTGCGGCGACGCCGCAGACCTCACCGAAAATCTCGAGCAGGAAATCGCCCCCGGATTATGCTGGCGCGACAACGAAGACATGGCGTTGAAAAGCATCCGGATGCTGAAAGCGCTGGCCATCGAGACCGGTGCCGAGCTCTGGCCCAATCACGACATGACGTTCTTCCGGCCTCAGGACCGGTTTCCCGGCTGGCATTCTTAGGAGAGGGCGCGGCGTCTAGTTTTCCGGTATCCGCAGGTTGAGCGCGACGCCCGCACC
>JBGOXX010000181.1:0-4065 GCA_041479345.1 Alphaproteobacteria bacterium
GCAATTGGCGTAGCCGGCTCCGCCTCGCCTTCGACACGGATCAATGCCATAGGAGCGCCGACGGCGATCTTTTCGCCGGGCTGCGCCAACAAGGTTTCGAGCGTGCCGGTCTGGAACACTTCGATTTCGATCGCGCCCTTCTCGGATTCGACGACGGCGATGACGTCGCCGCGCGACACATGCTCGCCGGGCTTCTTCAGCCACTCGACGAGCGTCGCTGCCTCCATGTCGGCGCCCAGCGAAGGCATGCGGAATTCAGCCATGGGCACCGAGCAGAGACTTGACGGCCGCGACGATCTTCTCCGGTTGCGGCAAGGCGGCGTCTTCCAGGTGTTTCGGATAAGGGATCGGCACTTCTTCGCTGCAGACCCGGCCAACCGGCGCATCAAGATCGTAAAAGGCCTGCTCCATGATTCGGGCGCTAATTTCCGCGGAAAGACTAACGCTGCGCCAACCCTCGTCCACGATAACCGCACGACGGGTTTTGCGAACGGACGTCATGATTGTCGCATCGTCAAGCGGGCGTAAGCTCCTTAGATCGATCACTTCTGCCTCGATCTTTTCTCCCGCAAGCTGTTCGGCCGCTGCCAGAGCCTTGTAAAGATTCGCCCCATAAGTAATCAACGTTACGTCACCTCCCGAGCGGCACACCGCCGCACGGGCAATATCGACGGAGCCGGCATCGTCCGGCAATTCGCCTTCCATGTTGTAAAGTGTCGCGTGCTCGAAGATTACCACCGGATCGGGATCCTCGAGCGCCGTCCGCAACATGCCGCGCGCGTCCCGAACGGTGGCGGGTGCGACGACGCGAATGCCGGGGATATGAGCGTACCAGCATTCCAGGCTATGGGAATGCTGGGCCGCGACTTGGCGGCCTGCACCCGTCGCCATGCGGATGACAACGGGAATATTGAATTGCCCGCCGGACATATGGCGGATGGTCGCCGCATTATTGACGATCTGATCAAGCGCCAGCAGGCTGAAATTGACGGTCATGATCTCGACGATTGGGCGCATGCCGCCGAGCGCGGCGCCGATCCCGGCCCCGACGAAGGCGGCTTCCGACAGCGGCGTGTCGCGGATGCGCTCGGGGCCGAATTCTTCCAACAATCCTTTGCTGCAGGCATAACTGCCGCCATAGCGGCCGACATCTTCACCCATGAGAAAGACCCGCGAATCGCGCCGGAGCGCTTCACGAAGTGCGGAACGCACCGCCTCGCGATAAGTGATGGCGGTCATGCCACAGGCCCCTGCTTCGTCGCGTTCGGCGGCGTCATGACGTCTTTGCAGAGGTCCTCGATAGGTTCCCAATGACCGGCTTCAGCATAGGCCACGGCATCATCCATCTCGGCGGCGATGGCAACCTCGATGTGCGCAAGATCGTCCTGGTGCAGAAGACCGGCGCTCCGCAGCCACGCTTCGAGATGCGTGATCGGGTCCTTCTTCTTCCATTCCTCGACCTCGGCCTTGCTGCGATAAAGCTCGGGGTCGTACATCGAATGGGCGCGAAAGCGATAGGTGCGGTTCTCCAGGAAATAGGGCTCGCCCGTGTCGCGCACGCAATCTGCGGCGCGTCGGGCCGCGACTTCGACGGCGATGACGTCCATGCCGTCGACAGCCTCGGCGCGGATCGCGTAGCTTTCGGCGTGCTTGGTGAGATCGATTTGGGATTGGGCGCGGTCGATCGCCGTGCCCATGGCATAGCGGTTGTTCTCGCAGATGAACAAAACGGGGAGTTTCCACAGCGCGGCGAGATTGAGACATTCGTGGAATTCGCCCTCGGACGCGGCGCCGTCGCCGAAGATGCAGGCGGTGATATTCCGCCGGCCGCGCATCTTGTCGGCGAGCGCAAGGCCGACCGCGAGCGGCATCCCGCCTGCGACGATCGCGTTGCCGCCGTAAAAGCGTGTCGCCGCGTCGAACACGTGCATCGAACCGCCGCGGCCGCGGCTGGTGCCTTCGACCTTGCCGAACATTTCGGCCATGAGGCTACGCGCGGAAATCCCCCGCGCCAGCGCGTGCCCGTGCTCCCGGTAGTTCGAGACGATGGAGTCTTCAGGCGTCAGCGCCCGCATGATGCCGACGGCGTTGGCCTCCTCGCCGATATAAAGGTGAAGGAATCCGCGAATTTTCGTTGCCGAATAGAGTTCGGCGCAACGTTCCTCGAACCGGCGGATGCGCAGCATCTCCTTCATCAGGAAAAGAAGATGATCGCGATCAAGACGAATCTTTTCGCCGTGCATTGTCATCGATCCTTCTCGAGCGCCGAGATGTCGCCTTCGGGCAGCCCAAGCTCGCGCGCCTTGAGCAAACGCCGCATGATCTTGCCGGAACGGGTCTTGGGTAGATTGGGTGTGAACTCGAGTTCTTTAGGCGCAACGGCGGCACCGAGCCTCTTGCGGGCGTGGGCGAGAATGTCGCGCTTCAACGCTTCGCTCGGAGAATGGCCGGATTTCAGCGTGACGAAGGCCTTGATGATCTCGTAGGCCACCGGATCGGGCTTGCCGATAACACCAACTTCTGCGACCGCCTTATGCTCCATCAGTACGCTTTCGACCTCGAAGGGGCCGACCAAATGGCCGGACGTCTTGATGACGTCATCGGCGCGGCCGACGAACCAGTAATATCCGTCGGCGTCGCGCTTGGCGAGATCGCCCGTCAGATACCAGCCGCCGCCGAAGCATTTTGCGTAGCGCTCCGGCTCGTTGATATAGGCGCGGAACATCGCGGGCCAGCCGGGTTTGAGGGCCAATTCGCCCTGTTCGTCAGGGGCGTCGATCGTCTCGATAAGCCCTTCCGCATTGCGGCGCACAATGGCTGCTTCGATTCCTGGCAAAGGCTTGCCCATCGAACCGGGCTTGATATCCATTGCGGCGAAGTTGGCGATCATGATCCCGCCGGTTTCGGTCTGCCACCAGTTGTCATGGAAAGGGCGGCCAAGGGCGATGCGTCCCCATTCGACGGCCTCCGGGTTGAGCGGTTCGCCCACGCTCGCCATGAAGCGAAGCGCTGAGAGATCATAGTGCCGCGCTAACTCCTCGCCAGCACGAATCATCATGCGTACGGCAGTCGGTGCAGTATACCACACCGTGACACGCTCCTCGGCGAGGATGCGATACCAGCGCTCCACATCGAATTCGGCTTCATCGACGACCATGGTCACGCCATTGGTAAGCGGCGCGATCAGGCCGTAAGACGTGCCGGTGACCCAACCGGGATCGGCCGTGCACCAGAAGACATCCTCGGGGTGAAGATCGAGAGCGAGTTTGCCGGTGATATGGTGGGCGATCACAGCCGCATGAACATGGAGGGCTCCCTTCGGCCGGCCCGTTGTGCCGCTCGTGAAATGGAGAAGGGCCGGGTCTTCCGGATCGGTCGGCGGGATCGTGAATTCGGCAGAGCAGCCGTCGAGTGCGCTTGAAAGGTCAAGGGCTCCAGCGGGCAGAGGAGCGGGCGTCTGATCCGGCTCGATCTCGGAAATGAGTAACAGGTGCGCGAGACCAGGCAGCGAGTCGCGAGAGGGCGCCACTTTGCGCCGGTAAAGCATCGGGCTGGTCACCAAGGCCCGAGCATCGCCAAGGGCGAGGCGCGCCCGCACCGGTTCCGGTCCAAAGGCGGAGAACAGCGGCGAAAATACGCAGCCGGCTTTAAAACTGCCCAGGGCCGCGACATAGAGTTCCGGGACGCGATCAAGCAACGCGAAAACGCGCTCCCCTTTGCGTAAGCCGAGTCGGACGAGAAGATTGGCGAACCGGTTGCTGGCTGCGGCAAGGTGCTCATAGCTGAATTCGCGCCGTTCGCCATTCTTGCCGAGCCAACGCATGGCAATCTTGCCGCCGCGGCCCGAGCGCAGATGACGGTCGACCGCTTCATGCGCGATGTTCAGACCCCGGCCATCGGGCAGGCCATCGAGCTCGCGCCGCGCATCTTCCCAGCGGAACGCGGCGTAGGAAGTTTCATAGTCGAGCAAGTTAGGCGTGACCGCCCAGCCGGAGCTGGGCTTTCGGATAACCGGCAAGTGGGCAAGACCCGCTGCACCGCCTTGAGACATCGATAGCTATCCCC
>JBGOXX010000182.1:0-4036 GCA_041479345.1 Alphaproteobacteria bacterium
CGATCCAAATGAGGGAGATATCGATATCGAAAATCCGCCTCGTCCTGAGGAGCCCGCGTAGCGGGCGTCTCGAAGGACGGGGGCGGGTCAGGGGCTTAGGTGTCCCTGCTGGGTGTCCAAAATGCTACGTGTCGAGGAAACTCCGCAGTTTCCGCGAGCGGCTGGGATGCTTGAGCTTGCGCAGCGCCTTCGCCTCGATCTGGCGTATGCGCTCGCGGGTGACCGAGAATTGCTGGCCGACTTCTTCCAGGGTGTGGTCGGTGTTCATGCCGATGCCAAAGCGCATCCGCAGCACGCGTTCCTCGCGGGCGGTGAGCGTCG
Organism: Alphaproteobacteria bacterium; assembly: GCA_041479345.1. Lineage (GTDB taxonomy): Bacteria > Pseudomonadota > Alphaproteobacteria > DATDPM01 > DATDPM01 > DATDPM01. Next base: position 322 of record JBGOXX010000182.1, read on the forward strand.
CCAAGACCCGGGTGGTGGTTTCGCGCAGATTGCCGTGGATCGCGGCATCGAGCGGCTGCACCGCGTTCTTGTCTTCGATGAAATCGCCGAGATGACTGTCTTCCTCGTCGCCGATGGGGGTCTCGAGGCTGATCGGTTCCTTGGCGATTTTCAGAACCTTCCGCACTTTCTCCAGCGGCATGCCGAGCTTTTCCGCCAATTCTTCCGGGGTCGGCTCGCGGCCGATCTCGTGGAGCATCTGGCGGGAGGTGCGCACCAGCTTGCTGATGGTTTCGATCATGTGGACGGGGATGCGGATGGTGCGGGCCTGATCGGCGATCGACCGGGTGATGGCCTGCCGGATCCACCACGTGGCGTAAGTCGAGAACTTATAGCCGCGGCGGTATTCGAATTTATCGACCGCCTTCATCAGGCCGATATTGCCTTCCTGGATGAGATCGAGGAATTGCAGGCCGCGATTGGTGTATTTCTTGGCGATCGAAATGACGAGACGGAGATTGGCCTCCACCATTTCCTTCTTCGCCTGATTGGATTCCCGCTCGCCTTCTTGAACCGTGTTGACGATGCGGCGGAATTCGGACATTTCAAGCCCGGCGTCGTGGCCGATGAGCGCGATCTGCTCGCGAAGCTCGGTGATGTCCTTGCTGTGCTTGGTGCAGAATTTCTTCCAGCCCTTGCCGGGAAGCGCGTGCACGGTTTCGAACCAATTGGGATCGACCTCGGAGCCGAGATAGGCTTTGAGGAAATCCTCGCGCTTGACCCCCGCACCGGTGGCGCAGCGCATCAGCTTGCCTTCGAGCTGCATCAGCTTGCGATTGCGCTCGTAAAGCTGGTCGACCAGCAATTCGATCCGCGAATTGTTGAGATGGACGATCTCCATGAGATCGATCAGCTCGCGCTTCAATTTTTCGTAGCGGCGCTCCTGGCGGCGCTCGACTTCCTCACCGCCGCGTTCGGCGATGAGGCGCGTTTCCTGCACCTTGTGCAGGCTCTTATATTTCTTGGCGATGTCTTCGAAGGTTTCGAGGACGGAGGGAAGCAAGGTTGCCTCCATCACCGCCAGCGAAATACCGGCTTCCTCGTCGTCTTCGCCTTCGCCCATGGCTTGACCGGGAACGCCTGGCGGCGGGGCGCCTTCTTCGTCCTCGGAATTGGCGCGCACCGGTTGGGTCTCGCCATCGGCACCGGGCTCTGCCGTCGGCGCGACGCCCTCGCCCCCCTCGGGGCCGGGCTGGCCTTCCGGGCCGCCGCCATAAGTGGCGTCCAGATCGATGATGTCGCGGAGCAGCATCCGCCCTTCCATCAAAGCGTCGCGCCATTCGATGAGGGCGCGGATGGTGAGCGGGTTTTCGCAGATGGCGCCGATCATCTTCTCGCGGCCGGCTTCGATCCGCTTGGCGATGGCGATTTCGCCCTCGCGGGAAAGCAGCTCGACGCTCCCCATCTCGCGGAGATACATGCGCACGGGATCGTCGGTGCGGCCGAGATCGGCTTCGTCGATGGTGGTGACGGCGGCGCGGGCTTCCGGTTCTTCGGGAGCGGCCTCGGCTTCGGCGGGGGCGGCTTCGGCGGTCTCTTCGCCTTCGTCGGTCTCGACGACGTTGATGCCCATTTCCGAGAGCATCGAAAGGGTGTCTTCGATTTGTTCGGAACTCACTTTTTCCGAAGGCAGGGCGGCGTTGATTTCGTCATAGGTGACATAACCGCGCTCGCGGCCGCGCTGGACCATTTTCTTGACGCTCGCGCCAAGCCCGTCCATCAACGGGCCGTCGGTGGGTTCGCCTTGAGTTTCCGGGGCTTGCGCCGCTGTATTGGTTTTCGTCGCCATGGTCCTCTAAATCCCCCTCAAGTTCTGTTCAACGCTCTATTGTTGGGGCCTATCCGAATGTCGGCATCCGGCGCTGCGTCAGCACCGGGCGGTTGCCGCTCGAAATCCCCCTACCTATTTCCGCAGCTTTCTGGCAGCTCTAATGTCTCCAACGCGCGCTCAGCCGGTCCATTCCCGAGCTTTCTGCTGCAGCTCGTAAAGGCGTTTCTTCAAGTCGTAGAACCGTTGCTGGTTCTCTGGCGTTGTGTCCCGTGCCACGGCCTCTTCGGCCTCGCGGACCTGGGCACTGAGGATCGGCAACTGATATTTGCCGAAGGCTCCATCCCAGCCCTTTCGCACGATTTCCAGGGCTGTATCCGGGCGCGCGAACCCGCTGTGCTGATAAACATCGGCCCGCAAAACGGCCCGCAGTTCACCCGAAAAACCCTGTTCCCTCAAGTGGTTTTTGAGGGTCTCACTGTCAAGCCCCGATTGTCCTGAAATATCAAGGACAGCCTGCCGCAACCGGTCCAGGTCAGGGGCAGAAAGCTCAATAATTCCAATATCTTCACAGATTTCGTCCAGGAGGGCCGGGTGATTGATCACGGCGGCGAGCAAGGTTTTTTGCAAGATTTCGTCGGCATCGATGCGAACCTTGGTGCCCTGGCCTTGGATTGTGCTGGGGACCGTGCTGGGCCCGCGCGGCGGGCCGGAACCGGGACGCCCGGGCCTTTGCCGCCCGGATTGCTGGCGCCCCCGATCGAACGGCCGGGACCCTCCAACTGGCAAGGGTCCAAATAACTCGTCACAGCGGCGCTCAAAATGGCGGCGGTATTCGTTGCGAACGCCGGGATCTTTGATCCCGCCGGCGAGTCTTTCCAGGGTCTGGCGAAGCTGGGCCCGCCGTTCCGGGGTATCGATGGCCTTCCCCGCCGTCTCCAGGGTCCACAGCATCCACGCCAAGGGTGAGGCCGCTTCGAGAACCCGGGTGATCGCCTCGGGCCCTTCTTTCCGAAGGAGACTGTCCGGGTCTTCACCCGCCGGCAGCAGGGCGAAGCGCAAGGAGTGGCCGGGCTTGAGCAGCGGGACGGCGCGCTGGGCCGCCGACCCCGCCGCCCGTAACCCCGCATCGTCGCCGTCGAAGCAAAGGATGGGTTCATCAGCAACCCGCCACAGCTCCATCATCTGATCTTCGGTAAGGGCAGTGCCCAAGGGTGCGACCGCGTTTTGGAATCCCGCCTGATCCAGCGCGATCACATCCATATAGCCTTCGGCGACGATGATCTCGCCGCCGGCGCGGGCGGCCGGCAAGGCATTGGCCAGGTTGTAGAGCACCCGGCCTTTGTGGAAGAGCGCGGTCTCCGGCGAGTTGAGGTATTTCGGCTTGATGTCGCCCATCGCCCGCCCGCCGAAGGCAATCACCCGGCCCCGTCTTTCGGTGATCGGAAACATGACGCGCCCGCGGAACCGGTCGAAGCTGTCGCCGCCTTCATCGGGCACGATCACCAGCCCGGAATCGATCAGCATCTTTTCCGGAAATCCTTGGGCGACGAGGGCGGCTTTGAGCGCGCCGCGTTTCTCAGGCGCAAAGCCCAAACGGAATCGCGAAATCTGCGCCTCGGTCAGCCCGCGATCCTCAAGATATTTGCGAGCCGCCGACCCGGCCGGACTCTTCAATTGCTCGGCGAACCAATGGGCCGCCGCTTCCAGGACTTGATTGAGGCTGCGGGTTTCGCGGTCGCGCTCGGCTTCCCGCGGGCTCGGCGCCGGCAGTTTCATGCCGGCGAGCCCGGCTATCTTTTCGACCGCTTCCGGGAAGGTCACGTTTTCGGTGCGCATGACGAAGTCGATGACATCGCCATGGGTCTGGCAGCCGAAGCAGTGATAGAAGCCCTTGTCGTCGTGGAC
>JBGOXX010000183.1:0-3977 GCA_041479345.1 Alphaproteobacteria bacterium
ACGCCCCGGGCGTCGAGCAGATTAAAGACATGGCTCGCCTTGATGCATTGGTCGTAAGCGGGAAGCGGCAGGCGTTCTTTCAAGAGCGCATGGCACTCAGTCTCGAAATCTTTGAAATGCCGAAGCAGCGCCGCCGTGTCGGCGTGCTCGAAATTATAGGCCGAGAATTCCCGCTCGGCGCGCTGGAAGACCTGGCCATAGGTCACGCCCGCACCGTTGAAATCGAGATCGTAGACGTTCTCGACTCCTTGAACGTACATGGCGAGGCGCTCCAAGCCGTAAGTCAGCTCCGCCGCCACCACCGCGCATTCGATCCCGCCCACCTGCTGGAAATAGGTGAACTGGGTGACTTCCATCCCGTCGCACCAGACCTCCCAGCCCAATCCCCAGGCGCCCAGCGTCGGGCTCTCCCAATCATCTTCCACAAAGCGGATGTCGTGATTTTTCGGGGAAATGCCGAGCTCGGCCAGGCTGGCGAGATAGATGTCCTGGACGTTCTCGGGCGAAGGCTTCAGGGCCACTTGGAATTGATAATAGTGCTGGAGCCGGTTGGGATTTTCGCCATAGCGGCCGTCGGCCGGCCGGCGCGAAGGCTGGACATAAGCGGCCTTCCACGGATCGGGGCCAAGGGCGCGCAGCAGGGTCGCCGGGTGAAACGTCCCCGCCCCCACTTCCATGTCGTAGGGCTGCAACAGGACGCAGCCCTGCCCTGCCCAAAATCGCTGAAGCTTCAGGATCAGGGCTTGAAAGCAGGTTTCCGGATTCGCGCGCGCCGCCAAGCGTTCCCCCGCAAGGCCCCATCAATTATACGGCCTAGGATCAGGCGTTGGCGCGACAATATGGGCGGGAGTCTAGGGGGTCAAGCCGCGTCAGCCGAGGGGTTGGATCGATATACTTTGAGCGAAATCCGGTCGCGTCGAATCATTCCTCCCCCCTTGCGGGGGAGGATTAGGAGGGGGGTGCAAGATAAAGATAGGGAATGACCAACGTGACCCCCCACCTGCGAAAACCAAGGCTTTGATTTCGCAAAGCCAGGTTTTCACTTCCTCCCCCGCAAGGGGGGGAGGCCACAAAAGTGAACATTTCACCCGATCGAATATTGCTCTGGCAGCCGGTTGCGCGGCGCCCTCAAAATTCCAGCGCATGGCCGCCGCGCAAGATGGCTTGCGCTTCGGCGGTGAATTTGCCGTCCGCACCGTGAAGGACGAGGCCGGGAAAAAGTGCCGCCGGCGATGCGGCGTTTTTGCGGGCGCGGATAATCACCCGCTTGGCGGCACGGTCCGCCGCCGGCCAGAGCGGGAAGACCGCAATGGCTCCGAAGCCGTCATTGAGAGCGGCCATCAGATCGTCGATCCGGTCGGCGCGGTGAATGAGCGTCAGCCAGCCGCGATCGCGGAGCATGGCGCGGGCAAAACCGATCCACTGCGCCAATCCGGCATCGCCTTCAACCATGGCCGCGGTCTTAGATTTGGCGGCTGGGGATTTGGCAGCCTGGGATTTGTTTGTGGGCGCGCGGGCACGGGCGGCTTCGAGAAACGGCGGGTTCATCATGACGCAATCGAATGAATCCCGTTTAAGAGCCGTTGGCGGGTTTCCGATATCGCCGGTGACGATCTCGGCCCGCGGCGCAAAGCCGTTCTCCGCCACATTGCCTTGCGCCAATTGCGCCAGATTGGAATCTTTCTCGATGCCAACGATGCGGCAGCCGGCAACGCGCGCGGCCAGACAGAGAAGGGCAGCACCCGCCCCCGTCCCGGCATCGAGCACGCGGTCATCGGATTTTGCCGGAACCGCCGCCGCCAGCAGCACCGGATCGATCGCCGCGCGATAGCCATCGAGCGGTTGACGCAGCCGCAGCCGGGAGCCGAGCAGCGCATCCGTGCTCAGCGATTCGCTTAGGGCCGATTCGCCATGGGCCGATCCGTCCCCTGATTCGCTTATTTGTTGTGGTCGTTGCATTGGCGCCGGATCGATGCCGGGCCGGTCCGTCTTTTTGCGCGCCCGCTTGGCGGGGGCTGACTTGGCCAAGGCTGGCTTAGTCGCCGGCTTATTCACGGCCGCTCGCATTCCGCGCATTTGGGGGCGCTTTTGTCGGCTCATCGGGAAGGCTTTCGCCCGCCGCCTCGAGAATCGCCCTGGCTCGAACAAAGTCTTGTTCCACAACCATAAGTCGCCGGGGGATGGCGCCGATGGAGCCCTCCAATACCGAGGTGTGGGTGTCGAGCACGGTTGCCGCAATCCCTTCATCCGAAAGGAGTACGGTCAGCCAGGTCAGCCGCACCACGTCATTGGTCCGCAAGAGTTCTTTCACGGTGCAATCCCTAGAACTGGAATACTTTCAAGTACGAAGCGGTCTTGACCCCGGTTCCCGCAGTTCTATGCTGACGTCCGGCGCGTCCGCGCGTCAAGCATGGCTATGCCCACTGTTTTGCCAGTAACCTTGCCCGCAACCTTGGAAGAGGGTCTTTCGCGTGCTCGCCGCCGCCGGCCTCAATAAACAGGCGCCCCTACGCAGCCGTTCCGCGCTGGATGAGCTGGCCGGTCTGGTCGGCGACGATTTGGCGCGGGTCAATGCGGTGATCGTGGAGCGGATGCAGAGCGAAGTTTCGCTCATCCCCCAGCTCGCAGGGCACATTGTTGCTGCTGGGGGAAAACGGCTTCGCCCGATGCTGACCTTGGGCTGCGCCAAGCTCTGCGGCTATGAGGGCCAACGCCATCTTTCGCTGGCGGCGTGCGTCGAATTCATTCACACCGCGACCCTTCTGCACGACGACGTGGTCGATGGATCGGGATTGCGCCGCGGGCTGGCCACCGCCAACGCGTTGTGGGGCGATAAATCGAGCGTGCTGGTCGGCGATTTCCTGTTCAGCCGGGCGTTCCAATTGATGGTCGCCGACGGCTCTCTCAAGGTGCTGCGCATTCTGTCCGACGCGTCGGCCGAAATCGCCGAAGGCGAGGTTCATCAATTGATGACCGCGAACGACACGGCGACCGGAGAGGCAAATTATCTCGAAGTCATCCGCGCCAAGACCGCGACGCTTTTTTCCGCGGCGTGCCAGATCGGCGCGGTGGTGGCCGAACGTTCGCTAGTTGAAGAACAGGCCTTGGCCGATTACGGACTCAATCTCGGAATCGTCTATCAATTGATCGACGATGTTCTCGACTATTCCGCGGCGCAAAGCACGTTCGGCAAATCGGTGGGCGACGATTTCCGGGAAGGCAAAGTGACGCTGCCGGTCATTCTCGCCTTTGCGCGCGGCAACGAGACGGAACGGAAATTCTGGCGGCGTACTCTTGAAGAAGTGGATCAGCACGACGGCGATCTCGAATGGGCGATCGCCTTGATCGCCAAGCGCGAGGCGATCGCCGATACGTTGAAGCGCGCCCGCGCCTTCGGCGACATGGCGCAAGCGGCACTCGCTCCCTTCCCGGGCGGCGCCAAAAAACAAATCCTCACCGACATCATCGATTTTTGCATCGAGCGCGCATTTTAAGCGCGCGAATCGTTTGAGAGCGCGAGCGTTCTAGCGCGCGAATCGTTTCAGAGTGCGGGCGTTTTAGCCGCACGCGTCTTCGTCAAAGAGTGCGGGCATTTTAAGCGCGCGAATCTTTAAAAAAGTGCGAGCATTCTAGCTCGCGCCTCATTCAATAAGTGCGCACATTTTAAGCGCGCGCCTCGTTTGAAAGAGCGCGCATTTTCGGCCTCGTCTCGGCGGCCTTCCTCCGGCGCCGCAAGTAATAAGCAACCTAAGTAATCTGGCGCGGTTTCCTCCGCCTTTCCGGCACAATCAACACAATCGTTGAGAAAAAAGAGCGTGCCGGCGCTTGCCGGCCGCCCACCGCACTTCTTGCGGCCCACTGCACTTCTTGCCGGAAGCCATTGCGGCGGGCTATAAGGCTGCCGCGGCCGGAGTGTAGCTCAGCCTGGTAGAGCACTGCCTTCGGGAGGCAGGGGCCGGAGGTTCGAATCCTCTCAC
>JBGOXX010000184.1:0-3927 GCA_041479345.1 Alphaproteobacteria bacterium
GAAGGATGGCATAGCGGGCCGGCCGGAACAGTACACCTTTGCGGGCTCTGCCCGCAATTCCGCCGCAATTCTGCGGTCATCTGATTGGCGTCGAGGGGCTTGGTTTGGAGGCGATCAGGCCCGGTCTCAGCTTGGCGCCCCAATCCGTTACCTAATGCATTGAGGTGGCGCACCAAGCCCCGGCGGTGGTAAAAAGCACTTCTGAATTCGCGAACACCGCATTGGCGGTGCCAAGGAAAGCGATGGACGTCGAAGACGAAAAAATGCTGTTCGGAAAATGGCTGCGCAATCCGTTGCGCATCGGCGCCGTCGTTCCGAGCGGGGCGGCGCTGGCAAAGGCCATGGCGAAGGCGCTTGGCCCCGAAATCCTGCGGCCCGAAATCCTGCGGCCCGAAATCCTGCGGTCGAGACCGCAAGGCGTTGTCGTCGAATTGGGCGGCGGGACGGGATCCATTACCCGGGCGCTTTTGAATTCGGGAATCGCCCCGCGCGATCTCGTGGTCATCGAGCGGGACGAAGGCCTTTACCGCTTGCTGACCCAGCGCTTTCCCGGGTCCCACATCATCCACGGCGACGCGACGCGGGCAAAGCATCTGATTCGCGCGGCGGGAATCAAGAAAGTCGCGGCGGTCGTTTCCGGCCTGCCGTTATTGAATATGAAGCCCCGCATTCAGACGGTCTTGTTGCGTCAATGTTTCGACCTTATGGACGCCGACGGAATTTTCATTCAGTTCACTTATGGTCCGGTTTCGCCGGTGCCGGAGCGCCTGCTCGCGCGCCTCGGGCTTTCGGCAAAACTCGCGGAGCGAATCTGGCTCAATGTTCCGCCGGCCGCCGTTTGGCGCTTCGTCCGCCGGCAAAAGGGCGATGGGCAGCGCAAGAAGCGTCTGACCTTCCGCCTCTTCGAATCCCATCCCCATACGGGACTCTAAATTCCGTTCGAGAACGCCCGTTCGAGAACGATCAGGGGCTACGGTTTATCGGCTGACGCCGCGTCGGGCGATGCGGTGGTGTTTGGGCTTTGCGCCTGAACTTGCACGGGGCAGGGCCGGATATCGTGATCGCCCACATAGGGATTCTCGGCGGCAAAAGCCGCCAGTTGCGCCGGCGCTACTCCTTGAAGTGTTGCGAAGACCTGGGCTTCGTAATCGCAATATTGCGGCCCCAGCTCCATGCTGCGGACTTCCGCAATATTGGCCAGTCGGGTGACGGTCTGATCCATCCGATCTTCGCCATTCGGTCCGTAGATCCGGGCAAAATAATTGCGGAAGACGCCGCCGAGAGCGACCAACTCCGATTCAAATTTCTGGACGAACCCGTTGTATTGGCTGCTGGTCCCGCAGGACAGGGCGGCCACCACCAGTTCGCTTTGCAGAACCCGGGTATCGAGGGCGGCCCGCTCGTCCGGCAAGGCGCAGGTATTGGCCGCCTGGGCTTGGGCCGACTGCATCGAGAGCAGGGCGGCCAAACCGACCGCGGCACGCGCAGTGAGGCGGATTCTCCCCATCAATCCCCCTATAGGCGGCCGGCCAACGGGGCCGCCGAAACATAAATTTTACATCATCCAAAGCCAGGCTGGAACCATTCCGGCGATACCGCCCGAAAATGGCGGTTTTTCGAAGGCTTACGGCCTTGCCCCCGCCCGGTTCGACCCTATATAAGAATTGCGCACGCGGCCGGCCTTCCGGCCGCGATTTGCTTGAATCGGGGATCCCAAAGCCGGCGTCCCAAAGAGGACCGACATGAAGCTTCGTAATATCGCGATCATCGCCCACGTCGACCATGGCAAGACCACCTTGGTCGATTGCCTACTGCGCCAAAGCGGCACCTTCCGCGAAAACGAGAAGGTGGCCGAGCGCGCCATGGATTCGAACGACATCGAGCGCGAGCGCGGGATCACCATTCTCGCCAAGTGCACCTCGGTGGTTTGGCACGATACGCGGATCAATATCGTCGACACGCCGGGCCACGCCGATTTCGGCGGCGAGGTGGAGCGCATTCTCGGCATGGTCGACGGCGCGCTGATCCTGGTGGACGCCGCCGAAGGCCCGATGCCGCAAACCAAATTCGTGCTCGGCAAGGCGCTGCGCATGGGCCTGGCACCCATCGTCGTCGTCAACAAGGTCGATCGCCCCGATCAGCGCGCGAGCGACGTCGAGAGCGCGATGTTCGATCTCTTCGCCGCCCTCGACGCCACCGAAGCACAACTCGATTTCCCGACCATGTTCGCTTCGGCCAAGCAGGGCTGGGCCTCGCGCACCCTCGATGGCGAGCGCAAGGATATGGCGGCGCTGTTCGATCTCATCGTTTCCCACGTTCCCGCCCCCAAAGTGAAAGCCGAAGGTGCCTTCACCATGCTGGCGACCACGCTCGAGGCCGATCCTTACCTCGGCCGGGTGCTCACCGGCCGCATCGAAACCGGGATTGCGCGGCCCAACATGACGATCAAGGCATTGTCACGCGATGGAACTGTTCTCGAACAGAATCGCATCACCAAATTGCTGGCGTTCCGCGGCTTGGAGCGCGTGCCGGTGGAAGAGGCCGAGGCGGGCGATATCGTCGCCATCGCCGGGCTTTCCAAAGCGACGGTGGCCGATACGATTTGCGAGCCGTCCGTTGAAGTGGCGCTTCCCGCCCAGCCGATCGATCCGTCGACTCTCGCCATGACGTTTTCGATCAACGATTCGCCGCTGGCGGGACAAGAGGGCGACAAAGTCACGTCGCGCCTGCTCGGCGACCGGTTGATGCAGGAAGCGGAAGGCAATGTGGCGATCAAAGTGGCATCGAGCGACGAACGCGGGGCCTTCGAAGTATCCGGCCGCGGCGAACTTCAGCTTGCCGTTTTGATCGAGACCATGCGCCGCGAAGGCTTTGAGCTTGCGATTTCCAGGCCGCGCGTTCTTTACCGCAACGATCCCGAAACCGGCCAGCAAATGGAACCGGTCGAGGAAGTCACCATCGACGTGGACGAGGAATTTTCCGGCACGGTGGTGGACAAGCTCTCCCAGCGCAAGGCGGAGCTTCGCGACATGCGTCCGACCGGCGGCGGCAAGTTGCGCCTGGTTTTCCTGGCGCCCTCGCGCGGCTTGATCGGCTATCACGGCGAATTCCTGGGCGATACGCGGGGCACCGGCGTCATGAACCGGCTATTCCACGGTTACGCGCCGCTGAAAGGCCAGATCCCGGCGCGGCGCACGGGGACTCTGGTTTCGACCGAAACCGGTTCGGCGGTTGCCTATGCGCTTTGGTACATCCAAGAGCGCGGCGCGCTGTTCGTCGAGCCGGGGGTGAAGGTTTATCCCGGCATGATCATCGGCGAACATGCGCGGGGCGGCGATCTCGACGTCAACCCGACCAAGGGCAAGCAGCTCACCAATGTCCGCGCCTCCGGCAAGGACGATGCGGTGATCCTGACCCCGCCGATCCAAATGACTTTGGAAAAATCGATCGCCTATATCGCCGACGACGAGCTGGTCGAAGTCACGCCGAAATCGGTGCGGCTCCGCAAGCGCGTGCTCGAAAAAGGTTTGCGGCGCCGGGAAGCGAAGAAGAGCGCGGCGTAGCACTTATTACTGCGCCATTTCCTCTAACACCCGCTCATAAATGCCCAAATCATCCGCTCCGTACAGCACGAAGCGAATTAGCTTGACCGATGACAGCCGCGGCAATTCGGCGCGCACGGTTTTAAGCGCGACCGCGGCGGCTTCGTTTTTCGGATAGCCGAACACGCCGGTCGAGATTGCGGGGAAGGCGACAGAGGCGAGGCGGTATTCCTCCGCGAGCTTCAGCGCATTGCGATAACAAGACGCGAGCAATTCGGCGGACGGAGTGTCGCGGCCGTAAACCGGCCCTAGTAGCCTAAATCATTTAAACTGAACAGGATTCCCAGTGGTTTACTTTTGTCGTAGAGTGAACGACGGAGGTGAA
>JBGOXX010000185.1:0-3900 GCA_041479345.1 Alphaproteobacteria bacterium
AACTCGCCCGTAAACCGTCTCCGCGTCGTCATCTCGTATCCCTCCGTTACCCGGGGGAATACACCTTAACACCCTGTCCGATTTCCCAGGACCAGCTCAAGCCTTGCGGCACGAAGCTCTCAACCTTAGATTTGCCCGCTCGAAAATCGGCGATTCCCCATGAATGACACCCCTTCCTTCCGCCCGAAACGTTTCCATTCGAAGAGGGGCGGCACCAACGATATGTCCGCCTATTGGATGCCGTTCACGGCTAATCGCCAGTTTCTGGCGCATCCGCGCGTTCTGGTCGGCGCCGAGGGCATGTATTTCACCAAGGCTGACGGCAGCCAAGTCTTGGACGCGACGTCCGGCCTGTGGTGCGTGAACGCCGGACATGGCCGGAAGGAAATCGCGAAAGCCGTCGGGGACCAGATCGCCGCTCTCGATTACGCGCCGGCCTTTCAAATGGGGCATCCCGGCGCTTTCGATCTCGCGCGGAGATTGACCGCGATTCTGCCCGGTGATCTCGATCATGTTTTCTTCGTCAATTCCGGATCGGAGGCGGTCGAAAGCGCGCTCAAGATCGCGCTCGCCTATCATCAGGTGCGCGGGGAAGGCGCGCGCCGGCGCTTTATCGGCCGCGAACGGGGCTATCACGGCGCCAATTTCGGCGGTACCGCAGTGGGCGGCATCGGCAATAATCGGAAGGGATTCGGTGATCTCGGGATCCCGGTCGATCACTTGATCAGCGCCTACGATCCGTCCTGGGCCTTCACCCGTGGTGAGCCGAAACAAGGCGCGGATCGCGCGGACGATCTGGAGCGTCTGGTGGCGCTTCACGGCGCCAATACCATCGCCGCGGTTATCGTCGAACCCTTCGCCGGCTCGGCAGGCGTGTTGGTTTCGCCGAAAGGCTATCTGGCGCGGCTGCGCGAAATTTGCGATCGCTATGGCATCCTCCTCATCTTCGATGAGGTCATCACCGGCTTCGGCCGAATTGGCGCACCCTTTGCCGCCGAACGATTCGGGGTGATCCCCGACATGCTCACCCTCGCCAAGGGTCTGACGAACGGCACGGTGCCGATGGGCGCGGTTGGGGTTCGCAGCGGCATCTACGAGACGATGATGTCGACCGACGCTCCTGAAGGGGCGGTCGAATTGCCGCATGGCTACACTTATTCGGGTCACCCGGTCGCTTGCGCCGCGGCCTTGGCCGCCCTCGATATCTTCGAGCGCGAGGATTTGTTTGCGCGCGCGGGGAAAATGGAGCCTTTGCTGGAAGCGGCGACGCATTCTCTCCGCGGTCTTCCCCATGTTGTCGATATCCGCAATATCGGCATGGCTGCCGCGATCGAATTGGAGCCCCGCGAAGGCCATCCGAATGTCCGGGCATTCGACGCTTATTTGCGGTGTTTCGAGCGCGGGCTTCTTATCCGCACGACGGGCGAAACCATTGCCCTTTCGCCGCCACTTATTGTCACAGAAGACCAGCTCGGAACGATGATCCAGACACTCTCTAGCGTATTGAAAACGCTGAATTAACCTTGTTCGCCGAGGGCTCGGCAATAAGCTTCAAATTTAGCTTATCTTAACGGATACGCCGTAACGTCCACGCACGCGCCGGGAAACTCCCGGACGCGGCGCGGTCCCAGGTACGGGGCCTAACGAGTGCAGGATGCGCATAAGCATAAAGAGTGCGTGATGGCGGATTTTTCCCAAGATTTGGCTCGACTCAGAATTGCGCTCGCCGCTTCCGGCGACGTCGTATACGACTGGAATCTGGCCGACGACGTCGTGACCTGGGACGGCCCCTTTGCCGAGATGTTCGGGCGCGAGGCCGATGCCTTTATCGCGACCGGCGAAGCGTTCAATCGCTGCATCAATCCCCAGGATCTTCCGGAGCGCCTCAAGACGCTTTCCGATCATTTTTCGGGCCAGCGCGCTTTTGCGTGTGATTACCGGGTGCGTTGCGGCCAGGGCCGGTTCCGATGGGTGCAGGATCGTGGGATGGCGCAATTCTCCGAATCCGGCCAAGCCGTCCGCATGGTCGGGATGCTTCGCGCCATCGACGAGCAGAAACAGACCGAAGCGCGGCTCGAATATCTTGCCAATTACGACGATCTCACCGGTCTGTTCAACAAATCGCGGCTGCGTGAAGGATTGAGCCACGCGCTGACCGTTGGCGCGCGCTCGGACAATCGTTGCGCTTATTTGGTCGTCGGCATCGACAAGCTGACGCTCATCAACGACACCTTCGGCTACGAGACGGGCGATGCGGTTATCGTTCAGGTTGGCCACCGGCTCGAACGGAGTTTGCGCGCCAGCGATCTCATCGGCCGCGTTGGCGGCGACCGCTTCGGCATCGTGCTTCCCCAGAGCTCGCCGGAATTCGCGACCGCAACTGCCGACAAAATTCTTTGCAATGTCCGCATGAATCCGGTCAAGACACCGAGCGGCCCGTTGCACGTCACGGTTTCGATCGGCGTCGTCACCTTCAACGATCACAACGATTCGTCTTACGACATCATGACAAAGGCCGAGACCGCGCTTCACGAAGCGAAGAAGCAGGGGCGGAATTGCTTCATTTCCTACAGCCTCTCCGAAATTCAGCGCGATCAGCGCCGCCACAATATCGCGACCGCCGAAAAAGTCCGGGCCGCCCTCAAGGCGGGCCGTCTCACCTTCGCTTATCAGCCGATCGTCGACGCCAAGACCCGGAAGACCGGATATTACGAATGTCTGGTGCGCATGATCGACGACCATGGCCAGATCATTCCGGCGGCGGATTTCGTACCGGTCGTCGAGCAAATGGGCATGATCCGGCTGGTCGATCGCTGCGCGCTCGAGATGGCGATCAATGAGCTCAGCCGCTATCCGGAGGTGACGCTGGCGATCAACGTCTCGGGGCTCACCGTGATCGATGAATCCTGGTTGCGGGCTTTCCGCGCCTTGCTGAAGGACCGTCCCGACGTCGCCTCGCGCCTGATGATCGAGATCACGGAAACCGCGGTCATGCAGGACATCGACGATTCGGCGCGCTTCGTCAACGCCGTGCGCGAACCGGGCTGCCGGGTCGCGCTCGACGATTTCGGCGCCGGTTACACGTCATTCCGGCATTTCAAATCCCTGGTCGTCGACGTGTTGAAGATCGACGGTTCTTTCGTGCGCAAGGTCGCCGAGAATCGGGACAATCAATTATTCGTCCGCACGCTGCTCAGTTTTGCGAACGGCTTTGGGCTCGAGACGGTGGCGGAATGCGTGGAGACCGAAGCCGATGCCGAATTGCTGGCGCGCCTCGGGGTCCAATTCATCCAAGGATATCTTTGTGGCCGGCCGGCCATCGAACGGCTCTGGCTTCCCGAAGGACATCCCGAGCGCTCGCTGATGTCCGGGTGGGAATCGGCGCCCCGCATTGCCGCTACGGCGGGAGGCTGACGCTTCAAAGAGATCGTTTGGGGAAGGGGAGGAAAAAGGGCCTATGGGCCCTTTTTCTTTGCCAGCTCGGTGAATTGCTGCTGAAGCTCGGCCAACCGGTTCTCGAGATCGGCTATCGCCGTATCGCGTTCCGGGGGCGATTCGGATTTTCCTGCCGTCTCGGTCCCCTCGCCGCGATAAGGCGAAAACATATTCATCGCCTGTTCGAACATCTGCATGTTGCGCTTGCCCATCTCTTCGAAAGGCCCGAACGGAAACAGCCCGCCGAAGGTGTCATGGACGGTGGCCAGGTAATTCCGCATCTGCTCTTGATTGCGTGCAAACGACTTCATGCTGAATTCCAGATAGCGGGGAACCATGCCTTGAAGGCTGTCGCCGTAAAAGCCGATGAGTTGCCGCAGGAAGCTGACCGGCAGCAGGTTCTGGCCGCTTTTACCTTCTTCTTCGACGATGATCTGAGTCAGAACCGAACGGGTGATATCCTCG
>JBGOXX010000186.1:0-3886 GCA_041479345.1 Alphaproteobacteria bacterium
GGCGGCAGTTCGAGTACGAGCCAGAGCTTGAGCGCGACACCTCTGTCCCGTTAGCGGCAAGGAATCTGAGGGAAAAGAAATTCGGCCGGCTTCGAATCGGGGGGCAGACCGAAGCCGGCCGAAGGTGCGGTCAGGGAGGGTTGACCGCAGAGGGTTCAGCGTTCGTCGTCGCCGCCGCGCCCAAAATCCCGGCGGTCGGCGAAATTCCGATGGACGTCGCGAGCGTCATGGGCGACATCGCGGCGATCGGCCCGCAGATCTTCAATATCGCGGCGGACCGCAAACCAGTTGCCGGTCCATTCGTCATAGCGCAGCCGCGCTTCATCCTGGGCGATATCGCGCCGGTCCGCGTAAATGTCATGGCGATCCCGCCGGGAATCGCCGAAGCGATCGCCGAAACCTTCCGCATGCGCCATCGACGGTAGCGCGCCAGCAAGACCGATCAGGGATGCGGCGATGATTGCAAAACGATGAGTCATAGTTAGCCTCCGAAGCTCTTTTGATTTCATTCGAGAAATCGGTGCCGGTCATGAGGCCGGCTATTTCTTTACACGCCCCGGCCGAGGCAACCCTGCGGCGCGTGCTTAAGTCTCGAAAAGAAAAGGCCCCGCAGGTTTGACCTGCGGGGCGCCCAAGTTGGGAGGAAGGGGGAGAAAAATTAATCCGGTTCGGCGGGAGTTACTCGGTTTCCCGGCCGGTGTAGGCGTCGACGATCAAGAGCTTCGAATCGCCGTCCTTGGTGTTGTAGAGAACCACGTAACGGTGATCCTGCGGGTTGTAGCGAAGCGACGCATAGCTCTCGTAATCCGGGCGCGCCTCGATTGATCTCAAGATTTCCGTGACAGGTGTCACCGGCCGATCAGTCCGTGCCGCCAATTCCTCGGCCGAAGCCGCAAAAGAAACGAGCACGGCGGCGGCGGCTGCCAGCAAAGTCTTCAATTTTGTCATTGCTTTAACCTCCATTCGTGCTGCCCAGGCCTTGGCCCGGGGGTTGAATTCTGCCGCCCATAAGAGCGGCGTCTTGGCTTTGGTATTTACATCCAATCTAAAATAATTCAAATTGATAGTTATTATTGTCCTCATAAGTATGGCGAATATGATCAACCTAGCGAGCATCGATCTCAATCTTCTCGTCGTCTTCGACGCCCTGATGCAGGAGCGCAGCGTAACCCGTGCGGGACGCCGCGTAGGGCTCACCCAGCCGGCCGTCAGCCAGGCGCTAAGCCGTTTGCGGCAACTGGTGAAGGACGACCTCTTCCTCCGGGGTCCGAAGGGCATGCGGCCTACGCCCCGGGCGCTGGAATTGGCGGGGCCGGTGCGGGAAGCCCTGGCCCAGGTGGAACGGGCGCTGGAGCCGGTCGCTTTTAATCCCGCCACCGCCACCAACAGCTTTCGGCTGGCGATGGCCGATTATGCGGCGTCGCTGATCCTTCCGCCCTTGGCCCACCGGCTGGAGCACGAAGCGCCCGCCGTCGATATCCGGGTGCGGATCAATGACAATGTGAGTGCCTTAGGGCTCCTCGACCGCAACGAAATCGACTTTGCCATCGGCTATCACACCGAATGGCCGGAGCGCTTCGACGGCCAAGTGCTATTCCGGGAGACTTATGTCTGCGTGATGCGGCGCGGCCATCCGCTGGCGCAAGAACGAATCACGCTCGAAGAATTCGCGTCGGCGCGCCATCTGCTTATTACCTTGACCGGCGAGGCGACGGGATTCGTGGACCGGCTGCTGCGCAAGCGCGGATTGACGCGACGGATCGCGATGACCGCCAATCAGTTCCTCGTCGCCCCGCTCATCATCCAAGATTCCGACATGATCATGACGCTCGCCTTGCGCACCGCCGAGCGATTTGCCGAGGTCAATAATCTGCATATCGTTCCGGTTCCCCTCGAACCGGATCCGATCGATTTGACGATGCTCTGGCACAAGGAATTGAGCCGTCATCCCGCTCACGAATGGATGCGCTCGCTGCTCGTTGAAATTTGCCGGAACGTGTAGGCGGGATTATTGCGGCGGGATTACTGCGGGGGTGCGGGTGCGGTCTGCTTGCTCCCATGGTCCCGCGGCTCGCCGAGCATGCTCTGCACGATCGGCGCGACGCGGCCCAATCTTTGCGCCAGGGCTTTACGGTCGACCGCATCGGGATCCTGCAAGACCGGCCCTAACGGCCGGTCGTCAAGCGTGACGTCGGCCAGCAATTCGGCCCGCGTCAGCTTGCCGTTGCCGGCGGTATTCAGCCCGGCGAACAGCTTATCCAGGCCGATGACATCGACGACCATCAGCCCCAGCGTGATGTTGGTCCGGTCTTTGGCCGAAAGCTCCGGCCATTTCCACGACAGCCAATCCTGCAGGGCCGTCCGCACCGCCTGGATTTCGGCAAACGACAGAGTGCCGTCATGATCGGTATCGGCAAAATTCCAGCCGATATCGACGCAATGGGCCGACGGCTCATTCAGGCAAACCGGCGAACTGGCGATCAAGAATTGCTCGAAGGCCTGCGCTGCCGGCGTCGGCGGCTTGGTATTGGGATCGGCATCGGCATCGGCGGCGAGGGCGCCGTGTGCGCCGAACAGGCCCATGCAAAACAGCACGGCCAATAAGCATCGCGGAAGCCGCCGCATCGCGCTCAAGGGGCCGCGGGTCCGACCCGCTGATGCGGGTGGCGCCGATCGCCCCGGGCGTTACGCTTGCGCACATAGGTGATCGTGGCCATCGGGTTCTCGCTTTTGACCCGGAGCGCCGCAATAAGCGCATCTTCGGCATCGATCGCCACGTGATCCGATTTTCCGTTGATGCTCATTCCTACCGTATATTTTTGAGCCATTTTCTGACCTGGTTTTTTCGGGATGTCACGAGCGCGCCGGACCTTCAAAAACAATATAGCATGCCCCGATGCCTCAGCTCCGCATATTCACGAATTGCAACGGCTGCTCGATTTTGAGCCCGCGTACGAGGGCGATCGCCGCCTGCAAATCGTCGATTTTCTTGCCGGAAATCCGAAGCTCATCGCCTTGAACGGCGGCTTGGACCTTCAGCTTGCTGTCCTTGATTTCTTTCACGATGCTTTTGGCCAAGTCAGCGGCAACGCCTTGCTTGATAACGACCGTCTGGCGCAAAGCGTTCCCGGCGGCTCGCTCCGGCTCCTGGAAATCGAGCGCTCCCGCCGAAAGCTTGCGCCGTGTCATATAGCCTTTCAAAAGCTCCTGGATCTGGCGGAGCTTCATATCGTCGTCGGCCAAGATCGTGATCGTGTTGTCGGCACGGGTCAGGGTGCATTTCGAACCTTTGAAATCGAAGCGCTGGCCGATCTCGCGGGTAACCCCGGCGAGGGCGTTGTCCACCTCGTGGACGTCGGTCTTGGATACGATGTCGAAGGATGGCATAGCGGGCCGGCCGGAACAGTACACCTTTGCGGGCTCTGCCCGCAATTCCGCCGCAATTCTGCGGTCAACTCATCGGCGTCGAGGAGGGGCTGGGGTTGGAGGCAATCAGACCCGGCCTCAGCTTGGCGCCCCAATCCGTTACCTGATGCATTGAAGTGGCGCACCAAGCCCCGGCGGTGGTAAAAAGCACTTCTGAATTCGCGAACACCGCATTGGCGGTGCCGAGGAAAGCAATGGACGTCGAAGACGAAAAAATGCTGTTCGGAAAATGGCTGCGCAATCCGTTGCGCATCGGCGCCGTCGTTCCGAGCGGGGCGGCGCTGGCCAAGGCCATGGCGAAGGCGCTTGGCCCCGAAATTCTACGGCCCGAAATCCTGGACCCCGAAATCCTGCGGTCGAGACCGCAAGGCGTTGTCGTCGAATTGGGCGGCGGGACGGGATCCATTACCCGGGCGCTTTTGAATTCGGGAATCGCCCCGCGCGATCTCGTGGTCATCGA
>JBGOXX010000187.1:0-3879 GCA_041479345.1 Alphaproteobacteria bacterium
CTGCTTCGGCATTTCAAAGATTTCGAGACTGAGTGCCATGCGCTCTTGAAAGAACGCCTGCCGCTTCCCGCTTACGACCAATGCATCAAGGCGAGCCATGTCTTTAATCTGCTCGACGCCCGGGGCGTGATTTCGGTGGCCGAGCGCGCGGCCTATATCGGCCGGGTGCGGGCGCTGGCCAAAGGTTGCTGCGAAGCCTGGCTCGCCGGCGCCGATCAGGGGCGCCGGTAAATGTCGGAACTTCTGCTCGAACTCCTGTCCGAGGAAATCCCGGCGCGGATGCAGGAACAAGCTGCCGTGGATCTGAAGCGGCTCGTCACGGAAAAACTGGCCGCCGAAGGGCTGGCGTTCGGCGAGGCACAGAGTTTTGCCACGCCGCGACGATTGGCGCTGGTTGTTGAAGACTTGCTGGTCACCCAGCCCGATGTGCAGGAAGAAAAGCGCGGGCCTCGCGTCGGCGCCCCCGAAGCGGCGGTGCAGGGATTCCTGAAATCGGCGGGGTTGACGTCGCTTGATCAATGCGAGAAGCGCGATACCGGCAAGGGCGAATTCTATTTCGTGACGGTGGAGAAGAAAGGCCGCGCCACGGCGCATGTTCTTTCCGAAATGATTCCGGCTGTCATCCACAATTTTCCCTGGCCGAAATCCATGCGGTGGGGCAGCGGCACGCTACGCTGGGTCCGGCCCTTGCATTCGATTCTTTGCCTCTTTGATGGCGCGGTCGTTCCGCTCCAGTTAGAAGGGGCGGGGAGCGCAACTCTGCGCGCCGGAAATTTGACTCGCGGCCATCGCTTTCTGGCGCCCCTAGAATTTTCGGTCAAAAATTTCGCCGATTATCGGGACAAATTGCGCGGCGGTTATGTGGTGCTCGATGCGGAAGAGCGGCGGAAGATGCTCGCCGCCGATGCGGGACAGCTCGCCTCCGAAAAATCGCTGAAGCTGCGTGCCGATCCCGGATTGATTGCCGAAGTCGCCGGCTTGGTCGAATGGCCGGTGGCCCTCATCGGCGAGATCGACAAAGCCTTTCTCGATCTGCCGCCGGAAGTGTTGACCGCCTCCATGCGCGCCCATCAGCGCTATCTGGCCCTCGAAGACAAGGACGGAAAATTGGCGAAACACTTCATCGTCATCGCCAATATGCTGACCGATGACGGCGGCAAGGCGGTTACCGCCGGCAACGAACGGGTGCTTCGCGCGCGGCTGTCCGACGCCAAATTCTTCTGGGATCAGGACCGGAAATCCGCCCTCGAATCCCGGGTGCCGAGACTCAAAGACATCGTCTTTCACGCCAAGCTCGGCACGGTCGCCGAAAAAGTCGAACGGATCGCTTCGCTCGGCGCCGAACTCGCGCGTGAAATTCCGGGTGCCGATGTCGATCTGGTGCGAAGTGCGGCGACTCTGTGCAAGGCCGATCTCACCACCGGCATGGTCGGCGAGTTTCCGGAGCTTCAGGGAATCGTCGGCCGCTATTACGCGCTGGCCGACGGCGAAAAGCCGGCGGTGGCCGAAGCGATCCGCGATCATTACGCGCCGCAAGGCCCGAACGACCGCTGTCCCAAGGCGCCAGTCAGTGTGGCCGTGGCCCTTGCCGATAAAATCGACAGCCTCGCCGGATTCTTCGCCATCGACGAAAAGCCAACCGGTTCCAAAGACCCGTTCGCGCTCCGCCGCGCCGCTCTCGGCGTCATCCGCCTGATTTTGGAGAACAAGCTGCGGCTGCCGCTCATCAAGATTTTTGCCCAAGCCGTCGCAGCGTATGAAAAGCCGGTCGGCAAGGTTCCGGCGGAAATCCTCGATTTCTTCGCCGACCGGCTGAAGGTTCATCTTCGCGATCAGGGTGTCCGGCACGATTTGGTCGCTGCCGTATTCGCGCTGGGGGACGAAGACGATCTGGTGCGGCTGCTGGCCCGGGTCGATGCGCTCGGCCGCTTCATCGGCACGGAAGACGGCGCCAATCTTCTCGTCGCCTATAAGCGCGCCGCCAATATCCTCCGCATCGAAGAGAAAAAGGACAATCGCCCCTATGGCGGCGAGCCCGATCCGTCGAAAGTCGAGGCTGGCGAAGAAAAATCACTGGTCAAAGTCCTCGGCGAAATTGCAAAAGCTCTGGAGACGGCCCTCGAGCGCGAGGATTTCGAAGGCGCCATGACGGCGCTTGCTTTGCTCCGCCAGCCTGTGGACAAATTCTTCGATCACGTCACGGTCAATGTCGAGGACAAGAGCTTGCGCGAAAACCGTTTGAAATTGCTCTCGCAAATCGTGGCCGGGATGAACAAAGTCGCCGATTTCTCGAAGATTGAAGGATGAAGATTGAAGGATAAGGCGATGCCGGGCTCCTCCGCGCGGGCCAAATGGGTTTATCGCTTCGGTGGCGGTGCTGCTGAAGGCGGTGCGGATATGAGCGAATTGCTCGGCGGCAAGGGCGCCAATCTCGCGGAGATGAGCCGGCTCGGCCTTCCGGTTCCTCCCGGCTTCACCATCTCGGCTTCCATATGCAGTTGGTATTTCGCCCATGACAAAACTTTGCCGCCGGAATTGCGCGATGAGGTGTGGGAAGCGCTCGCCGCGGTCGAACAGCAGGCGGGCGCCACATTTGGCGACCGCGATAATCCCTTGCTGCTTTCGGTGCGGTCGGGGGCCCGCGCTTCGATGCCCGGCATGATGAACACGGTTCTCAATCTCGGCCTCAACGACGAAACCGTGGAAGGCTTGGCCCGTCATTCCGGCGACCCGCGTTTCGCCTATGACAGCTACCGGCGATTCATTGACATGTATGCCGATGTCGTGCTCGGCATCGAACATCATTTGTTTGAAGAGATTCTCGAGCTCGAAAAGGAGGATCGCGGCGTTCGTTTGGATACCGAGCTCTCGGCCGACGATCTCCGCGAACTGGTGGAAGCCTATAAAGAAAAAGTGAAGGACGAATCGGGACAGCCGTTCCCCCAGAACCCGAAAGAACAGCTTTGGGGCGGCATTGCCGCGATCATCGAAAGCTGGAATGCGCCGCGCGCCATTACCTACCGGCGGCTTCACCATATTCCCGAGGATTGGGGCACGGCGGTCAACGTCCAGACCATGGTCTTCGGCAATATGGGCGATGACTGCGCCACGGGGGTCGCCTTTACGCGCGATCCGTCGACCGGCGAGAAGGTGCTTTACGGCGAATATCTGGTAAATGCCCAGGGCGAGGACGTGGTCGCCGGCATCCGAACGCCGCAGTCCCTCACCATTGCCGCGCGCAAAGCCGCGAATTCGAAGCTCCCGGCCATGGAAGAGGTGATGCCCGAGGTCTTCGCCGAGCTGCAGCTCATCCGGGGCGAGCTGGAGCGGCACTACCGCGATGTCCAAGACATCGAATTCACGGTGCAAAAGGGCCGGCTCTATATGCTGCAAACCCGCGTCGGCAAACGCAGCGCCAAAGCGGCGATCCGAATCGCCGTCGACATGGTCGCCGAAGGGCTGATCACGCGCGACGAAGCCCTGATGCGGGTCGATCCGGCCTCCCTTGATCAGCTCCTCCACCGCACCCTCGATCCCGCGGCGGCACGGACGGTGATCGCGCGGGGACTGCCGGCGTCGCCGGGTGCCGCCTCCGGTATCGCGGTGTTCGATTCGGACGCCGCGGTCGAGCGGGGTGCGCGGGAAGGCGTCATTCTGGTCCGGCTCGAAACCAGTCCGGAGGACATCCACGGCATGCACGCGGCCCGTGGCATCTTGACGGCCCGCGGCGGGATGACGAGCCACGCGGCGGTGGTGGCGCGCGGCATGGGCCGCCCTTGCGTCGCCGGGGCCGCCGATCTCCGCATCGATTACGCCAAACGCGAACTGAAAGTGGCGGGCCGCACGGTCAAAGAGGGCGACACCATCACGATCGACGGC
>JBGOXX010000188.1:0-3866 GCA_041479345.1 Alphaproteobacteria bacterium
CTGGAGCCCGTCCGCCGCCGCCCCGGCATGTATATCGGCGGCACCGACGAGCGCGCCATGCATCATCTGGTCGCGGAGCTGCTCGACAATGCGATGGACGAAGCGGTAGCCGGCCATGCCGACCGCATCGAAATTGCGCTCGCGGCCGATGAGACGGTGACGGTTTCCGACAACGTCCGCGGCATACCCGTTGATCGGCACCCCAAGTATAAAGATAAGTCCGCGCTCGAAGTGATTCTGACCACCCTGCATTCGGGCGGCAAATTCTCGGACAAGCTCTATCACACCGCCGGCGGCTTGCACGGGGTTGGCTTGTCGGTCGTAAATGCGCTGGCCGAAGAACTGACCGTTGAAGTCGCCCGCGATAAGATTCTCTGGCGCCAGACCTATAAGCGCGGCAAGCCGACCTCGAAGCTGGCAAAAGCCGGATCGGTCAACAACCGGCGCGGCACCACGGTGAGCTTCCGCCCCGACACGGAAATTTTCGGCGAGCGCGCCAAATTCGATCCGGCGCGGCTCTACAAGATGGCGCGGTCGAAGGCGTATCTTTTCCGCGGTGTCGAGATTCGCTGGTCTTGCGACAAAAAACTCATCGGCAAAGCCGAGGTGGCACCCGGCGAGCCGGTGCCGGAATCGGCGGTGCTCCATTTCCCCGGCGGCTTGGCAGATTACCTCGCCGGCAGTCTCGGCACGCGCACCGCCGTCACCAAAGAGCCGTTCTCGGGCCAAGCGGATTTGCCGCGCAATATGGGCCGGGTCGAATGGGCCGCCGCCTGGCCGGAAGACGGCGAAGGCGAACTCACCTCTTATTGCAACACCGTGCCAACGCCTCAGGGCGGCAGCCACGAAGCCGGCCTTCGCGCGGCATTGACCCGCGCGATCAAGGCTCATGGCGAGCGGGTGGGCAATAGGCGGGCCAAAGAGATCGCCGCGGAAGACGTGACCGATGGCGCCTGCATCGCCTTGTCGCTCTACATCCGCGATCCGCAATTCCAGGGCCAGACGAAAGAGAGACTTTCACACCCCGACGCGCAACGCCTGGTCGAAGCGGTGATCAAGGATCATTTCGATCATTGGCTGGCGGGCGATTCGGAATCCGCGGAATCTCTTCTTTCGCATGTGGTGGCGCGCGCCGAAGAGCGTTTGCGCCGCCGCGAACAGAAAGACCTCGGCCGCAAATCGCCGACCCGCAAGACCCGGCTTCCCGGCAAGCTTGCCGATTGCACGCGGGAAGAACCGCAAGGAACCGAGGTCTTCCTGGTCGAAGGCGATTCCGCCGGCGGCTCGGCCAAACAGGCGCGCAACCGGGACACCCAAGCCGTGTTGCCCTTGCGGGGAAAAATTCTCAATGTGGCGAGCGCCTCGTCGGAAAAACTTCGCGGCAATCAGGAATTGAAGGATCTGATCCAGGCCCTGGGCTGCGGCACCGGCGAAAGCTACGACGATTCGAAGCTGCGCTATGAGCGCGTCATCATCATGACCGATGCCGATGTGGACGGCGCCCACATCGCCTCCCTGCTCATGACGTTCTTCTATCAGGAGATGCCGGCGCTGATCGAAAACGGGCATCTCTTTTTAGCAATGCCGCCGCTTTACCGGATGACCCAAGGCGGCAAGACGATCTATGCCCGCGACGATGTGCATCGCGAAGAGCTGTTGAAGTCCGAGTTCAGTGCCCGCGGCAAAGTCGAGGTCAGCCGGTTCAAAGGGCTCGGTGAAATGCCGGCGTCTCAGCTCAAGGAAACCGCGATGGATCCGACAAAGCGCGTGCTGCTCCGGGTTTTCGTTCCCGACAAAACCGAGAAGCGCGCCGAAGCCAAACGCACCGAGAAATTGGTCGAGAGCTTGATGGGACGCAAACCGGAATTGCGCCTCGCCTTCATTCAGGAAAACGCCCCCTTCGCCAAGGATCTGGATGTCTGAGCGCGGCTCGGGCCCACTGACGTTTGCCCTAGCGTTGGCCCTATTTGACGAGGGCGGAAAGCTCCTTGAATTCGGGGGTTCCGGCGCGTCCCAGCCATTCGAAAACCACCATTTCGGTCGTGACAATCGAACACCCCGCTTCACGCATCCGGTCCAAAGCGAGGGCGACGCTGTCCGGCCGCCGAGACGCCACCGCGTCGGCCACGACAAAGACCGGGTAGCCGAGCGTCCTCAGGCCCAAAGCGGTCTGAAGGACGCAGACATGGGCTTCGATGCCGGTCAAAACCGCTTGGTCCCGTCCGGTCGCCTTCAGCCGGTCGAGATAGCCCGGCGCCTCGGTGCAGGAAAACTCCATCTTGGTGATGACGGGCTCCCCAACTGCTGAGGTCGAGCCCGCCATGGCCGAAAGCTCGGGAAGGGTCGGGCCGAGACCCTTCGGGTATTGTTCCGATATCAAGACTGGCACGCCCAACCGGCGCGCCGCCTTGACCAGCAGCGCGGTATTGGCGATGAGACGGGCGCCTTCATTCATCGCCGCCATCAGCCGTTCTTGGACGTCGATGACGAGAAGGCAGGAGCGTTCGCGTTTCAGCAGCATCGAATTCCAGCTTAATAGGACGCCGAGCCCTCGCCAATCGCCGGAATCCCGCCGGAATCCCATTTGAATCCGGCTGGTTCCGGTGTGACAGCGATTGACCTTCGGGGTCGCAATCCCTACATTCCCGGGCAATGGTAAGTATTACCCCGCTTTTCGGCCGCCGGCTTAGCGACCTTTTGGAGTCCAGCCCCAGCCGATGACGTTTTCCAACCTTGGGCTTGGACCCGACGTGCTCCGCGCCGTAGCGGATGCCGGCTATGTTGAGCCTACCCCCATCCAGCGCCAAGCCATCCCCGTCATTCTGATGGGCCGTGACGTTCTTGGCTGTGCCCAGACCGGGACCGGCAAGACGGCGTCTTTCGTGCTTCCGATGCTGGAGATTCTGGCCGCTGGCCGGGCCAAGGCGAGGATGCCGCGCTCGCTCATTATCGAGCCGACCCGCGAACTTGCCGCCCAGGTATCGGAGAATTTCGCCACCTACGGCAAATTCCACCGGCTTTCGACCGCCTTGCTCATCGGCGGCACTTCGTTCACCGATCAGGAGCGGAGCCTGGGGCGCGGGGTCGATGCGCTGATCGCAACGCCCGGACGGCTGATCGATCTTTTCGAGCGCGGCAAAATCTTGCTGAGCGACGTCAAAATCCTGGTCATCGACGAAGCCGACCGGATGCTGGATATGGGCTTCATTCCGGATGTCGAGAAAATCGTCGGGCTTCTCCCGCGAATCCGGCAGACCCTGTTCTTTTCCGCCACCATGCCGCCGGAAATCCGGCGCCTTGCCGATAAGTTCCTGATGAATCCCAAAGAGATCTCCGTGTCGCCCCCGGCCTCGCCGGCGGCCATGGTCGAGCACGTGGTCATCGTGGTGCCGCCCGATCATAAGCGGGAAGCCCTTCGCAAGCTGATCGAATCGGAGGCGGTGAAATCGGCGCTCATTTTCTGCAATCGCAAGAAAGACATCGGCGCGCTGGTGCGCGATTTGACGCGCCACAATTTGCCGGCGGCCGAGCTCCACGGCGACATGCCCCAATCCAAGCGCACGGAAACCCTCGACGCCTTCAAGCGCGGCGAGATCCGCCTGTTGGTGTGCAGCGACGTGGCGGCGCGCGGACTCGATATCTCGGAGCTTTCCCACGTTTTCAATTTCGACGTCCCTCATAATCCCGAAGATTATATTCACCGAATTGGACGGACCGGGCGCGCGGGCCGATCGGGGCGCGCTTTTACGATTGCCGCGCCCGAGGACGGAAAATACGTGACGGCGATCGGATCGCTTATCGGTACTCCGATTAAGCGGATCGAGTCTGCCGGCGAGCCGATGCTCGCCCTTGAAGAAGATTCGGGA
>JBGOXX010000189.1:0-3852 GCA_041479345.1 Alphaproteobacteria bacterium
GATGGGAAAGCGCTTGGCGCAGCAGATCTTCATTGTGAAAGCCCAGCGCCGCGGCGAGTTCCTGAACCGGACGAATAACGATCGGGGCATTCATCGGGGCCTGGTTGCGGCTCACGGTTCGAGCGGGTGGAAGAGCCGGGTATAGCGAATCGAGAACGGCCACTTCCAGACTTCGTAGCCGGAAGCGTTGCGCAAGGAGAAGAACAGAAATTCGGCGCGCCCGACGAGATTTTCTGCCGGCACGAAGCCAACCTGGGTGAGAACCCGGCTGTCTGCCGAATTGTCGCGGTTGTCTCCCATCATGAAATAGTGGCCTTCGGGCACGGTGAAAACGTCCGTATTGTCGAGCGGGCTGTCCGGCTGCACCTGAATAACGTGGTAGCTGCGGCCGTTCGGAAGGGTTTCGATGAATTGTAACCCGTGCCGGGGATCGGCCGACCCGGCCTCCGGGATGTACTCTTCGATCTGCTTACGCGGGACCGCGGCGTCATTAAGATAAAGAATGTCGTCTTTCACTTGAATGCGATCGCCCGGCAATCCGATGACCCGCTTGATATAGTCCGTCGTGTTATCGGTCGGCAGCTTGAACACCACGATGTCGCCGCGCTCCGGCGGCCGCGACAATATCCGGCCGGGGATGAGGGGCAAGCCAAGCGGCAGCGAATAGCGGCTGTAGCCGTAAGCGTATTTCGAGACGAACAGGTAGTCGCCGACGAGCAAGGTCGGGATCATCGATCCCGATGGAATATTGAAGGGCTCAAAGGCGAAGGTACGGATCACCAGCGCGATGGCGACGGCATAGAGCACCACCTTGACCGATTCCCAGGCCCCCCCTGACTTTCGTTTTTGCATGAATAAATCCTTACAATTCTTTGTATTTATTATGAACTCTCTTGAACCGAGCGACATCGGACTTAAGCTATGGCGGCGTCGATTCCGTGGCCACCGCCGATATAATGACGATCGCTTGGGCAAGTTCATGGTCGTCGGTGAGGCTAAGATCGATCTTGGCCGTCATGCCGGGCGGCGTGATCTCGGCAAGTCGCTGTGCCGCTCCGCCGGACAATTTTAACGTCGGCTGACCGGTCGGTAAATTGACCACCCCCATGTCCCGCCAATAGACGCCCCTCCTAAATCCCGTCCCCAAGGCCTTCGAGCAAGCCTCCTTGGCCGCAAATCGCTTGGCATAGCTTGCCGCCCGCGCGGCGCGCTTTTCCGACTTTTCCCGCTCGGCCTTGGTAAATACGCGATCAATAAATCGATCGCCGAATCGGGCCAAGGTTTCCTCGATTCTCCGGACCGCAATGATATCGCTCCCCAACCCGATGATCATGCCCGCCGCATCATCGCCGCTTGATTCCGCCCGGCTTCGATGGCCCCGACCATCCGCCGCACGGATTCGGAAAGACCCGTAAAGAGAGCCTCGGCCACCAGGAAATGGCCGATGTTAAGCTCGCAGATTTCGCGGATTCCCGCCACCGCCGCCGCGGTCTCGAAATCGAGGCCATGGCCGGCGTGAATTTCGAGGCCAAGCGAATGACCATAGGCGGCGGCTTCCGCAAGGCGACGCAACTCCTCGGCCTGGGCGCTGCCCTTCGCCTCGCAATAAGCGCCGGTATGCAGCTCGATCGCCGGAACGTTCAGCTTTGCGGCCGCCTCGACTTGCCTGCGGTCCGGATCGATGAACAGGGCAACCACGATGCCCGCCTTTCTCAAGCTTGTCACAAAGGGAGCGAGCCGGTCGGCGGCACCCGCCGCATCGAGCCCCCCTTCGGTGGTGAGCTCCTGGCGCCGCTCCGGCACCAGGCAAAGGGCTTGCGGGCGCCGGGCCAGAGCGATGGAGTGCATCTCCTGGGTCGCCGCGATCTCGAGATTGACCGGCAGGACTTGTTCCGAGATCAAGCGCTCGACGTCCGCATCGCGGACATGGCGGCGATCCTCCCGCAGATGGATGGTGATGCTGTCGGCGCCGCCTTTTTCGGCCTCGTGCGCCGCCCGCAGCAAATCTGGATACCGCCCGCCCCGCGCATTACGCAGGGTCGCGACATGGTCGATGTTGACGCCCAGGCGCACGCGCCCATTTTTGACAGGCACTTTCGCGACGGCTTTGCTCATGACGATTTAACCTTAGCGGCTTGCGCCCGGTGGCGGACGCCGTTTTCGCGCCGCTCCCGCCGCCCGATTTGGTAGCGCCCTATCAGGATCTTGGCCGGCCAAAAAGTCACCAGCCAAGCAATGATCCCGTTCGGAACGCTCCCCACGGCCATCGGCAAGAAGGTCTTCAACGGATGGTGCATCAAGTAAAGGAAAGTGATGTCTTCGGGAAGACTTCTCACCGCCGCACCGCCCAAGAGCCAGTGCCCGACGCTGTAACTTGACCACAAAAGAAACGGCAGCACCCAAGGATTGCCGATCAGCGTGCCCAAGGCGGAAGCGATGATATTGGCTCCGATCAACCATGCAATAAGGGCGGCCAGCACAAAGTGAAATCCGACGAACGGCGTGAACGCGACGGCGACGCCGCACGCGAGCCCGGCGGCGATCCGATACGACGAATCATTGATCCGCAGGACCCGGAGCATCAGATAGCGCCAGGAACGGCGGAACCCCCGCCGCGGCCAGAGATGGTCGCGAATCCGCGCCGACAGCGGGACAGATTTGCGCCGCCGGAACATCATGGCCGGCGCATTTCCGGGAGCTTTGCCCCCGCGATACTGAGTGAAAACCGGTTCAACCGCGCGCCCGTTCGACGGAATTGATGGCTGGCGTTGCGCGGAGTGCGGCGATGATATTGGTCAGGTGCTTTACGTCCTTCACCTCGATATCGATCATCATCTCGAAAAAATCCGATGACCGGCTGGTGATCTTGAGGTTCAGGATATTGCCCATATTCTTGCCGATGACGGTGGAGAGATTCCCCAAGCTTCCCGCCTCGTTGGCGAGCACCACCGACAGCCGGCCGACATGGGATTCTTCATCGAGCGATTCCATGTCCCAAGCGACGTCAATCCAGCGTTCCGGCGTATCCGAGAATTGTTCGAGGCTTTCGCAATCGATGGTGTGAATGGTGACGCCCTTGCCGGTCGTCACGATGCCGACGATGCGATCGCCGGGCAGCGGGTGGCAGCAGCCGGCATAGTGAATCGCCATGCCGGGGATGAGCCCCTTGATCGGGATCGCGAATTCCTTGGATTGCAAGCGTTTGCCCCGCGCCCTGGCGATGGGCACGACTTTGGCGCTCTTGGAGACTTGTTTGTGGCCGGGATAGACCGCGTGGAGAATCTCAAGTCCGGTATGACGTCCCTCGCCCACCGCCGCATAGAGATCCTCGACTTCGTCGCACTGAAATTTCTTCAGCACGCCTTGAAACGCCTTCTCGGTGAATTCCTGATCTTCCTGGCGGAACGTCTTGTGCAGGATCGAGCGGCCGAGCTCCATATATTCCGCACGCTGCTGAGTCCGGATGAAGCGGCGGATGCGGGCCCGCGCCTTTCCGGTGACGACAAACCGTTCCCAGGTCGGCGACGGGGTTTGCGCCTTCGAGGTGATGATTTCGACCTGATCGCCGTTCGACAGTTGGCTGCGCAGCGGCATGATCCGTCCGTTGATCTTCACGCCGACGCAGGTATCGCCCACCGCCGAATGGACGGCGTAGGCGAAATCGACCGGCGTTGCGCCCCGCGGCAGCGCGATCAGATCGCCCTTGGGCGTGAAACAGAAGACCTGGTCGCTGAACATTTCGAGCTTGGTATGCTCGAGAAAATCCTCGGGACCGGCCGCTTGATCGAGAATATCCAGCAGCTCGCGCATCCATCGGTACTGCTTGCCGTCGGTCTTGGTGCCCTGTTTGTA
>JBGOXX010000190.1:0-3811 GCA_041479345.1 Alphaproteobacteria bacterium
GGGTTTTTTCGGCGCGCGGCTCGCCTTTCTGGGTCAGGAATAATTCGAGGTAATCGCCGCCGATGAGCGAAGGACGTGAAACGGGGCCGCCGAGCCAAGCCCGAAGGATGGCGGCGCGCTCATGGTCCTTGTCGGTTCCGCTTTCCAACGTCGCCGCCGCCAGCACGAGGCCCGCCGCATCGAAGGCGCCATCGGCGCAAGCACCGGTTATTGCGCTCTGCCGGGTCTCGTCCTCGGCCAATCCCAGCAGCTTTCGCAGGCGCCGGACGGCGATCCCGGTTCCGGCAGCCACTATCTCTCTCATTTTGCCGCGGTTGCGCGTGAGCTCCGCCATCAGCCTGTCGAATCCGCTCTCATCGAGCCTGATGACGAGGCGGCTCATGGCGTCGGCAAGCTCGCCGCCTTCTTCCGCCATCGCGAGGACGCGGTCGCGGGCGGCGCACATCAATTCCTCGGCTTCCCGGTCATCCATCACCGAAACATGGGGTGCGACACCGGCTTCGATGGGGAACCGGCCGATCAACGACTGGCAAAAGCCGTGAATGGTTTCCAATTTGAGTCCGCCGGGGACATCGAGCGCGCGGGCGAAGAGTCGCCGCGCGGCAAGGAGCTGATCGGTATCGACCATGCGGCCGGTGAGCTTGCGGATTTCTTCTTCGAGCTTCGGATCGGAAAGCGTCGACCATTCGGCGAGGCGGTCGAAAAGCCGCGTTTCCATTTCGGCGGCAGCCGCCCGGGTGAATGTCAAACAGAGGATTCGCTGCATATCGCCGCCGCTGAGCATCAAACGGATGATGCGATCGACCAAGATGCGCGTTTTCCCCGAGCCGGCATTGGCGGTGACCCAAACCGAAGCCGTTGGATCGCTGGCGGGACGCTGTTCGGCCTGAACTTTCTCCAGCACTTGATCCATCGGGCCGGTCACGCGTCGTCTCCGAGTCCCGCCGACCATTCCTTGACCCGCGCCAGATGGTCGTAATCGCCCATTTTGCGCGCGAACATCGGCCGGGGCCGCGAGCGATAGGGAGTGTTTGGATCGGCGTATCTTCCGAGAAGCCGGGAAAGATCGGCGACTGTCCTGGCGGCGAGCTGATCGGGAGTCATTTCGAGCGATTCCGCATCGAGGACCATCACGTCGCCCGGCGGATCGCGGCCGGTCAAATGCACGTAAACGAGTTCGGCGACCGGCCCCGGCGCCACGTTTTCGAATTTTCCAGCGGCCGCAATCGCAGCTTCCAGCGGCAATTGCGGCGCCAGCCCGGCCCTAACCTGCTTGGCGCTGGGCACCGCCCCGGTCTTGTAGTCCAGGATGGCGAGGCCGCCGGGAATGCGGTCGATACGATCGGCCTTGCCGGTGAGCATCACGAACCCGCCCTCCACCGGGATTTCCAGGATGCCCTTGGTTTCGGTGGCAAGAACAGCGATGCCGTTTGACCGGCGATTTCGTTCGGTTTCGAGGAACCATCCTGCTATGCGCAGGAACCGCGGCCACCAGAAAGCGCGAACGCCGGGATGTGCTAGGGCGTCGCCAAAGATTTGTTCACCGAGGGCAATTAATCGAGTGTGAGAATCTTCGGGAAGCTCCGGATTTAGACGGATGAACTGATCGAGAATGTCGTGGATGAAACTGCCGCGCTCGGCAGCACCCGGATCGGCGTCCAGAGGATCGAGCGGCGCGAGCCGTAAGATTTTTTTCGCGAAGATCGCGTAAGGGTCGCGGATCAGGGTTTCGACTTCGGTGACGCTGAATTTGCGCGGGCGCAAAGCAGGCGCCGGTTTTGGCGCCGGGGCCGGAACCGGCACGATGCGCTGCGGCGACTCTAGCGTCTCCAGCCAATCGAGATAGCGGGTGGCGCGGGGAATTTTTTGATCAGGGGCCAGTGCGGCGTCAAGACGCAGCAGCCAACGCGACGGAACCGTCGGCTGGCCTTCGACGCGCGCCGCCCGGGTCAAGAAAACCTCGGGCGCGCAAAATCCTTCGGCGAAATCATGGGCCGAAAGGCCGATCCGGCGCTCGGGCGGCGGCAAGCCGAATTTGACGCGCATCGGGCGGCTCATCCACGGATCGACCGGCGGCGCCAACGGCCACGTCCCTTCGTTGAGGCTTGACAGAATCACCCGATCGACATGTTGCAGGCGGGCTTCCAGCAAGCCCCAGATGAAAAGCCTCGGGTGCCGGCCATATTTCGGGCGCACGAAGCGCCCCCTCATGGCGGTTTCAAGCAGTGCCGGGTAATCGGTGCCGGAAATCGGCCCGAAATCCTGTAACGCATCCGCCGCGGCTTCCATCAACTCGGCAAGCAAATCCGCCAGTGCTTCGCCGGCATCGCCCGCCCAGAGCCGGGCACCGCCGGATTCCGAATCGCTCGCCGCCATAGTTTCGGTAAAGGCGATATGCGCGGCCAAGAGATCCCGCAGCGGCACTTGCTTTCGGGCTATCAGCTTCGTGAATGCTTTGGCCGGCTTTTCGATTCCATCGAGCCACGCCTTGAGCCGCTTTTTGGATTTTGCGTCGCAAGTCTCGGACGCGCGCAATGATTCTCGCAAGGCCGCGCGCAGACCGGAAAATCCGGAGGCCGGCCGCGGTCCACGCAAGGCTGCTTTCTCGAATTCACGCGCCAAGGCCCGAAACGCCGACGGTTCCGCACCGCCGCCGGCCAGCGGGTGTTTGAGCGCGGCCACGAATGGTACGGGTGCACACTTCCCCGCGATCATGTCAGCAGTGAGCCGGAGGAAAACCGCCGGCGGCGTTTGGGCAAGGGCAACACCGCCCGAATCATCCACGTCGATTCCGTATCGGGAGAGCTCTGCCGCGACCCGGCGCGCTAGATCCCGGTCGGGGGTAATGAGCGCCGCGCGTTTATGGTCGGTTTCGAGGGACTCGCGCATCAGAAGTGCGATGACCCCCGCCTCCTCCCGCGGCGTCGGACAATCGATTCGCGCCACACCCGCAATCGCCGCCGGTTCGGAGCGTAACGCCACCCAAGCATCGCTGGTTTCGGCGGGACGCATCGCGTCGCTGATAAGCCGCGCGCGGGCGGGCGCGGAATCTGGAACGTCCGGCGCCGGCCAGTCCTCCACGTCTTCACGATTGATCTCCAGCCGCGCCAGCAGCCGGGCGAGATTGAATTGCGGATGGGTGTCGTCCAGCGCCGCCCAACTTTCCGCGTCGAGCGACGTATCGAGCCCGGGGAGCACCACCGCGCCGTTCGGAAGACGCGCGATTGCCGAAAGCAGCCGGGCGGTCGCCGGAATGCTGCCTGTCGATCCGGCGGCGATCACCAAGTCTTGCGGCGGGCGCAATTGCCAAGCTTTAGCCTGAGCGTCCAGGAGCAGATTGCGGCGATGCGCCGGATCGACGCAGCCTTCCCGCGCCAGAATTTCCGGCCACTGAACAACGACGATGTGCAGGAAATCGAGGGTGATCTGCCAATGCTCGGCAAGGTCCTCCGGCACCAAATCGGCGAGGCGGTCGAAGAATAGTCCTTCGGTATGGACTTGATCGATGAGACGGGCGAGCTCTCCGGCGAACAGCAGCGCTTGTTCCGGGGGCGGCGGCGTTTGTCGGCGCTTGCGGTGCCAATCGACGATCAGCTTCGAGAGCAACAAGTCGCGCCGCAGCGGCGGAATCGCCGGCGGAATTTCCCCGCCACCCTCAATTTCTCCAGCGCCCCATTCGCCAGTCAATTCGAGCGTGTCTTCTTCCACGTCGCCCAGCGGGACGATCCGCGGCAAGATCAAGGGCCGGCCGCCGGAACGGCGCAGAAAGGCTTCGATCAGTGCCCGGCCGGAACGGCGGGTGGGAAGAAAC
>JBGOXX010000191.1:0-3753 GCA_041479345.1 Alphaproteobacteria bacterium
ACTTCGGCATCGTCGAAGGGCAATACTTTGTCGCCGACGATCTGGCCGCGTTCATGGCCCTTGCCGGCAAGGAGAAGCACGTCGCCGGCGCCAAGTTCGCGCAACGCGGCTTCGATGGCCTCTCGGCGGTCGCCGATTTCGCGCACGGGGGCTGCGTCTTTGGCGCAACCGGCCAGAATCGCGCGGCGGATTTTGGCAGGATCTTCGCTCCGCGGATTGTCGTCGGTGACGAATACCAGATCGGCGAGCTTCGAAGCGATTTCGCCCATGATCGGGCGTTTTCCCGGATCGCGATCGCCGCCGCAGCCGAAAACCGCGATCAAGCGCCGCGCCGCATGGGGCCGCAGGGCCTTGAGCACATTCTCGAGCGCATCGGGGGTATGGGCGTAATCGACATAGACCGGGGCGCTATTGAGTTCGGCGACGCGCTCCATGCGGCCCTTCGCACCTTGCAGGCCGGTTAAAGCCTCAAGGGCCGAATCTTCCGCCGCACCGCCGGCAATCGCCAAACCGAGCGCGCAAAGAACATTCGCCGCCTGGAAGGTGCCGGCCAAAGGAATTTCCACGTCCCGCGGCTTTCCCATCACGCGCAGGCCGAGCGCCTGGCCGCGGGCGGTGGGCGAGAGCTTTTCGAGCTTTAGATCCGCGCCGTTGTTTCCGTAAGCGATCACCCGGTGACGGCGTTTGGTGCAAACCCGTTCGATAGCAGGGAATTCCGGCACGTCGGCATTGAGGACGGCAACGCCGCCTTCCTGCATCACCGCATCGAACAAGCGAAGCTTGGACTGGAGATAGGCCTCCATGGTGCCGTGGTAATCGAGATGATCGCGGGAGAGATTGGTGAAGCCGGCGGCCGTGACGCGGACGCCATCAAGACGAAATTGATCGAGGCCGTGGCTGGAAGCTTCCATCGCCAGGTGATCGACGCTGTCGGCGGCGAGATCGGCGAGAATTTGATGCAGGCTCACCGGATCGGGCGTGGTCAGTGAGCCGGATTTCTCGAATCCGGGGGCGACGATGCCGAGCGTGCCGATGCTGGCCGCGCGCAAACCCTGATGTGCCCAGATCTGCCGGGTGAAACCGGCCACCGACGTTTTGCCGTTGGTTCCGGTGACCGCGGCGATCTCGCGCGGCTGGGCGCGGAAGAACCGCGCCGCCATGAGCGAAAAGCGCCGCCGCGGATTGGCGTCCTCGACGAAGGCGACATTCCTGGCCTCGACGCTTTCAATATCGAAGGATTTGGGAACGAGCACGGCGGCCACGCCGCGGGCCAGCGCGTCGGCGATGAAATCGCGGCCGTCGGCGCGGCTGCCGGGGAGAGCGGCGAAAAGATATCCCGGCTTGGCCTGGCGCGAATCGAGAGTGAGACCCGCGATTTCGACGTCTTTGGCTGCCGGGCCTCTGCCCGCTTGCCCCACTTGCATGGTCATGGTGTCGCCGTTCATCAAATCAATAAGACGCAAGCCTGCGCCCCCGGGCACCGACATCGACCGCCATCTGCGCCTGAATTTCCGGCGCGTCCTCATCGATCGGCGAAACGCCGACGACCGGCGCCATGCGTGCAATGACGCGTCCGGCGACCGGTGCTGCGGTCCATCCGCCGGTCGCAAAGCCGCTGGTTTCCGCCGATGCTTTCGGCTCGTCGAACATCACGAGCACGACATAGCGCGGCTCATCCATGGGAAAGGCCGCCACGAAGGACGACAGCAAGGCCTTGCGGTTGTAACCGCCGTTGCTGGATTTTTCGGCAGTCCCGGTCTTGCCGCCGACGAGATAGCCGGCTTCTTCGGCTTTCTTGCCGGTGCCGTCGACGACGTTGAGGCGCATCAAGCGGCGGAGCGCATCCGAGGTGCTGTCGGAAAGAACGCGCCGCCCTTGGGGGCGCGCATCCGGCGAAACCCGGAGCAAGGTCGGATCGTGGGCAATACCGTCATCCATCACGGTCGCCACCGCCGAGGCCATTTGCAGCGGGCTGACCGAAAGGCCGTGGCCGTAACCGATGGTCATGGTGCTGAGCTCGCGCCAGGGCGACGGCAGCTGCGGCGCGCCGACTTCCGGAAGCTGGATATGCGCCGGCTCGAGCAAGCCGAGACGGCGAAGATACGCCTGCTGCCGCTCGGCGCCGACATCGAGAGCCATTTTCGCGGCACCGATATTCGACGAGTAGATGAAGATTTCCGGCACCGAGAGCCAGCGCGATTGGGGGTGATAATCGTTGATGGTGAAGCGCGCCACATGGATCGGATTGCTGGCGTCATAGGTGTCGTCCAGCGTCGCAACTTTTGATTCGAGCGCCATCGCCGTGGTGAAGATCTTGAAGGTCGAGCCCATCTCGTAAACGCCGAGTGTCGCGCGGTTGAACCGGGCATCGTCCGGGTCATTGGTGGGATCGTTGGGATCGAAATCGGGAAGCGAGACCATCGCCGTCACTTCGCCGGTGCGAATATCCGAAACCACGCCGACAGCACCCGCTGCTGCGTAGTCGTGCATCGCCTGGGATAATTCCTCGTGGAGAATGTGCTGAACGCGGACGTCGAGCGAAAGGCGGAGCGGCGCCGAATCGTCGCGGAGCCGCTTGTCGAAGGATTCTTCGACCCCGGCGAGACCCTTATTGTCGATATCGGAGAAGCCGACGACATGGGACACCAAGGCGCCTTGGGGATAGATGCGGCGCTCCTCGCGCTGGAAATAAAGTCCCGGGATGCCGAGGCGATTGACTTCGTATTCCTGCTTTGGCGTCAGATTGCGCTTGATCCAAACAAAACTGCGATGCGCCGACAAATGCGCCGTCAGCTCGTCCGCGCTGAGATCGGGCAGTACGCCGGCGATCTGACGGGCGGCCTCAACCGGCTTTGCGATCTGCCGCGGATTGGCATAAAGCGAGGCGGTTTCGAGATTGGTGGCGAGCAGCACGCCGTTGCGGTCGGTGATGTCGGCGCGATCCATGCGCAACGGTCCCGATTGTTCGCTGGTGGCGACCCGGGGCTCCGTGCCTTGGCGAAGCAATGTCACGTCGACGAGCCGCGCGCCGATGGCGAGGAAAGCGAGAATGAAGAGACCGGCGGAGAACATCAGGCGCGTGCGCGCCGTGTCCAAGGCTTGCTTGACGATGCCCTCAAGATGCAGATGGGCAAGCCGCAGCCGCGGACGTTCCCGCACGGAAATTTCGGGTGCACGGGGGGCGAAGGGCTTGAAGCGGGTGGCGATGCGTTTCATCGGACGACTCCCGTCGAAACTTGGTTCGCCCCGCTGGCGGCGGTTGGGTTGTGGGCGTCGGGAATCACCGGATCGAGCCGAGCAGGGAGGTCGTCGATGGTGATGACGTGCGCCGCGGCCAGCGGGGCGAGCTCGAGATACTTATGAGTCAGCGCTTCGAGGCGCCGAGGCTCGTTCAAATAGGTCCATTCGGCTTGGAGCACGTGAATCGCTTCTTGATCCTCGAGGGTGGCGCGATTGACGTGATTCAATTGCTGTTCCAGCAGCATCACTTCGTGCTTCAGGTGAAAAACGCCGGCACCCGCGGCAAGCGCCAATCCAATGGACAGAACCATCGTGCGCCGGATCATGGCGAAACCTTTGGGCCGTGGGCCGGAGCAGCGGTGCGTTCCGCGCTGCGCAGCCGAGCCGAACGGGCGCGGGGATTGGCGGCGGTTTCGTCCTCGGAAGGACGAAGGGCGCGCCGCGACAAAAGGCGAAAGGTGGGTGCGGGTCCGGAACTCATTGCGACGTGAGCCGGACTGTGCCGGGAGGGCT
>JBGOXX010000192.1:0-3751 GCA_041479345.1 Alphaproteobacteria bacterium
ACAGGGCCTCTCGAGCCCACGAATGAGTGGTATGCGGTGGCTAAGATCGCGGGCATCAAGCTATGCCAGGCCTATCGCCGCCAGCATGGCTGCGACTTCATTTCTGCGATGCCGACCAATCTGTATGGACCTCATGACAATTTCGATCTCAAGAGCAGCCATGTGGCCGCAGCCCTCTTGGCCAAGACCCACGCCGCGAAACTGTCCGGCGCGCCGACGGTTGAGATCTGGGGGAGCGGCACGCCCCGGCGCGAACTCCTGTATGTCGACGATCTTGCCGATGCCCTCGTATTTCTGATGAAAACTTACTCGGCAGACGAGCATGTCAACATTGGCAGCGGAAGCGACCTGTCGATCAAGGAGCTGGCGCAACTGATCGCCGACACGGTTGGATTTCGAGGCGACTTTACGTTCGATTCCACCAAGCCCGACGGAACGCCGCGGAAGCTACTGAACGTCGACAAGCTGCGCGCGTTGGGCTGGGAAGCAAAGACCGATCTACGCGAAGGACTGCGCCGAACGTACGAATGGTACCTGAGCAAGAATCCCTCCGTGAGCGGCATTCGATGATGCGCGGCACGCATCATTCTTTTAATCAGCGCGGATAACATAGGCCGCGGTCTCCCAAGCAGCGAAGTCGCTCCCGGTCTCGAGCGGTCCCGGTGTTGGGCGGGCTCGGTGCCACAATGACGGATTTGATTTCTTTAATCAGGGCTTGTTCCGTGCCATACGGGAGAGCCTAGTGGCCGACTTACCGATGCTCATCGGCGGCGCCTATTCGGCTGTAGGGAATGTCGCATGTGCGGGTTGACTGGCTTCTGGGACCGCAGCGCATCGACCTCCGGCGACGAACTCGAACGGCTGGCCGTGGCCATGCGCGAGACGCTAGTCCGCCGCGGCCCGGACGATGCGGGCGTCTGGGTCGATCCGGCCAGCGGCGTGGCATTCGGCTTCCGCCGGCTATCGATTGTCGATCTGTCGCCGACCGGCCATCAGCCAATGATTTCCGCGGATGGCCGCTTCGTTATCGCCTTTAACGGCGAGATCTACAATTTCCGCGAGCTTCGCGCCGAGCTCGAGGCGGTGGGCATCCGCTTTCGCGGCACTTCGGATACCGAAGTGATGGTCGAGGGTTTTTCGCACTGGGGGGTGCGACCGACCTTGGAGCGGTTGATCGGCATGTTCGCCGTAGCCCTCTTCGATCGCCGCACACGCTCGCTCCAACTCATCCGCGACCGGCTCGGCATCAAGCCGCTCTATTGGGCCCGCTTCGGCCAACTGATCCTGTTTGGTTCGGAATTGAAGGCGCTGCGGATGCATCCCGGCTGGAATCCGGAGGTCGACCAGAATGCGGCGAGCGCCTTTCTGCGCTTCGCCTATGTGCCGGCGCCATACACCATCTACAAGAGCGTTCGGAAACTGGAGCCGGGTACCATGCTCACGGTCGATTCCGCAGGCGAACCGCGCATCGAGCGTTTCTGGGATCTTCGCGACGTCGCCCGCGAAGGGCAGTCGATGCCGAGCGACGCGAACGATGAGGAAGCGGTCGACGCATTGGACCGGCTGCTCAAGGATGCGGTCGGCCGGCGAATGATCGCCGATGTTCCGCTCGGCGCCTTTCTTTCCGGAGGCATCGATTCCTCGACCGTGGTTGCGCTGATGCAAGCGAAGAGCGATCGCCCCGTGCGCACCTTCACCATCGGCTTTCATGAGACGGGCTACGACGAGGCGGAGGATGCAAGGAAAGTCGCGCGCCATCTCGGTACGGACCATACCGAACTTTACGTCGAGCCGGCCCATGCCCGCGACGTGATCCCCAATCTGCCGGAGCATTACGACGAGCCATTTGCCGATTCCTCGCAAATCCCGACTCTCCTGATTTCCGAATTGACGCGAAGGCATGTCACCGTGGCGCTTTCCGGCGACGGCGGCGATGAAGTTTTCGCCGGCTATCATCGCTATCGCTGGGCCGATGCGATCTGGCGCCGGATCGGCTGGATGCCGCGGGCACTGCGCCGCGCGGCCGCCTCGGGGTTGCGCGCGCTGCCGCCTCAGGGCTGGGATTGCTTATTCGCCGCGGTGCCGGACAAGCTTCGGCCACGTCAAGCCGGCGACAAGGTGCACAAGATCGCCTCCATCCTTGGCTCAGATTCGGCGGATTCGATCTATCGCCGTCTGATCACGCAGTGGGACGCGCCGGAGCGGCTCATGCCGGGTGCGGTTGAGCCGCTTGGCCTCCCCTTCGATCCGACGGTGCCAAAGCTCGTGCCGGATTTCTTCGCGCGCATGCGTTTTGTCGACACCTTGACATACCTTCCCGACGACATTTTGACCAAGCTCGATCGCGCGAGCATGGCCGCGAGCCTGGAGGCGCGGGTGCCGCTGCTTGACCACCGCGTCGTGAGCTTCGCCTGGCATCTCCCGCGTCGGTTCCTGGTCCGGGGAGCGACGTCGAAGTGGCTGTTGCGCCAAGTCCTCTATCGCTATGTGCCGCGCGAACTTGTCGAGCGGCCGAAAACCGGCTTCGGCGTGCCGATCGATGCGTGGTTGCGCGGGCCCTTGCGCGATTGGGCGGAGAGTCTGCTGGCCGAGCCCCAACTGCGCGAGGCCGGTCTCGAACCGGGTTTGGTCCGCGCGCGCTGGCAGGAACATCTTTCCGGCCGGCGAAATTGGCAATATTCGCTGTGGACCATCCTCATGCTGCAAGCCTGGCGGCGGCGATGGAGCGCTATCCAGCCCCACCATTCATGATCAACGTTGAGCGCGGTAACGACGTCGAAAGCAGGGGAGCGACCGCATGTCTGAACCCATGGCGCATTTGACGCCCGAAGAAAGACGGCGCGAATGGGTGCGGTACTATTCGTCCAAGCGCATCTACGAACAGCTGCTCCAGGTCCACCTGCTCGATCGTTGTCCCGTCAACACGGTGCTCGAGATCGGCCCTTACTATGGCCTGGTCACCGCGATGCTGGACAACGCCGGCTACGACGTGACCACCATGGACCACGTTCCGTTGCGATTCGAGCGCCCCAGGCGTCCGCACATTGAGATGGATCTGACGGCGATAGACGCGGCAAAGCTGAAAGGCTTCGACTGCATCATGTGCTGTGCGACGCTGGAGCACATTCCTTACGACAAGGCGCGAGCCGTCTTGCGTGGGTTTCGCGAGGCGGGCGCGCCATTCGTGCTCATTTCGGTGCCCTATCAGGGACACGAGTTGTTTTTCCAGGTCTATTTCAACCGGTTGATGCTGAAGGCACAGTTTTCCTGGAAGAAATTCCGATTTCTGAAAAACTTCCCCATCGATCCGGATCCTACGGGCCACAAATGGGAGGTCGGCTATAAGGGTCTGCCGCTGCGCCGATATGAAGCGATGTTGAAAGAAACCGGATTCACGATCTTGCGGCGCGCATTCTCCTACCCTTCATTTGCCGTGATCCATCTGTTGGCGAACCAGGCCCGAACCACCCGTTGAAGGCCATAGAAATACGAGCGGATTGGGGAGCGTCCGCCGGCTGTTCGCTCAGTCGATCAGCAAAACTTCGGCTTTCAGATAAGCCGATTCCGGCAGGAAAGGATGGATCGGATGGTCCGGCGAGGCCCCCGATTGGCGGATGACCCGGGCCGACCGGCCGGCGGCGGCGATGCCCCGGTGAACCTCTTCGGCGAAGCGCTCCGGCTCCATGTGATGGGAGCAGGACGCGATGAACAGGAATCCCGACGGAGCGGTGATCGCGGCGGCAAGGCGGGC
>JBGOXX010000193.1:0-3741 GCA_041479345.1 Alphaproteobacteria bacterium
CTGGCCAAGGGATTCGAGAGGGCCGATTTATCGGTTCTCGCCAGCCACGAATCCCTGGGTGCCGCGGGCGGCACCAATGAAGCCTGGAAAGATACCCTGGCCGGGCTGGTCGGCGAGATCAAATATCTCGGACCCTTGACCGCCGCCGGTCTGATCCTGCTTGCCTCCGGCCCGGTCGGCTTCGCCGTGGCCGGCGCTATTGCTGCGGGATTGAGCGGAATGGCGCTCTTCGAACTTTTGGACGAGGTCAAAGCCACGCCGCACGCGCGAGAATTCGCGAAAGCATTGGAGCAAGGCGCCGTGCTGCTGTGGGTTCAGGCGGACACGGCGGAACGGCAAGGGGCAGCAAGCGATATTCTCCGGCGCTGCGGCGGCGCCGATGTTCATACGCATAAGCGCATTGTGAAATCGTAAGTTCACGTCTCGGCTGGTTTCCGGCCTGCATCCAAAGCGGCTTTGACTGCGATACCGTCTGGCACGGCGCGAAATTTTGAATATAGTTGCGGCCATTCCGGCCCGGCCCCCCGTACGACGCGTCCGGAATGCCGCCCCCACTCAAGATAACCCGCTCAAGAAAGCCCTCAAGATCAAGCCCTCGCAAAAGGAATCC
This sequence comes from Alphaproteobacteria bacterium, assembly GCA_041479345.1. Lineage (GTDB taxonomy): Bacteria > Pseudomonadota > Alphaproteobacteria > DATDPM01 > DATDPM01 > DATDPM01. Next base: position 611 of record JBGOXX010000193.1, read on the forward strand.
CATGAAAAAGCTTCTGCTGCTGCTCGTTCTCGCTCTCATGACCATGGCCAATTCGGCCTTTTCCGCCGGCGCAGCACCCGATCCCGAAAACACGCTGTATATGGATCTCCAATACGGGCGGGTGGTCATCCAAATGCGCCCCGATTTGGCGCCGCAGCACGTCGCCCGGATCAAAGCGCTGGTGCGCAAGGGCTTCTATAACGGGCTGATCTTCCACCGCGTGATCCCCGGCTTCATGGCCCAGGGCGGCGATCCGACCGGAACCGGAACCGGCGGCAGCGGCGTCAATATCCGCGCCGAATTCTCCCGCGCCCCCTTCGTCCGGGGTGTGTGCGGCATGGCGCGCGCCGAGGATATCGACAGCGGCGACAGTCAGTTCTTCATCATGTTCGACGAAGTCGATTCCCTGAACGGCCAATACACCGTCTGGGGCAATGTGGTTTCCGGGATGGAATTCGTCGACCGCATCCACAAGGGCGAACCCCCGGCCGATCCCGACAAGATCATCAAAATGCAGGTCGCCATTGACGCCGATAAGGCGAAACAGTAGAGGGCGCCGATAAGGCAAAACAATAGGCGCCGATAAGGCGAAGCCGTAAGCGGCGCATGCGCGATAAATCTCACCGGGACGTCGGCGTCTTCAGCGCATCCCACACCGCCTGGGCCAGATCGTCTTTCCGATAAGGCTTGGAGAGCATGTGACCGCCTGCCGCAAGCGCAGACCCGCCGGGTGCGGCCTCTTCGGCATAGCCCGTGGCAAATAGCAATTTTATGCCAGGCCTTAAATCGAGGGCCTTACGCGCGAGTTCGACTCCACTTATTCCGCCGGGCATCACGATATCGGTAAAGAGCAGGTCGACGGCTTGCTTCGATTCGAGAACGGCAAGGGCGGTCGGACCGTCGGCTGCTTCGATCAGGCGATAGCCGAGCTGGCCCAAGAAACTGACCGCGATCTTTCGGACCTCCGGATTGTCCTCCGCCACCAGAATTGTCTCGCCGCCCACCGGCCCGGCAGCCTCGGGTTTGGGTGTCCAGGCCACGCGCTCGGGCTCGGTCTTTCTCAAATACAGATCGACTCGTGTCCCGCTTCCGGGCGCGCTGTCGATCTCGATATAGCCGCCCGATTGCTTGACGAAACCGTAGACCATGCTGAGGCCGAGCCCCGAACCCTTGCCGACCTCCTTGGTCGTGAAGAACGGCTCGAACGCCCGCGCCAAGACTTCGGGTGTCATCCCCATGCCGATGTCGGCCACCGTGATGCGGACGAAAGAACCCGGCGTGACATCCGAATCGGCGGGCATTTGGCCGCGCGCCATTTCCACATTCGCGGCTTCGATCGACATCGTGCCGCCCTTCGGCATGGCGTCGCGCGCGTTGAAGGCAAGGTTGAGAAGCGCGTTCTCAAGCTGGGCGGGATCGATATAGGCGTGCCACAGATCGTCCGGCACCGAGATTTGGACCGAAACCGTTTCCATGACCGTGCTGCTCAGCAGGTCCTTCATCCTGGCGATCAGCGCGCCCACATCGACGGCTTGGGGCTGAAGAAATTGTTTGCGGGAAAATAGCAGCAGCTGGCTCACCAGATCCGCGCTCCGGCCCGCGGCGTGCAGCGCGCGGTCGGCAAGGCCCCCAACCTCGGTCTGCAAGGGTAATTTTTCGAGGAGCAGCTCCAGGTTTCCTTGAATGACCATCAACTGATTGTTGAAATCGTGGGCGATGCCGCCGGCGAGCCGGCCCACGGTTTCCATTTTCTGCGCCTGCTGAAGCTGCTCGGCGGTTTTGCGCCGCTCGGTAATATCCGTCTCAACAGCGACAAAATGCGTGACCCTGCCGCCGCTGTCGCGGATCGGCGCGACGTATTCCTCGCACCAGAAGAGATCGCCGTTCTTTTTGCGGTTTAGGAATTCTCCGTGCCACCCCTGGTTCGTTGCCAGGCTCTTCCAGAATTCCTCGTATCGCTGGCCTGATGTCAGACGGGAGCCGAAAAGGGCCGGGGTCCGGCCGAAGGCTTCTTCGGCGGTGTAGCCGGTCACCTCGGTGAATTTCGGGTTGACGTATTCGATAATGCCGTTCGTGTCGGTGATGAGAATGATGTTCGAAGATTGCTCCACCGCCTGGGATAATTTGCGAAGCTGTTCCTCGGCGCGCTTGCGTTCGGTGATGTCGCGGAAGAACCAGATGCGACCGAGATATTCGTTCGCAGCGTCGTGCATGCCCGCCGAATAACGGTCCAGGATTCGCCCATCCTTGAGCTCGATTTCGTCGCGGACATGCTCTTCCGGATGTTCGTAAAGGCGCCGGACGCCGGCGAAAAATTTCTCGGGGTCCTTCAACTTGTCGCGCACCGATGCCAGCGCCGCCGCATCGTCGCGCGATTGCGCGATTTCCGGCGGGATCGACCATAGATTGAGGAATCGCTGGTTGAAGGACGCCATCCTTCCCTTGGCATCGACGACGAGGATAGCGTCCGGCGAGCTTTCGATTTCGTTTTCAAGGAGGGTGTTGGCGCGTCCGAGCTCGGCGCCGCGTTCGGCGACGCGCTCGACGAGCTCGGTCTGGTGGAAAGACAGCAGCTTGAGGATCGAATAAGAAACCAAAAGCGAGGCGACTAGCCCGGTGATCAGGTAGTCCGCGGCGATGAAACCGCGGAGCAGCAGGCTCATCCCCGCCGTGACAAATTCCGACAGCACGATAGCGACCGCGGAAAGCTGCCACGGCCGGAGGACGCTGATCCGCCGAAGAAGTTTTTTCTCCGTTATCACGGGTTCGCACCCGCCTTCCCCCGCCAGGGCCGCGCCACTTGCTATTGGACGTTCGATACCGGCGTCAGGTCACCGGACGCTCGATACCGGCGTCAAGGAGTTACTTATTTACAAGAAGTTACTTATTTAAATGTCTAAATGCGCAGTCCGGGCGTCGCCTGCCCCCTATTGCAATCATAGCCCTCTGTGGCGGGTCCGCCAATGACGGCGGATCGCCGGAAATGGCGAACTAGAGCGGAATCCGATCATGCTGAAGCGTAGCCGGAGTTTTTGAAGTAGTTGCGGCATTCGGCTTTTGTGAAGAGGTCGAGAGTATTTCCGATTCGATCGTAGAGGGCAGGAACGGTGCGTTCTTTGGCCTTGCGCAGA
>JBGOXX010000194.1:0-3708 GCA_041479345.1 Alphaproteobacteria bacterium
AGACGCGCCGCAATCTCTCCGGATTGATCGACGTCGCGGGCGCCGACCGCCGCGACCCAGAAATCGGCATCCGCCCGGTCAACGAGGCTGGACGCGGTCGACGCGAATCCCAGCAAGAGCGAAATCTGGATGGTCATCAAGATGACGGAGAAACTGACGCCGGCGACAGTCGCGCCGAATCGGATTCGGTCCTGGGTGAGATTGCGCCAGGCGAGGCGCAGGCTGAGGGAAAAAGGCCATCGGCGGCGCTCCGTTGCCGGGGCGTCGGTTAAGACAAGCTCTCGAACGTGCTCCATGCTCATGGGTTGTCGCGCGCCCCGACAGACCGGCTGAATAACGAGATAAAACGGGCTCTTAACGATGATTTGTTGTACGCGATTCCCCTTAAGATTTGATAAATGGGAGGCGCTTTTGCGAAGCTGAAAAACAAGGGTTTTTAGGGGTTTTTGCCGGGGTCGGTAGTGCATCAGCCGCGGCGATGCGGTATCGATGCGGAGCCTGAAAATCCGGCCGGGGTCCGCCAGGTTTTCTGTGGCCAGGTTTTCTGTGGTACGGGGAATGCTTCGAATCCGATTTCGAGGGAGAGCGTCGACGTGAACGAAATCCGTGATCCGGCAATCACACCGGGCCGCTCGCGCCGGGCCGCCGCGCGGGCGCGGGCGCGGCTTATCAACGGCATCATCAGCCGGATCGTCGCCATCGCGCTCACCGTCGTCGTCCTGTGGCTGACCGCCGACCTCACTTTCGCGCGCAGCTATGTTGCCGCGGCCCTCATCCTCTGTTTCGGCCTGCAATTGCGGTTTCCGCAGGCTTGGCTCCTCTATCTCCCGGCATTGCTGCCGGTCTGCGATCTCGGGCTGTGGAGCGGAAGAATTTATGTGAATGAATTCGATCTTCTCGTACTGACGACCGCGGCCGCACATTTTTGGCGCGCTCCGGACGCTCATCAATTTCCGAATTTGGCGACAAAGGGCGGTGCCATCATCGCCTTGCTCTCGATTTCGTTCTTGCTGAGCACAATGATCGGCGCCATCCCGCTGCCGAGTCCGGATGTCAATCAGTTCGCGAATTATCTGAGCCCCTACAACGCGCTTCGCGTCGCCAAAAGCATTGGCTGGGCGTTGCTGCTTCTGGCGCCGCTGCAATATTGTCTGTCGCGCGACGCGGCCAAGACGTCCTCGCTCTTCGTCATCGGTGTATCGATCGGTCTTGCCCTGGTCGGCATCGCCGTTTTGTGGGAGCGCGGCGTTCTGCTGGCAGTCGCGCAGTCCCACAATCTTTGGACCGACCGCTATATCATCGGAGGAGCGCTGCTCGATTTCACGTCGGGCTACCGCGCAACCGCGCTCTTTACCGAACTTCATACCGGCGGCGAAGCCATGGACGCCTATATGGCGCTGGCGACGCCGTTCGCCGCGGCGGGTGTTCTCGGGCTTCGGCATCCGCTATGGCGATTGCTATGCCTTGTTGCCTTGGGCCTCGGCACCTATGCCGTGGTTGCCGGATTTTCCCGCGGCCTCTATGCCGGCTATGCGAGCGCGATGCTCACCGTTTTCGTGCTGGCCATTGTTCTCGGCAGACGCTCCGGCCTCCAGGGCCGATTTGCACTTCTACGCGCGGTGTCGGCGGCCGCTATTGCGGCGGCCGCGCTGGTCGCGGCCTACATCCACGGCGGATGGACGGCCTTGGCATTCGGTTTGGCCTTCGGCGGCGCCGCGTTGTTGGTGACGCATGTCCTCGGCACGCGATTTCGATTGATCGCTGCGCTGCTGCTTGCGGTCATCGTGGCGGGCGGCGCGTACAAGTTGTTCGATGCATTCCTGGCAAGCCGTTACAGCGAGATGGATGCGCACAGCGCCCTATTGTGGGCCGGCATTTGCGCTACAGGATTGGGGGCGGCCGCCGCTCTGCTCGGCGGCCGCGTCGTCCCTCCCGAGCGCCGCTTCGCCACCGCCATGCTGTTCGCCGTTTTCGCGGTCGTTTGCTTGATCGCCATTCCGGCCGCCAGCGGCTACCGGATGGTCGAGCGATTTTCGACATCCTCGGCCGACGCCGAAACCCGCTGGGATCATTGGGCCGAAACCGTGCGACTCATGGCGCCGGATGCGAGGGATTACGCGTTCGGCATGGGTTTGGGGAGCTTCCCGCGGATTTATTTCCGCCGCGGCATCGGGCCGGAAACCAAGGTCAGTTTTCGCTTCGACGGCGATGGGACCAAGACCTGGGTCGAGCTCGGCGCTGCGGATTACAATCTGATGCAAAAGATTCCGCTGAAGCCGCACACGAAATACGAGTTGAAGGTGATGACGCGCGGGAACGACGCGGGTGCGAGGATGTCGCTGAAATTTTGCCCGAAGCTCATCCTTTACGACGATCGTTACACGCCGGGTTGCCCGTCTTTCGGTTTCCAGCCCAACGGGGTCAACGCCTGGACCTCCGACAGCGTCGTTCTCGACAGCGGCGGATTGGGCAACGATGCGTTCAATTGGCCGATCACATTGTTGCTGCACAATGAAGCCGACACGGTATCGATTCAGGTGACCGGGATCGAAGTGACCGACAGCAGCGGCAATATCGTCGCCAACGGCGATTTTTCCGCCGGCGGCGATCGATGGATTTTGATCAGCGACTTCGAACATTTGGCGTGGCACATCAAGAATCTGTATCTCGAAGTGTTTTTTGAAAACGGCGCGGTCGGTCTGTCCATTTTCCTTTTCGCTCTTGTTGCCGCCGTGGCGACGATCGTGAGAATGGCGCGCCAATGGTCGCCCGTCGGCATCGGAATTGCCGGTGCGCTCGTCGGCTTCATGGTCGTTGGTTTGGTCGGCAGTCTGCTGGACAATCCAAGGCCGGCCTTCCTGTTTTTTCTCATATTATTCTGGGCGCTGCAGCCGCCGCCAAGGCTCGCCGCCAAGCCGAAGACGGCTTAAGCATAACGCAAAGTCCGGCACGCGCTTCAAGAACCACCTTGCCAAGGTTTGCGATCCGGCAAAGAATGTGCCCCAAATGGCGGCGGCGTTAATATTAACCAATCCGAATGTCGACTTTAGACGGAACGCGAATGGCAATGAGCGCCAAGATCTCGGCTATCTTGACGGTACTGACGTTGTTGCCTTTGTCAGATCTGCGGGCATCGCCGATCTCGGATCAAGGGCCAGCGGGCGGCAGCGCAGCGGGATCACCGCAATCTGAACCCGTAAACGAGCGGTCGCTGCTGGACGCTGTGCCGATAGGGATCGAAGGCGCCCCAATCTCCGACGGCATCGATCTGCCGCAATCTCCACAACTTGGCTCGCAAGCGGCAGCGGCTGTCGATGCGTTGCGTCCGAATGCGCCGCTCGGTTTTTTCGGCGATTCTCCTTTTCCGCCGGGTGAACCGCTGACGGAAGACCGAGCGAGTTTCCAAGACTCCAATCTGAAACAAGTGTTGCGGTCGATTGCGACCGTTCACCGCTCGGATTACAGCGATGCGCAATCACGCCAATCGGGTGCCGAAATTCCGGGGATCCAGCCGGGGGATTTCATCGACGGGCAAGATGATCTCGGTCTCTCCCACATCATTCTCGACAGCCCGACTGCCGCGAATGCTCTCCGCAAAGTCATCGACATCAAATCCGCCAGCGATCACGGCACGGTATTCTCGATTTTCGGCATGGGGCAGTTCATGCTCGAGACGATGCCCGGTAGCCATGTCACAACCCTTTCCGA
>JBGOXX010000195.1:0-3679 GCA_041479345.1 Alphaproteobacteria bacterium
AATCCGGACGACCGGGCGCTCGTCCAGCGGGAGCTGGAGCGGGGCTTCGGCAGGATTCGGACAACCCCCGTCATTGATGCACCGGCTTTGGAGGTGGCGCTCACCCGCGGCGAATTCGATCTCGTCATTACCGATTTCCAATTGCGTTGGACCGACGGCCTGCAGGTCGTGCGGGCGATCCGTCAGCGCTTTCCCGACTGTCCGTTGGTGATGTACACCGGGACCGGTAACGAAGACGTGGCTGCGGCCGCGATGAAAATCGGCCTCGACGAATATGTGGTGAAATCGGCGAACCGGCTTCCGCAACTGCGATTGGCAGCGATTGCGGCGATTGAAAGAGCCACGCAACGCAGAGCTTTGCGCGAGCAGCAAGAGCGCACGCAAGCGATTCTCGATACGGTCCTCGACGGCATCGTCACGATCGACGAAAAAGGCCTTATTCAATCCTTCAACCCGTCGGCCGAAAGGCTTTTCGGTTACAGCGCGGACGAGCTCATTGGCGAGAACATCAAGATTTTGATGCCCGAACCCTATCAAGCGAAACACGACGGCTATATTTCGGAATATCTCAGAACCGGACGGGCCAAAATCATCGGCATGGGCCGGGAAGCGCAAGGACGGGCCAAGGATGGACGTCTCTTTCCCATCGAGTTGGCGGTCAACGAAATGCGGCTGAGTTCCGGCAAGCATCATTTTATCGGCAGCGTGCGGGATCTGACCGAGCGGATGAGACTGGAAGAACAGCTTCGCATTAGCCAGAAAATGGAAGCTGTAGGCCAGCTCACCGGCGGCCTGGCCCACGATTTCAACAATATCCTGACCGTTATCCTCGGCAATTTGGAGCTCGCCGCCGAAAGGGCGGGATCGGATTCGGCGCTCAGTAGCGTCATTGAACTGGCGCACAAAGCAGGCGAGCGCGGCGCAGCCCTGATCCGGCGCCTGCTCACTTTTTCTCGCCGCCAAATTCGGCAGTCCCAAGCGCTTACATTGAGCGAGGTGGTCGACGATCTGCTCGACATGCTCAGCCGTTCCATCGGCGACAATATTAAAATCAAAACCATGAGCAACAAGGACCTTTGGCACGTTCTCGCCGACAAGAACCAGGTCGAAAACGTGGTGCTCAATCTCGCCATCAATGCCCGCGACGCCATGCCCGCGGGCGGCACCCTGACCATCGATACCCGGAATATTAGGATCACGGATAACGATGCCTTCACGCATCCTCGGGTCACGCCCGGCGATTACATCCGGCTTTCGGTGACGGACACCGGCATCGGCATGCCGCCGGAAGTCATCGCTCGCGCTTTCGAGCCGTTCTTCACCACCAAGGACGTCGGCAAAGGGACCGGTCTCGGATTGAGCATGGTTTATGGATTCGCTCATCAATCCCACGGCCACGTGACGATCGATAGTGAAATGGGCACGGGAACCACCGTGCATTTCTACCTTCCGCGCTGCCATCGCTGCAGCCCGCAACCGGTTCCCGAGCCGGAAGGCGAAATGGTCACGCCACCCCATGCTGCGACAATCCTGGTCGTCGAGGACGATGATCTCGTGCGCAGCACGGTGACGGAGCAGCTAAAACGTCTCGGCTACCGCGTGCTCATTGCTTCGGACGGCCGGCAGGCGCTCGACGCCCTGAAAAGCGACGAGCCGATAGACCTGCTGTTCACCGACATCGTCATGGCGGGAATGGGCGGACGGGAGCTGGCCTGCGAATGCGGCAAGCTTCGGCCCGATCTTCGGATTATTTTTACAACCGGTCACGACCGGAGCGGTGGTCGTGCCGCGGCTGTAACGGAATCGGAAGACGGCGATGTCCTGCTGAAGCCCTACCGCAGAGAGGACCTGGCCCGCAAAATCCGCAAGGTTCTCGGCCGGGTGCAAAATTAAGCGCCGGCGGGTATTACGCCCGCAATCGGCTCTCCGCGACCGATGGTGACGATCATGGGGTCAACGATCTCTTCCTATTTGTCTTGGTTCTTTTCGCACCAAGATTATATGCCCCACGGGATGTGTTTCCTTTGGCAGCCAGAATTGATCTGGTTGCACGTCATCTCGGATTCGGCGATTGCCCTTGCCTATTATTCCATGCCGGTCGCGCTCATTTATTTTGCGATGCGACGCTCGGACCTCGTCTTTCGCGGCGTTTTCGTTTTGACCGGGTTGTTCATTCTGGCCTGCGGCACCACCCATGTCATGAACGTGTGGACGCTGTGGCATCCCGACTATCGGCTCGACGGCATCATTAAAGCGCTGACGGCCGTCGTATCCTTGGGAACCTCTTACGCGATGTGGCGCGCCATGCCCGTAGCCCTTACCTTGCCCAGCACCGGCCAGCTTGAGCGCGCCAATTACGCGCTGAACATCGAAGTCAACGAACGCCGGCGCGTCGAGACCGCCCTGCGCGACGCCAACACTCTTCTCGAAGATCGGCTGCAGCAAATCGAATCCATGTCTCGGTCGCTCCAGCAGCGCAAGGCGGAACTTGAAATCGCCAATCGAGAGCTTGAGACATTCGCCTATTCGGCATCTCACGATTTGCGCGCGCCGCTTCGCGTCATGGCCGCATTCAGCAAGGCGTTATTGGAGGATTACGGCAATACTCTGGATGAAACCGCGCAAGACTATCTCCAGCGCATCTACGATAGCGGCGTCCACTTGGATCGGCTGATTGACGGCTTGCTCAATCTCGCCCGCGTGACGCGTAGCGAACTCGAATCGCAAAGTGTCGATCTGTCGGCGCTCGCCCGTCGAATCGTTGTGGACCTACGAACAACAGAGCCCGAGAGGAAGATTGTTGTCGACGTTGCGCCGAATTTGACGGCTTACGGAGATCCGCGGCTGATCGAAGTTGTGTTGCGGAATTTGCTGGGCAATGCTTGGAAATTCACCGGCAAGAACCCGAACGCTCGGATCGAGATGGGCGCTTCGGGACCGGTCTATTACGTGCGCGATAACGGCGTCGGCTTCGATATGAAGCAGGCCGGCAAGCTGTTCCAACCCTTTCAACGATTGCACACGCCCGACGAATTCGAAGGAACAGGCATCGGCCTAGCCACCGTTTTTCGCATCTGCGAGCGCCATGGCGGCAAAATATGGATTGAGTCCGCTGTCGGAAAAGGCACGACGGTCTATTTCACGCTATCCGATACCGACGCGAAGAACGACGGAATGCTCCGCAGCGCATAAATATTTTCATTTCGTACAACGAATCAGAGTTTTACCGCCTTCGGCGGCCAGCCATGGCTTTCGCCTCGCGCCTTCTTGAGCCACGCGTAAAGCGCGTCGTACATCACCATCCCATGGCGCAGCATTTCGTGGTCGTCCGAAAATAGCGCGGACAATCCGAGCGAAAGCGCCAGCAAGCCCGGCGCCTGCGGTGCCAGGTCAAGCTTGCCGGTGTCGGCACCCCTCACAATCACCGCAAGATCGCCCAAGGCCGGATCATCGAGCCTGTATTTCTTCAGAAAGGCGTCGAAGCTGCAGAGCGGGCCGTCATGGGAAAGCTCGACATCCGGAATGTCGAACGGGATCGCGCCGGCCTCAGCCGCAACCTCCCGGACTTTTTCGGTAGGCACAAACATGAATTCCGCTGCCGAATCGACGAAGCGTGCGATGAGCCACGGACAGGCGATGCGGTCGATCTTCGGGCGTTCGCGGGTGATCCATTTCATGA
>JBGOXX010000196.1:0-3636 GCA_041479345.1 Alphaproteobacteria bacterium
AGAGGCCGCTTTGCGTTTCTTGCGCTTGCCACCGGCCTTCTTCTTCGGCGCCTTCCGCTTCTTAGCGGTCTTGCGCTTGGCCGGGCTCTTGCGCTTCGCAGCCATCGCCGACGCACGCTTGGTCGAACGGCGACCGCGACGGGCTACTCGCTTCTTCGCAGCCGTCGAACGACGCGCTGACGATTTACGTCTTGAAGTGGTCTTACGCGCCTTCGAGGAAGTCTTTTTACGTTTTGCCATATGGCGTACTCCTTACCATCGGTCATTGTTTGAGCGGCGAAGTAATGCCGCCCGGTGGTTGTTAAGCGGCCCTAACATACGCAGAATGGAAAGCAAAATCATTAATAAAAAGTTATAGAGGCAAAAAAAGTTTGTGCATCACTTGTCGATGCCTAGGCGGGGTGCAGTGATTTTCTCGTCAAGTGGAATCGGATTCAGACGCCGAAGTGAAGATTGTCAGACAAGCAGTATTGGATTCTTGGGGAGGTCAGACGGCGTCAGTCAGGACATCCATCGAGGTCTATGTCGACTGGAAGAACTTCTGATCTCTCGAATGAATTTCAATAACCCGAAAAATCCAAAATGTTCAGCAAAATGCACCAAATAGCCGCCGTAGAATCGTTTAATTTCAATTAGTTATCCGTACATGAAAAACTGAATTCTTAACAACTAATTACTCGCCGCTTTACCCGATTTCACTCGATATCCGGAAGAGCGGGCGCGTGCAGCGCCGGTCCGCAAGACGTTTCGAATTTGCGTGCGAAAATTCGCCGTGCATCGTGCGCATTGATCGCGGCAACGGGAAAAAAGCGACTGCGGAAAAATTGTCTCGGCGCCGGCGCCGAATGATTTCAGCCGACGATTTCGATGCGCGCGCCGACCACCTCGACGATCGGTTCTGGGGCGTTCATACGGGCGAGCACGACCCGGTCGAAGCGCCGGGAGAGACTGAGAGCATGACGCGCAGCCTCCCGTGCTGCGACGAGCATGCCGTCATCGTCGACCATATTGATGAGCGGAACGACAATGGCATCGCCGGTACGCCGCAACGCACCATCGGGACTAGCGAGAAGTCGGCCGAGATGAATTGGCGACAAGAGTTCTCCGATCTTTGCGCCGGTTACGGCCGCCACCAATTCCGGGCGGTGCGCGATGCGCTCGGAAAGCGCTTCGCCGAGCGCCCGCGCCGATACGATCGGGATGACGGTCGCCGTGGAGAGTGGAATTTGCGGTTCGTGTTCGCTGGGCGCCTTGATCCAGCGCATCCTGGCACCATCCGCCTTGACGTAGGTAGCGTCGAAGCCGGCGCGGGCGTGAATTTCCTCCACAAGTTCGGGCGGAATTCCGCCAAGACGCGGAGGTTTGTCACTGGGCTTGGCAAATGCGACGCGTCGGGCTTGGTGGCTTGCCGCAACGACCTCATCCGCCAGTACGTCCGTTTCGCCGACGACTTCGGAGTCGCGGAATTCGTCCGGAACCGAAAGGGTCGGGACGGTCGCGGTCAAGCCGAGCCGCCCGGAGAAAGCGCCGGCAAGGCGATAAAGCGTCGTTTTCTTGCCGCCGGCCCCCACCGTGCAAACGATCCCGCGTCGGGCGTTTAAGGCATCGAGCAGCATTTTGCCGGATGAGGCCGAATCCCTGAAATCAAAGCGGTGACTACAGAAAGGCTATGATTACGACCGCGGTGATGGCGGCGGCAATTGCAAAGATTGCGGTTATCAGGGGCACTGAGCCAGCGGGTTGGGCGCCGCCGCGATTCCGCGCCGACTTATATCCGGTGATCATGGCGACGATCAGATTGTCGCGGGTCAGCAGAATATCGGCGATAACGCCGGCAACGTGTATGCAAACGAGAACCAGCAAGATATTGAAGAAGGTCTCGTGAAGCTCAATCATATCTCGAGCTAACCCCACCGAAATATAATGAGCGAGCGGGCCGGCCCATTCGACGCCGCCTTCGGATTTTCCGCCGAACAATCCTGTGGTGACGGTCGCGGCCAAAACGATGAGGAGAAAGATGACCATCCAACCGCCGAGCGGGTTGTGGCCGACGCTATGCGGCGGTCTTAGAGTCATCAGCTGCTTCGTATAAGCTCGGACGGCGGACCAAGGTCGCACGAAATCGCTGAACAGCGCGTGCTTCGTCCCGGCAATCCCCCAAATCAACCGGAATATGAGGAGCGCCAATACGGTGTAGCCGGCGGTGAGATGAACGTTGAACCATAGTTGCGAATCATTTTCAGCTGTGGCCCAGGCCGTTGCCACGGCGAGCACCAGACACCAATGAAATACGCGCGTCGGGAGATCCCATACGTAAAGCTTGGTGCCGTTATTCGATTGATTCATGAAGCGCCATCCTTGCGAAGCAATAGGCACGTGCGTATGTCGATGCAACCCGCACGGGAATGTGATTTGTCGGGTCCGGCAAAGCGTATAGCATCGCAATGAGGGGCAAAAGGGGATCAGCAGAACACAAGCAAGGTGGGCCATTCATCCCGCGAGTGATCGTGATTCTGCGGTGTCTGCTCCGTGTGGAAAAATCAAAAAGCCGCTCACGACCGTGAGCGATACCAACCAAGGGCGTCGTCGATGGCAACTGGAACTGTTAAGTGGTTTAATACGACCAAAGGGTACGGCTTCATTACTCCCGATGACGGCGGCAAGGACGTATTCGTGCATATCACCGCCGTAGAGCAAGCCGGAATGGGCTCGCTCGTTGAGGGGCAGCGGATCGGCTTTCAAGTCATTCCCGATCGCCGCGGGATGAAAGCCGTCGATCTGGTAAGGGCTGACTAACCTTTCGGCTATACCGGCTTTCTCCCCATAATCTCCGGGAGGTTGCTGTGGCGGCATCGCCAATATCGACGCTGCGCGGCGAGGGGTTTTCTTTACCCTCCCTATCCGTTCGAATCTGTCCGAAATATTTCTCGCGGCATTTCTCACGGCGAAATTCGGCGAAAATACCGCAGAAATTCTGGTGAAATTGACGGTATCGCGAAAAAGCCCTTCGTTACGCGGCCTTACGCCGGCACACAGTCGGATCGATCACGACCTCGTCACGCCAACGACGAAAACTTTATTCGTGCTGAATCGTTTCCTGTCAGGCCCTTAAGACCTTTTTAGCTCCTTGCTCTCTACTGTTTTGCCAAACATTGGAGCGGCACCAATTTTGGCCGCCGAGATTGAACGATGAAAGCAAAACGACACATCGACCGACTGGAACTTTTGGTTTGGCCTGGCCTGGCCTGGATCGCGGCGTGGAACTTGGCCGCCGCGCCACGGCCGGTATCTTCGGAGAAGCCCAAGAAGAAGAAGCGGCGCACACGCCGCGCCGCCGCCGTCATCCCTTTCCCAACACACCGGGTCACGCAAAGACGCTTACAGCCGATCGAAGCGGAAGTAATCGTTCTGCCAAAATCGGCCTAAGAGTCCGTTTGAGAATGTCATGGATGAGTGATCCGGCGAAGGAGCAGATTTCCCATAGCAAGGAAGATCATGGCTTCGGAGACGTCGAGACGTTCTTCGTAATCGCGGACGAGGCGGCGATATCGTGTCAGCCAGCCGATACTGCGCTCGACCACCCAGCGGCGAGGAATGACCTTGAAGCCCGGGTCGGTGTCGGTTCGACGCACGACC
>JBGOXX010000197.1:0-3593 GCA_041479345.1 Alphaproteobacteria bacterium
AAACGGACGCAGCCGAATTGAACGGCCAGGATTTGTTCCTGGCTGGAATCCGGATAGAGGCGGATCTTGGTAGCTCGTGTCACAAGAACAATGATAGAACAGATTGCAAGTACCTGCAATAGTTAGAATTTATCCGGTATTGTATGAAACAAGACCGATTGGCCGCTCTCCCCGGAAGGGGACGGAAGCCTGCAACAGCAACAAGGGCGCCTTATATCACCGCCATGAATGGTGATAGGTTACGGCGCGTTCGCTAAAAGGGCTTGAGCGCATCGCGAACCGTGGACAGCGTTCGTGACATATCGTGGCCGGCATCGATTCGCCGCCAGGTCATTTCGCCGATCGAATATTCCTGTTGGCGGCGGACGATTTCGACGGTGGCATCGGAGGCATCGCGCAGGCGAGCGGCGACCCGCCGCTTGAGCAGATCGAGCGGCGCTTCGAGCCAAAATCCCGAAAACGGCGCCCCCGAACGTATAGCGACGGATTCGAGGGCCGCGCGTTCATCGGGACTCGCGTAGACCGCATCGGCGATGACCGAATGACCGGCTTTCAGGGCTGCGGCGGCCCTTGCGGCGATCGCTTCATAAACTTTGACGGTCACCGTGTCGCCGTAAGCTTCCGCCGGCAGCGGCACTCCTTCGTCAATGCCGAAGAGAGATTTACGGATGACATCGGAGCGCAGGATGAGCGCGCCCGGGATAGGCTCCAACTCCGGCGCCAGCGCTTTCGCCAGCGTCGACTTGCCGGTTCCCGATAATCCCCCGATCGCTATGAGCCGTGCGCGCGGCGGCGACAAAAGCGACAAGGCCAGATTCAAATAAGCCCGGGATTCCGCGATGCCGGTATTGCCGCTGCCGGATTGCGCCGCCGCTTCGGCTCCGACATGGGCCCGCACCGCCGCCCGGCAGGACAGAAACAGCGGCAGGGCCGCCAATCCGGCGAGCGACGGCGATTCTTCACGCGCCAGATAACGGTTGAAAACCAGATTGGCGAGCTCACGCATCCGCCGATGCTCCAAATCCATAAGCAAGAATGCGAGATCGTAGAACGTATCGATGCACGCGATTTCTTCCGAAAATTCGATCGCATCGAAAAGCAAGGGCTTGCCGTTGTAGAGGCAGATATTGCGCAAATGCAGGTCGCCGTGGCAGTGGCGCACGAATCCGCCCGCGCGTCGCGCGTCCAGCAATTCGCAACGCTGTTTGAGCACGCCGCGGGCGCGATCCCCGTACTCCCGGATCATCGCGGTCTCGAAGACGGTTCCAGCGTGGCGGCGGAGACTCTCAAGGTTCATGGAAACCACCTTCCCCATGCCCTCGCATCCGCCCTGGTCGAAGCGCGGCGCAACGCTTCGATGAAATCGGGCAACGGCGTCGGCAAGTTCCGACATCATTTCATCCGATAACTCGTCCGTTTCGGCCAAATGATCGAACAGCCCGTTTTGGTCGAAGCGCTTCATCACCACGAGATAGTCGATGGGCTGGCCCAGGCCATCCAACGCAAGGGCGCCGGACTGTTCCCGGGTGACGGCGGCGACCCGCTCGTATAGCTCCGGCGCCGTGCGCCGGTTGATCGCGATTTCCGCCTCGCAATACCGGCGGCGGCGATCGAGCGACGAAAAATCAAGATAGGAAAGAACGACCGCGCGTTTGAGCTTGTACGCTTTGCCGCCGGCCAGAAAGATGATCGAGATATGCGTCTCAATACGGTGAACTTCGGACTCCGCGAACGTCTGCGGCCGCGACAGGAAGGCGACGACTTCGGCTTGATCCGATGCGTTCATGCCTCACGCGGTGGAAAACAAGACGGGTTTAGGTAAAGCGAGCGCGGCGTTCGACGACGTTGTCGGGGTCTTGATGGATGATCACTTCGGCATTGGGAAAGGCTTCGCGGATTCGATCTTCGACTTCATCGGCGATCTCGTGGGCGCGGCGCAGGACCATCGACCCATCCATTTCGAGATGCAATTGAATGAAGGCCTGCGTGCCGGACGACCGTGTCCGCAGGTCATGAACCGCGATCACTTCGGGATGCGCGGTCGCTATCGCAATGATCTTTTCGCGCGCGTCGTCGGAAAGCTCACGGTCCATCAAGAGGTGATAGGACTGCCGGGCGATCGTCCACGCGCTGTATATGATATAGGCAGCGATCGCCGCGCCGAACAACGGATCGATCAACCACCATCCTAACCAAGCATCGAGCAGGAGGTCGGCGATGACGCTGCCATTGGTCAACACGTCGCTGATGTAATGGAGCGAATCGGCGGAGATGGCGACCGAACCGGTTTTTCGCACCACATAGCGCTGGAATTGGACGAGGGCCGCCGTCGCAAGGATCGTGAAGATCATGACTCCGACGCCGATGGCGCCGTGCGTCACCGGTTCCGGGTGAATCAACCGGTCCGCAACCTCGAACATAACGAAGAGGCCCGAGCCGACGATAAAAGCGGCTTGGCCTAGGCCGGCGATTGCCTCGGCCTTGCCGTGGCCGAATCGGTGCTCGGCATCCGCCGGCACCAAGGCATGCCGAACGGCCAGCAGATTTATGAACGAGGCGAAAATGTCGAGGAGGGAGTCAACGAGACTGGAAAGCACACTGACCGATCCGGTAAACCCCCAGGCCACGGCCTTGACGGCGATCAGGATTCCGGCAGTTGCGACGGCGGCATAGGTTGCCGCCTTTAACAGCTGGGCCAATGGCCCGGTCAAAGGCACCCTTCCCGCTTCGCGTTGGATTCCGTGTCGGTGCAATTCGGTCATGGAAACAAATGCTCGGTTGTCCAGCCTGCGCCATCGCGGCGATAGAAAACGCGATCATGGAGGCGGAAGGGTCGCCGCTGCCAAAATTCGATGGCCTCGGGCGCCAAGCGAAATCCCGACCAAAAAGGGGGGCGAGGAATTTTTCCCACCAGAAATTTCGCCGCATAGCGCGCCACCTCCTTTTCGAGCGCCATCCGTCCCGTCAGCGGGCGCGATTGCTGTGATGCCCAGGCGCCGATCTGGCTGGTGCGGTCGCGGGTGGCGAAATAGGCGTCGGCTTCCTCGGCGCTCACGGCGCTCACCTTTCCTTCGACTCGCACTTGATAACCAACCGCACTCCAATAAAAGCACAGGGCGGCGCGGGGATCGGCTGCGAGCGCCCGGCCTTTCCGGCTTTGCAAATTCGTATAGAACACGAAACCGGCCTCCGAGACGCCCTTGAACAGGACCATGCGCACCGAGGGGCTGCCATCGGCGTCGACCGTCGCCAGCGCCACCGCCTCGGCATCGCCCGTTTCTTGGCTCTTCGCTTCGTCATACCAGCGCCGGAATAGGGTAATCGGGTCCGGCTCTTTGCGCTGCGTCGTCGGCATGTCTTTGGGCCCAATTCCTAAAATTTAGTAATCGTGACTGCTCCTCCACCTAAAGATGGAGGCTTCCCAGTTCTCAAGCCGCAGCCGGTTCGGTATGAACCGGTCTTACGCAGCCTCCGTGGGCAGAGACGGGCAGCCCCTCCGTCTTGAGCATGAGTATTCCTTGGTTCCTGATGTTGATCGCGGCGTTGATGTCGCGGTCGTGAAGGGTCTCGCAATCGAGACAAGTCCAATGGCG
>JBGOXX010000198.1:0-3557 GCA_041479345.1 Alphaproteobacteria bacterium
CCCTTCCCCGCCAAAGGCATGTCGGGCGGCGAAATCGAGGTTCTCGGCTATCGCGGCATGAAGGAATACGAGATCGCCTTCGACGGTTTCGAAATTCCCGCCGGGAATCTTTTGGGTGGCATCGAAGGCCAGGGGTTCAAGCAGCTCATGGCCACCTTCGAATCCGCACGCATCCAAACCGCGGCGCGCGCGGTCGGCGTCGCCCAAAGTGCCCTTGAGATCGGGCTGCGTTACGCCGAAGAACGGGTGCAATTCGGCAAGCCGATTTTTGCGTTCCCGCGTATTCACGGCAAAATCGCCTGGATCGCCGTCGAGACCATGATTGCCCGGCAGCTCAGTTATTTCGCGGCCCGCGAGAAGGATCAGGACCGGCGCTGCGACATCGAAGCGGGGATGGCGAAGTTGCTTGCCGCCCGTGTGGCCTGGTCCGCCGCCGACAATGCGATGCAGATCCATGGCGGCAACGGCTATGCCCTCGAATACCCGATCAGCCGGGTCTTGTGCGATTCGCGCATCCTCAATGTCTTCGAGGGTGCCGCCGAAATCCAAGCTCAGGTCATCGCCCGCGGGCTGTTATCCCGCAACGATTAGCGCCGACGGACTTCCGGCAAGGCATACATCCCTCACAATTGCAATTAATATGGCGATTGTCGCAACCGGCGATGCGGATATCCCTTGCCGAT
Organism: Alphaproteobacteria bacterium; assembly: GCA_041479345.1. Taxonomy (GTDB): domain Bacteria; phylum Pseudomonadota; class Alphaproteobacteria; order DATDPM01; family DATDPM01; genus DATDPM01. Next base: position 684 of record JBGOXX010000198.1, read on the forward strand.
TCACCGTCGGCGGCACAAAGACCGATCCCATTACTTCAGGAGCATAGGATGATGCGAACGATCGAGGAGCGCCGATCGGTAGTAAAAGCCGTGACATATCGGGTGCTGATTATGTTTCTCGATTTTGTAACGATTTATCTAATGACCGGAATGGCACACATAGCCGTCGGCTTCATGATTGTGAGCAATCTATACACAACAATCGCCTATTTCGGTCATGAGCGGATATGGGCAAGGATCAAGTGGGGAATCAACGAAGCTTGAAGGCAATTCCGTCACGAAGACCGGATTCCACTTCACCAAGAAAATGAAATGTCCGCGGTCCCGATCGGGTCGGCGGCGGCTTGACCTTTAAATTCCTTGGTGCGCTCGACGACGCTGAAATCGACCCGCGCCACGTCGCACCAGAACAGCGAAAACCCGGCTTGGAAATCGGCGACCAGGAATTTCTTGTCGACGCTGGGGCTTGGGCGGAAGCTGTTCCCGTCCAAAAAGATATTTCGCCCGACTACCCGGCCCTGCATTCCGGCGAAGGCGTAATATCCGAATTCGCCATGGGCGCGGTCGCCGGCGAAAAAATCCGTTCCGGAAAGTGCTGGGCGGACTCGGACCGGTCCGTAATCGGCGTTTAGGCCGTTCCCGATCCGCAATAAGGCGCCGGCCTCGCCATACGTAAACACATTGCCGAGGGTGGCGCCAACACCCGGGATGATGTCGATTCCGCTGTCATCGCCCCAGATTTTCGCCCGCCATTCACGCTCGTAAGTCAGCATCAGCCCGGGCTCGTCGCGGATCTGGCTGTCCCAGCCCTGGGCGGTGTTGGCGCCGATCAGCTGATGATAATGGTTCTGGACCTCGCGCCCGAATGCGGCGGGGCCGACGACACCGAGATCGAGCTCGAGGTTTTCGAGCTTATTGTCGCCGGCCTCTTGAAGCAGGCTGACACCGCCATAAAGCCAGCCACCATAGGGCCGGTCGGTCGGATCGGGTGGATTGCGGTGTAGATACTTCGGCGTAAAGAAGCTTTGGCCGAGAAATACCGCGTAGCGATGGCGCGGCTGCTCGTTCGACCCGGAAGGTTGGAACACGGTCGGGATGTTGGACAGAAATTTGAACGGCTCGTCCCAATCGCTGTCCGGATTGAATTCTGGACCGAGATAGGAAGCGCGCAGGCCTTGGGTGTAATGCTTGTCGTCGTTGAAATAGAGCGAATCGTTTTCTTCGAGAAGGGTGATGCGATTATTCGTATCGGCATTCGTGTCGGCCGCATGCGCGGGCGTGAAAGCCGCGGTGGCCAAAAGCGCTGCGATCATGATTCGAGCGATCATCGGAAAATGATTTTGACGGCATTGAGCGCAGGGTCAAGTCACGTCGCCGTATAGATTACGGCGTGGCTGCGCCGTGATCAGGAATCGTGCAATCCAGTCACAAATCCGACCATTGCAGCACGGACCAGCGATCGCCTTCGCGGCGGACGATGTAGGCGCCATTGCCTGCGTATTTGTAATGATCGCAGGCTTCCGGGGAAATTTCCTTGGTACACCGCACCATCCAGACATCGATGCGGATGTCGCCTTCCTGCGGCGCCGTGAGGCCGGGTCGCTCCAGCACTTCGAACGGTTCCCAGGGCACGGTCTTCTTGGTCAGGACTTCGCGCTTGATGACGCGATAGAGATAAATGTCCTCGGGGTGCGGCGCGCCGCCGCCATAGCGCGGCTCGTGATCGAGATTGAGTCCGATGCGGCAGAGATGATGATCGCCGCGCTCCCAGCAAGCGAGCATGGTTTCGATGGCGCAGAGCGGCGTCTTCGGATCGCCGACGCATTGGCTCGAGGTCTTGGCAGCGTCGAATTGCATGACGAGCGGCTTGTCCTTGGGTGTGATGTCGGGCAGCGGCACGTCGTCGGCGAAAGCCGGGAGGCCGACCAAAACCACAATAGCGACGGCAAAGAAACGAGCGATCATGCCGCCGGATTCGGACCGAGTTTGCGTCGCCCGTCAAGATGGGTCGAGAAATTCTTGTCGCGTGAATTGCCCCTTTTTGCTGGGCGGAACCGGGATCGGAGGCTAATCTCCCGCCATGCAAACATTGCAGGCGGTCGCACCCTATCTCATCTACCTTGTGGTCTTCGCCGTGCTCGGCGTCTTGGCCGTCGGCGTCATCGGCATGCTGCGCGGCGGCCCGTTCAACGCCAAATACGGCAATAAATTGATGCGGGCCCGAATCGGCCTCCAGGCGCTGGCGATCGCCTTGCTGGCGCTGCTCCTTCTGCTCTCGAAATATGCGAGCCCGCCGGGCTCCCACCCCTGATCCTGTAAACGGCCATGGTCAAACTGACCCGCATCTATACCCGCGGCGGCGACAAGGGCGAGACCTCGCTCGGCGATGGCAGCCGGGTCAAGAAACACGCGCTGCGGGTATCGGCCTTCGGCACCGTCGACGAAGCCAATGCCGCCATCGGCTTGGCGCGGCTCCACACCAAGGGCAAGGCCGACGCCATGCTGGCCCGCATTCAAAACGACCTCTTCGATCTGGGCGCCGATCTCTGCCGGCCCGAATCGGCAAAGAAGACCGCCGCCCAAAGCATCGGCGAATCCCTGGTCAAAAGGCTCGAAACCGAAATCGACGGGATGAACGCCGAATTGGCGCCCCTCACCTCCTTCATCCTTCCCGGAGGAAGCCCGGCCTCCGCCTATCTTCACTTTGCCCGGACTGTCGTCCGGCGGGCGGAGCGGTTGATGGTGGAACTTGGAACCGCGGAAGCGGTTAACCCTGTGGCGGTGCGTTACGTTAACCGGCTCTCCGACCACCTCTTCGTCCTTGCCCGCTTCCTGAATAAGAAGGGCAAGGCGGACGTGCTGTGGCGGCCCGGC
>JBGOXX010000199.1:0-3554 GCA_041479345.1 Alphaproteobacteria bacterium
CTTCAGGCGTGCATAGAGGGCGCCGATCGCCACATTGTTGAATAGGCAAAATCCCATCGCGCGATTCCGCTCGGCATGATGGCCGGGCGGGCGGACCGCGCAGAAGGCGTTGGCCGCTTCGCCTTTCGCGATTGCGTCGACCGCGGCGCACACCGCGCCCGCCGCCCGCAGCGCCGCCTCGCCGGAATCGGGAGAAAGCACGGTGTCGAGATCGAGATGGACACGGCCCACCTGCGGGACCGCCTGCATCACTTGCGCGATATAGTCGCGATCGTGAACATGCTCGAGCTCCGCATCGCTCGCGCGCCGCGCTTCCCGCCAACCAAGGTCGGCGAATTCCGGGCGGCGCAGCGCATCGAGCACGGCGCGCAGCCGCTTTGGATTTTCCGGATGGCCGGGACCCGGATCGTGGTCGATGCAAGCGGGATGCGTGAAGACCAGTGTCGTCATCGGCGTTTTTGGCGTGCGGCGGTGACGTTCATCGTTCTAGGAACGTTGTCTCAGCATAAAAACATTTCATCGCGCGGCTTGTTCCCGAGAGTGATGACCGCATAGCGCCGCCGATAAATCAATTCTATCCGATGGAGGGAACCCTATGCGGCACATGCCGATCGGTCATGCCGTTGCCGGTTTTCGAATCTCGAAGGTAAAAACGCCGTTCTCTTGGCGCCAGGTCACGAGCTCGCAACCCGTGGTCTCGCAAAAGGCCTCGAAATCCTTGACCGCGCCGGGATCGGTCGTCAGGACGGTCAAAATCTCTCCGCCGGCGACATCTTTTAAAACGCGATGTGTTTTTAAAACCGGCAACGGACAGCGAAGGCCTTTCGTGTCGAGAATCATCGTTCGCCACGCTGAAAAGCACCGGTGACAAGAGCGAGCCAACCCGTGATGAAGCTGAGGCCGCCGATCGGCACGATCGCATCCAGCGGCGTATGCCCAAATCCGGCGCGAACATAAAGCCCGCCGGAAAAGAATACGATGCCGGCAGCAAAGAGCCACGCGGCGGCGATCAGCCATTTTCCGGCCAGCACTCCAGCCGTTGCACTTTGCGTCGCCAATGCCGCGAGCCCGAGCAGAGCAAGCGCGTGATACATGTGGTACCGGACCGCCGTTTCCAGCAGCGCCGCATCATCCGCGGCGTGGTGCAAATGCGCCGCCAGCGATCCGGCGACGATGCCGGATGCGCCGGCCAGCCCCGCCAAGAGAAGAATCATTTTCGCCCGCATCGTCCCTTTTTCTCGATTCTCGGCTCCTGGGTTCCAGGCAAAAATTGCCGTGTTTCTGGATCAAATTTTCCGGTTGCGGCAAATTTTGCCCAGCTCGTCATCCGTTCTTCCGGAGTACACCCTTCGTCGAGGATCACCGCTCGATTGGTAAGCCCTTGGTTCGGAATACCTTTTCCTTGCCGAATTTGGCACAAAAAACCATAGGATTTCCTAGGCTTATGGCACGGATGCTGCATCAACCGAAGCGGTGAATGAGGGGAATCACCCCGTCACCGCTGAGTAATGCCAGTTAGGCAAACCGAACGCCAGTTTAGGCAAGGAGAGTTCAGCGATGGCCAGCCCAGCAAAGGCGAAGCCGAGCCGCAAGTTCACACGCAACCACCAACTCGCGATCCTGCTGATCCGGCATCTTGGCACGGACGGCGCGATCAAGGCTTGTTACAACAATCAGTGGTATGCGGTGTTACACGCGATCGAAGAACAAAATTCAGAACCGCAGCCCGTCATTAATTAGGGCCGTCCTCGATCACGCTGAACCGGATTTTAGTATCCGGGAGCGCGCCTATTCATAGGCGGCGTAAGATTTTTCTTCGACGATTGTCGAGCCCAGCGCCAAATTGATGCGGCGTTTCACGTCGGCGCGCCGGTCATTGTTGCGATAGACGGCACGAGCGAGCGCCACGAAGTTTACGCCGAAGTCCGCTGCGCGCTCGCAGTCGCGGATTTTGTCTTCGATATCCCACAATTCGGCATTGATCCCGCGAAGCTCGGCCGTGAGCTTGGCAATCTCCGCCGTATCGGGAATTTCCCGCGAAGCCGCCGCGCGCAAAAGCGCCATTTCGGTCCGCACATTGCGAAGCTTCTGCAGATCGCGGATGCGTTCGATTTTGAGCTCAAGAATCGTGATCTTGTCGAGGAGTTCCCCCGGCGCCACCGGAATCGAAATTTCCGGGGTCATCGGGTCCCAGCCCCGGCGTGAGCTGCGAGTTCGCCGCCAATGTGTGCAAAAACCGCCGCCCAATCGCCGGCGGCCCTTTGGCGGAAGAGGCGCATCGTCGGATACCAGGGGCAAGTTTGGCCGTTCCGTCCCCAGCGCCAATCCGGTGCTTGCGCCAAGGCGAGCCACGTCTCGACCCCGAGCGCTCCCGCAAGATGCGCGACGGCGGTATCCGAGGTAATCACCAAGTCGAGGCTTTGCATCACCGCCGCCGAATCCATGAACCCGCCGGATTTTTCATCGAGTTCCGGCCCCAGATCCTCGATGCCCGAATCATTCGGGCGCACCGCACCTTTTTGAAGACTGATGAGCCGGACATTCGAAACAAGCGCGAGCGGCAGGAAAAAATGGAGCGGGATCGAACGCAGGCCGTCGGCACGATAAGCCGGATTGCCTTGCCAGGAGATCCCGACACGAAAGCCTGGCTTCGCCCGCAGGCGCTCATCCCAATGTTCGACCAATTTCGGATCGGCTTTAAGATAAGGGACGAGGGAGGCGGCACGTTCCAGCTTTGGATCGATGAGATGCGGCAAGCTCATCAACGGCGCCTGGACATCGAAATGGGAAGGTGCTTCAGCGCTCACCGCATCGCAAAGGCTACTTTGTGAAAAAAGGCGGAGGAGCGAGGGCGGGCACAGGAATTTGACGGGTCCCCCTAAGCCGCTCGCGACCCGCAGATAGCGGGCGAATTGGATCGCATCGCCCAATCCCTGTTCGGCATGAACCAGCAGCGTGCGCCCGCGAAGCGGCGCGCCGTCCCAAGCCTTGCCGGGAATTTGGCGCATCGCAAATCCGGAAATCTTCCGGCGCCATTCGTATTCACGCCAGCCTTCTTCGAAACGGCCTTGCATCAATAAGGCAAGCCCGAGATTCCAATGCGCGTCCGCCCATTCCGGGGCGAGTTCCAACGCTTGGCGGAGTATGACCGCCGCATCGTCGCCGTGGCCCAGCTCGCGCAGGGCCACGCCCCGATTGCACCAGGCCCGGGCATGCTGAGGATTGAGAGTCAACGCATCGGCATAGGCCGCTTCGGCCTCGTCGAAACGCGCACCGGCAAGCAAAACGTTGCCGAAATTGAATTGAATTTCCGGATGGTGGGGCGCCAGCTCGACCGCGCGCCGCAGACAAGATAAGGCTTCTTCGATTTTCCCCGCTTCCTTCAGCGCCAGGCCCAAATTCGATTGCGCTTCCGCGGAATGCGGCGCGAGCTCGACGACATGGCGGTAACAAACGATGGCTTCGTCGAACTGCCGAAGGGATTTTAGCGCATTGCCGAGCGAGGCCAGCGCCGCAACGGATTGCGGCTCGATCTCAAGCGCCGTGCGAAACGC
>JBGOXX010000200.1:0-3533 GCA_041479345.1 Alphaproteobacteria bacterium
GAGACTGGGCTCTTCTTCAAAGAGGGCCGCATAATGGCGCTCGACAGTCTGCAGATGGTGGACCAACTCGACGGTAAAGCTCTTCGCGTCCTGGTAGCCGAGGAAGACCGCGATCCGGGCAATCCCGGCATCGTCATTGGGGAGTTTATGGGTTTGCTGATCATCGACCATCTGCAGGCGGTGTTCGAGCCGGCGCAAGAACCGATAGGCGGCGATGAGATCGTCTGCCGCCTGTCGGGTGATGCGCTCGGTAACGCAGAGCGCATTCAGCGCATCGCAGGTGGCGCGTTGACGGAGTTCGGGCACCCGGCCGCCCCAAATCAATTGCTGGGTCTGGGCGAAGAATTCGATTTCGCGGATGCCGCCGCGCCCGAGCTTGATGTCGTGACCGTTGACCGCGATCGTCCCGCCGCCGCGATGGGCGTGGATCTGGCGCTTGATCGAATGAATGTCGGCGATCGCCGCAAAGTCGAGGTGCTTGCGCCAGACATAAGGCACGAGAGACTTCAGGAAATTGCCGGCGGCGGTCAAATCCCCGGCGACACAGCGGGCCTTGATCATCGCCGCCCGCTCCCAGTTCTGGCCCATGCCCTCGTAATAAGTTTCCGCGGCGTCGACCGAGATCGCCAAGGGGGTTGCGCCGGGATCGGGGCGGAGGCGCAAGTCGCAGCGGAACACGTAGCCGTCGTCGCTGCGCTCCTCGAGGATCGTCACCAGATCGCGGGTCAGCCGAATCATGAATTCCTGGATCGAGCGCGATCCGGTGTAGACGATGCGCTCCGGATCGAAGAGGGCGATGAGATCGATGTCGCTCGAATAATTGAGCTCGCGTCCGCCGAGCTTCCCCATGCCGAGAATGAAGTAACCGGATTCGTCGACGGTGCTGTCCGCGATATCGCCCTCGGTCTTGGCGGCTTCCAACAGGTGGGCGACAGCCAGTTGCTGGGCGATTTCGGCAAAATCGCTCAGCGCCGCTGTGACTTTTTCGAGCGGCCAGGCGCCGCCGATATCGGCCAGGGCAATAAGAAGGGCGGCGCGGCGCTTGGCGATGCGCAAGCTTCGCATCACTTGCTTGCGGTCGGGCTCCGCCGCCAATTCGGTGCGGACCCCGAGAATCAGAGATTGAAATGCCGCATCGGCGCCATATTCGAAAAGAGTATCGGCAAACTGGCGCTCGGCCACGAGAGCGTGGGTCAGGAACGGGCTGTTCCCGAAGACGGCATGAAGGAGCGCCTCGCCTCCCGGTTCGGCCTCGATGGATTGGGAAAGCTTGGGGCCGGCGGCTTCGCGCCAATGTTCCAATCCGGCTCGCAAGCCCTCCGCGTCGGCGGGGGCCGGCAGGGCTTTCAATTCGGTCAGAAAACGCAGCATAAATGTTATCCTAGCTTAAACTGGGTCCGGTCGGCGTGTAGTTACAGATTGGGCCTGTCGGCCTTCGACCATTGGGCCTAGCGGCCCGTGGGAACATTGGGGCCAACGGCCCGTGGGAACGTCGGGCCTAACGGCCTTTGGGGAAGCCCGTGGTTATCAAATCCGTTCGACTCATCATCGAATTCATGATCGGCGCCGTTATCGGCGCCGCGATTTTGGGCGGGTTCATCATTTGGCGTCTCTCGGGTTCCGCGGTTTCCCTCCATTTCCTCACCCCCTATTTCGAACAGGCGCTCAGCGCGGAAGACGCCTCTTACACCGTGCGGCTCGACGACACGGTGCTGACCTGGTCGGGATGGGAGCATCCGGTCGATATTCGGCTCCGCGGCGTGCACGCGATCAACGCCAACGGGGACATGCTCGCCTCGGTTCCGGAAATGTCGGTCGCCTTGAGTTTGCGCGGCATGCTCCATGGCGTGATCGCGCCAACGAGCTTTGAACTCTATAACCCCAAGGTCCGGGTGGTGCGCGGCGCCGACGGCAATTTCAAATTGGGCTTGGAGGACGCAGGGCCGGGCGCCGGCGATTTGGCGACAAAGGCCATCACCGACCTCATCGCTCCGCTCAATACCGGCCGGACGATGGGGTATCTGACCGCCGTCGAAATCAACGACGCCGATCTCACCCTGGTCGATGAAAAGCTGAACACGACCTGGCATTCGCCGAAGGCCGACGTGAAACTTCGCCGCGATGCGAAGGGCATATCGGGCGAGGCTTCGCTCGGCCTCGATCTCGACGGCGAACACGCTGAGATCGATGCCGATGTCGGCTATGACCGCGACGCGCGGAAAATCGACATCGGTCTCAGTTTCGCCAATCTCAGTCCCGCACGGGTTGCGGCGAAGCAGAACCTCGGCAAGGAAATCGAGGGATTCGCCGTGCCGCTTTCCGGCACGGTCACGGCAAGCTTCGATCTCGACGGCAATGTCGAAGTCCTCGGCTTCGATGTTACGGGCGGGCCGGGAAAAGTCGCGTTGCCGGCTTATTATTCCGAGCCCATGGCAATCTCAAAATTGGCATTGCGCGGCCGGCTCGAAGAAAATCTTACCCGTATGGTGGTGGACAAGGCGCATGCGGAATTGGCCGCTGCCACACCCAATGCAGGCCCGACTACCGGCCCCAATAACACTTCTAACAATGGGCCCAATGCCGGGCCCAATACCGGGCCGAGTATCGACATTACCGGCCGCATGTTCCGGACCGGCCAGGATATCACAGCGCAAGGCGAAGCGGTGGTCGCCAACATGCCGGTGGATTCCCTCGATCGCTATTGGCCGGTTTCGGTTGCATCGGATGCGCGGAGCTGGATTCGCGGTCATATCTTCCACGGTATGCTGCCGGAGAGCCGGGCCGTTTTTGCGGTCGAGGTACCGAAGGGCGATTTTGGTGCGGCGCGACTGGGCTCGCTCGCCGGAACCTTCCGGGCGGAGGGCCTGACCGTCGCCTATCTGCCGCCGATGCTGCCGGTTGAAAATGTCAGCGGCCGCGCGACGTTTACCGGGCGCGAACTCGATGTCGCCGTCACCGGCGGGACGTTGAAGCGGATCAAGATTGGCGAAGGCAAGGTGGTCATCACCGGGCTTGACGTCAAAGATCAAGACGCGTCGATCGAAATGGTTCTGCAGGGATCACTTCAGGACATGATGGTGGTTGTATCCAGCGACCCGATCGATGCCGCCAAATTTATCGGCTTCCTTCCGGAGGATGTGGGCGGTGAAGCCGGCGTGCGCTTGTCGCTGCGCATGCCGCTTCTCAAGGACCTCAAGATGGCCGATGTGGAATTGGCGGCGGCGGCGAATGTTAAAGACGGGACGATCCGGCGTGTCGCCTTGGGCCAGGATCTTGATAGCGGCGATCTCTTGCTGAAACTCGACAAGAATGGAATGCAGGAGCAGGGGACGATCAGACTGGGCGGCGTTCCCGGCACGATCACGGCAAGCCAAAGCTTTTCGTCGGCGGCGCCCGTACACGCCCATTTTGAAGTTGCGGCCCGTCCCAACGATGCCGATCTCGCACGCTTCGGCTTTCCCGTCGCTCCCTATATTGACGGGGAAATTCCGATAAGCCTCACTTACACCATCGGACAGAACGGCGCCGCCGAC
>JBGOXX010000201.1:0-3531 GCA_041479345.1 Alphaproteobacteria bacterium
ACCCGTTTCAAATAGAAGCGGCAGATCAAGTGCTGCGATCCGCGCGCGGTGCGATCGCGCCGCGGTCAAAAATCGAATCTCAGCGCGACGCACTAACGGGTGAATGATCGATTCGAGCTTTTCCCTGGCGTCCTCATCGGCGAAGACAATCCTCCCCAGGGCGAGCCGGTCGACCATTCCATCGTGAACCACGAACGGAAATGCTGCGGCCACCAGCGGCACGGCGGCACCGTCTTTGGCCAGGAGTGCATGAACGCAGGCATCCGCTTCGAACACCGGTACCCCGAGGCGCCGCAGAGCCGCCGCCGCGGTCGTCTTACCCATCCCGATCGATCCGGTGACGCCCAATACGATCATCGCCGTTTCAAGGCCGCGATCAGATAGTCGCGCAATTCGGCGGTTGGTTCCGGTGCCGTGCCGAACCAGGCTTCGAAGCCGGGCCTTGCCTGATGAATCAGCATGCCAAGGCCATCGACAACCGGATTGCCCCGCTTCTTGGCCGCCGCAAGAAGCGGCGTTTCCAACGGATTGTAGACAATATCGGTGACGACCGCGGATCGGGGAAGCTTCGACAAATCGAGGGCGATTTCGGGTTCGCCCTTCATGCCGAGCGTCGTTGCGTTGACGACGAGCGACGCCTTGGCCATCGCCGCACCATGGTCATCCCAGCGGACCGCAATCACTTCTTCGCCGAGCTTTTCCGCCAATTCCTTCGCCCGTTGAGCCGTGCGGTTGACGAGATAGATTTCCGGCACGCCAGCGTCGAGCAAAGCGACGCAGATAGCGCGGGCGGCTCCCCCTGCGCCGATGACCAGGGCGGGTTTGTGAGGTGCGTGCCAATGCGGCGCACCCTCGCGCAGGTTTTCGAGAAAACCAAAGGCATCGGTGTTGCGGCCCAGAAGCGTCCCGTCGGCCCGCACGATCACCGTGTTGACGGCGCCGATGGTCCGGGCCAGCGGTTCGACCTCGTCCATCGCTTCCAAGGCTGCTTCCTTATGAGGGACCGTGATATTGACGCCTCGGAAGCCGATTCTCGGCAAAATTCTAAGCGTCTCCGCCAAATCCGCGGGGCGCACGGGCAATGCTATGTAGGCGCCGTCGATCTTGTAATGGTTCAGCCAAAACCCGTGCAGCCGCGGCGACAACGAATGCTCGATCGGCCATCCGACGACGCCGGCCAACCCGGCCTTGTTGTTCCCGGTCATTCCGGCATGGCCTTGTGCCCGCGCAGAAAATCCAGAAGCGGGAGCAGCGGCAAGCCGAGGATGGAAAAAAAATCGCCGGTGATCTTGGCGAAAAGCTGCGCGCCTAGCCCTTCGATTTCATAGGCGCCCACCACGTTCAGCGCGCGAGCGCCCATTTTGGCCAAATACGCCTCGATGAAGGCATCGCTGGGCGTTCGCATGGTCAATTCCGGTGCATCGCCATACGTCCAGATCTTTGTTCCATTGAGCACGACGCAGGTCCCGTTCACCAGCCTGTGGGTGCGGCCGCGCAACGCCCAAAGTTGGGCGCGCGCTTCGTCGAGATCGGCCGGCTTGCCAAACCAAGCACCGCCGCACTCCAAGATCTGATCCGAGCCAATGACCAGTGCTTGGGGAAGCCGCGTCGAAACCTTTCTTGCTTTGAGCTCGGCAAGCGTGCTTGCCGCGGCCATCGCCGGCGCTTTTTCCGACTGCATCGAGGCCCTGATTTCGGATTCGTCGACATTGGCGGCCGCGGCCGTGAACGAGACGCCGGCCTTGGTCAGGATCTCGGCCCGGGAGCGGCTCGCGGAAGCCAAGACCACTTGCATGGTCAAGCGACCCGGCCGGCTCTGCGGTCGATAAGCTGCATGATCGCCGCCGCCACTTCCTCGATCGAGCGGCGCGTCACGTCGATGATCGGCCAGTCCTGCTCGTTGAACATACGCCGGGCCGCGGCGACCTCCTGTTTCACTTTTTCCAGGTCGATGTAATCGGTTTCTTCTTCTTGGTTGAGCGCCCGCAGCCGGTTGCGCCGAATTTGCACGAGGGGTGCCGGGTCCTTGGTCAAGCCGACGATCAGGGGCTTGGACGTCGTGAGCAATTCACCCGGCAGCGGCGAGCCGGGGATCAGTGGAATATTCGCCGCCTTGACCCCGCGATTGGCTAAGTAAATACAGGTCGGCGTCTTCGAGGTTCGCGACACGCCGACGATCACCACATCGGCTTCATCCAGATCCTTGGTCAACTGCCCGTCGTCATGGGCGAGCACGAAATTGATGGCATCGATGCGGGCAAAATACTCCGCATCGAGCGCATGCTGGGCGCCGACTTTGGCGACCCGGCTCTTCACGCCGAAATATCCGCTCAATGCCGCGATCACGGGATCGAGGATCGAAAGGCACGGCACTTGAAGCTGCCGGCAAGCGGCTTCCAATTCCGAGCGCATCTTCGCATCGACGAGGGTGAAGAGAACAACGCCCGGATTGTTCTCGATGCCTTCGATGGCGCGCTGCAATTGCCGCTTCGTTCGAATCAGATTCCACACATGTTCAACGACGTCCGTTCCCTCGAACTGCACTAAGGACGCCCGCGCGACGCCTGCGATCGTCTCACCGGTGGAATCGGAAACAAGATGGAGATGATAACGATCGGTCATGGGATAAAAGACTCGTTGATGGGGATAAGACGCTGTTCTTCGGCGCTGCAACAATTTTTGTTCGACACAGACGCGTAACCATTCCTCGTTGTGTGCAGCCGTGAAAACTATTTCCGAATTCGCTGGAAACGGGGAGAACCGGGCCGACGCGCGCTTCTACTCCCGAATACCCCGTTTTTCACCCCCTGTGGACTGACAAAGAATCTTAGCGTTAGGGCCCCTCTCCCGGTCTAGCCGGACAATCGCTCACAATTGAGTTCCCTATCGGCTGAAAGGCTTGCTCCCTGCGGATAAAACCCGGCTATAGATTGATCCCCGATTCCCACAGGCATCCACCTCCACCACTACCTTTCATATTAAATAGAGTAAAGGTAGTGGAACTAAAGATTCCTCGGCAGTTCAACTCCCAATGAAGCCCCTCCTTCGAGCCCTCAGCGGCACCACCCAAAAGCCACCGCCAATCTGGCTGATGCGCCAAGCGGGGCGTTATCTGCCTGAGTATCGAAAAATTCGGGCTCTCCTGCCGAGTTTCGTCGATCTATGCCTCAACCCGGATTTGGCTACCGAAATCACCCTGCAACCGGTCCGGCGCTTTGGCATGGATGCAGCAATCCTGTTTTCCGATATCCTGATGGTGCCGCTGGGCCTTGGACAACGGGTCGATTTTCGCGAAGGACCGGTTTTAGATGTGATCACCGGGAGGCCCGGGCTTGAACAGCTTTCCCTCGATTCATTGGAGGAGCGATTGGCGCCGGTCTATGAAATCATCCGCCGCGTTCGCCGGGAACTACCGGAGCAAACGGCGCTGATCGGCTTTGCCGGGGCACCGTGGACGGTCGCAACCTATATGCTCGAAGGCGGATCGAGCCGGGATTTCACGATCTCGAAGGCCTGGGCGCATGAATCGCC
>JBGOXX010000202.1:0-3522 GCA_041479345.1 Alphaproteobacteria bacterium
GAATCGCGACGGCGCGTTCTCGAACTCGTCTGGCGGAGCCATGAGCCGATCGGGGCGTATGAGATTTTGGCCCGGCTGCGCCGCCGCGGCCGGACGGCTGCGCCGCCGACGGTTTATCGGGCGCTCGACTTCCTCTTAGAGCAGGGTTTCGTCCACCGCATCGAATCGCAGAGTGCTTTTGTCGGCTGCGCCCATCCTGAGGCGGTCCATGCCGGCCAATTTCTGATCTGCGGTTCCTGCGGTGTCGCGGCGGAGCTCGACGATTCGCGGATTCAGAAGGCCGTGGCGAAAAGCGCCAAGACCGCCGGCTTTGCTGTTGAACGCCAGACGATCGAACTGCGGGGCTTATGTCCGCGCTGCCAGCCCCGACGCAAACGCTAACATGTCGGCGCTCCTCCTGACGGCAGAGAATATCGATGTGCGGTTCGGGCCACGCAGCGTGCTCTCCCATGTATCGCTCACCGTTCATTCCGGGGAGATCGTCAGCCTGATCGGGCCGAATGGCGCCGGCAAGACAACCCTGGTTCGCGTGGTCTTGGGTTTGGTCGCCCCCGCCGCCGGCCGGATCGTCGCCAAACCGGGCCTGCGCATCGGCTATATGCCCCAATCCCTGAGCGTCGATGAAATCTTGCCGCTCACGGCAACGCGGTTCCTGGCGCTATCCGGCGGATCGAAGGAAAAAATCGCTCAAGCATTGGACGAGGTCGGCGCCGACTATGTCGCGCGCTCCCAGCTCTCCGATCTATCCGGTGGCGAGCTGCGGCGGGTCTTGCTCGCCCGCGCTCTGCTCCGCGAGCCGGAACTTCTGGTTCTCGACGAACCGGTTCAAGGCGTGGATGTCGTCGGTCAGTCGGAGCTCTACGACCTCATCACCGGCCTTCGCAACCGGACAGGCTGCGGCATCCTCATGGTGTCTCACGACCTCCATGTGGTGATGGCGGCGACCGACCGGGTGGTGTGCATCAATCATCACGTCTGCTGCACGGGAAAGCCGGAGGCGGTCAGCCGTCATCCGGAATATCTCGCTCTCTTCGGCCCCTATGCAGCAAAGAGGCTGGCGCTTTATACCCACGGCCACGATCACCGCCATGACGACAAAGGCGATGTCGTGCCGCTGAATCCGCCCGGCGGGCACGGCCACAAACCAAAGGCCGACATCCATGGATGATTTTCTAATCCGAGCCTTCGTAGCGGGCGCCGGAGTCGCACTGGCGGCCGGGCCGCTCGGGTCCTTCATCGTTTGGGGACGAATGGCCTATTTCGGCGAAGCGCTTGCTCATTCCGCCTTGCTCGGGGTGGCGATCGGGCTTGCGATCGGCACCGACCCGACCTCGCCGGTCATCCTCGTTGCCGGGCTCGTCGGCGTGGCCCTCGCCTTGCTTCAAGGTAGCCGCGGCATTGCCAGCGATACGCTACTCGGTATCTTTGCCCAATCCACTTTGGCCTTGGGATTGGTCGTGCTGTCTTTTCTCCGCACCGTCCGCGTCGATCTCTTAGGGTATCTTTTCGGCGACGTGCTGGCGGTGACCCCCGGCGATATCGAACGGATTTGGATCGCAGCGCTGGTATCGCTGGCGGTACTCGCCGTGATTTGGCGGCCGCTGTTGTCGCTCACCATTCACGAGGAACTGGCGCGGGTCGAAGGCGTTGCCGTCGCCCGCGTGAGAATTATTTTTATGTTGCTGGTGGCGGTGATCGTCGCCTTCGCGATGAAGATCGTCGGCTTGCTGCCGATGACGGCCCTTCTGATCATTCCCGCGGCGGCGGCCCGGCGATTCGCCCGCACGCCCGAGCAGATGGCGGGATTGGCCGCCGTCATCGGTTGTCTGGCGGTGGGCTTCGGGCTTTGGGGTTCCGCGATCTGGGATACGCCGTCGGGACCGTCGATCGTGGTTGCGGCGACGGTGATCTTCGTTATGTCGCGCCTGGGTTTCGGCTTCAGGCTCGCGCCGCGGCCCTGAGCCGGTCGAATCCGGCTTCGAGATCGGCGATCAGATCGTCCGGATCTTCGAGCCCGGCGTGGAGCCGGATGTAGGGGCCCTTTTCCGTCCATTGGGTCGCGGTGCGCGAAATCCACGGCTCGACGGGAAGGATCAGGCTCTCGAAGCCGCCCCAGCTGAAGCCCATCCCGAAAAGCTTCATGCCGTCGAGCATGGCGACGACCGCCGAATCCGGCGCCGGTTTCAGAATCATCGCGAAGAGACCGGTGGCGCCGGTGAAATCCCGCGTCCACAAGGCGTGATTGGGATCGGCGGGAAGGGCAGGGTGGATCACCCGCGCGACCTCGTCCCGCCTTTTGAGCCAGGTCGCCAACATCACGCCGGTTTCCTGATGGCGGGCGAGCCGCACCGAGAGTGTCCGCAGGCCGCGAAGGCCGAGGAAAATTTCATCCGATCCCGCCGAATTGCCGACTGCGACCGCCATGGTTTTGACGGCGTGAAAAATCTTTTCGTTGCCGGTCACGATGACGCCCAGCATCGCGTCGGAATGGCCCGCAATGTATTTGGTCGCGGCATGCAACACGATATCGACGCCATGCTTGAACGGCTGGAAATACAGCGGCGTTGCCCAGGTATTGTCGATGACCGTCAGGATGCCATGCTTCCGCGCGACCGCGGCAATCGCCGGAACGTCCTGAATTTCGAAGGTCAGCGAACCCGGCGATTCAAGATAGATGACCCTGGTATTCGGTTTGATCAGCGAGGCAATGCCGGCGCCGATCAGCGGATCGTAGTAGGTGACTTCAATGCCAAGTTGGATCAAGACGTCGCAGAATTTACGGGTCGGATTGTAGACCGTATCGACCATCAGCAAATGATCGCCGGCTTTCAGCGTCGCTAGAAGCGTGATCGTGATCGCCGCCAGCCCGGACGAAACCGAGATCGCGCGATGACCGCCTTCGAGCTCGGTAATGGCCTGTTCGAAGGCAAAGCTCGCCGGCGTGCCGATGCGGCCGTAATAGACGCCCTCGAAGGGTTTGCGAATCGACTCCCGAAGCTTCGCGACCGTGGGGAACAGCACGGTCGAAGCGTGATAGACGGGCGGATTGACGATGCCGGAATGAGCCTCGGGGGATCGCCCCGCGGTGACCAGCATCGTATCCTTCTTCACGTGTTTTTTCGGGTCTTTTTTCACGCGGAGGCCGGCCCTTCGCCG
This sequence comes from Alphaproteobacteria bacterium, assembly GCA_041479345.1. GTDB lineage: Bacteria > Pseudomonadota > Alphaproteobacteria > DATDPM01 > DATDPM01 > DATDPM01. The sequence goes on from JBGOXX010000202.1 coordinate 3,157, forward strand.
CCGCTAGGGTTCGATCGGGGTATCAGCCTGGGCTCCCCATTCCGACCACGATCCGTCATAGACCGCGGCGTCGCGCCGCCCAAGGAGATAAAGGGCGAAAGCCAGGGCCGACGCGGTGACGCCGGACCCGCAGCTGGCAACGATCGGTTTTGTGAGATCAACGCCCGCCTCCGAGAAACGCTGGGCCAGTTTATCGGCGGGAAGCAGCGTCTTCGTCGCCGGATCGAGAGTCTCCGGATAGGGAAGATTGAATGATCCCGGAATATGCCCGGGGCGTACGCCCGGCCGCGGCTCCGGTTCCTTCGCCGCAAAGCGCGCAGCCGAACGTGCGTCGACGACTTGCTCGGCTTTCGATTTCACATTGGC
>JBGOXX010000203.1:0-3513 GCA_041479345.1 Alphaproteobacteria bacterium
AATGCTCTCCGCAAAGTCATCGACATCAAATCCGCCAGCGATCACGGCACGGTATTCTCGATTTTCGGCATGGGGCAGTTCATGCTCGAGACGATGCCCGGTAGCCATGTCACAACCCTCTCCGAGCTGTCGAGCGGCCGATCGGTGACGGTACTGGCCAATTCCGACGGCGGGAGGCAGGATGGTTATAATCAGAACGCCGGTAACGTGAATGCCGGCAACGCGAACGAAAATACCGTCTCGACCGGCGAAAATTCCTCGTCGCTTCGGCGCCTGGTGAATTGGATCGTCGACTTCGTTACCAGCCCGCTTGCGATTCTGCTGGCGATGATCGTCTTGGTGATCATGGCGCTCTGGGGCGCCGTTCGAACGATCGCGTCGCTGCGCATGCAAGCCGCGTTTCTGCACCATCAGCAGCCGTCGGCCCGCCGGAGCCGTTCGCGCGGCCGAAGCAAGGTGGCGCGGCGGAGCTACCCGTCGCGTCAATTGCGTCCGCCCGCTCAGTGAACGCTGCCGTCTCCCGAGAGGGGCGCGACTTTTCCTTTGAAGGAGTTGCCGGTTAGAACGGCTTCCGTTGCGGTCAGATTCTTCACGAAAAAGGTCTCGTGCGGATCGTCGTTCGTGAATTTGTTTCCTTTGAATATCAATTCATCGGTGTGCTGGGTGACGCCTTCGGCACCGATCGAGACAGCGGCAGTGCGATTGCCGTTGTTCGGTCCTTTTTCGAGCGTGTTATTTTCCATCATGAGCGAACCGCCGTTGGGCAATTCGACTTCATAGCTCGCGGTCCCCTTCGGCCCGTCCGCGATCTCATTGCCGATCAATTCGGTTCGGAGCGCGCGCGACTTTATGTGATGCCCGTCGCGGGTTTCCAGAAATTTGGAGTTCTCGATATGGAGAAGTGCGATGTGCCCAATATAAACGCCGTGCGCGCAGGCGCTTTCGCACTTCCCGTTTCGGATGAACTCGCTGTTTTTGATAACGATGCGGCTCTGCGGCGAATTGTCCGTCAGGATACCGTTTTCGTTGTCGATAAAGCGGCTATGCTCGATCGTCAGATTTTTTCCTTCGACGCGAATACCGGCGCCGTTTTGATCCGGCACCCGCGCCCGGGTAAAGGTGAGGTTTCGGATGGTGATATCGTTGCCCTTGGTGACGAAGAGCGCCTTGCCTTGACAGGTCTTGTCGGTGATGACGGCGCCGTCGCCCTTGCCTTCGATCGTCAAATTATCAACCGACCACACGGCACAATCGAAATATTCTCCGGGGGCGATCTCGATGGTATCGCCAGGAGCGGCAATAGCTGCCGCAGCACTCGGGGTCTTGAGATTCTGATCCGGCCCCACTTCGAGCGTTCGAGCGCTGGCCGGTTTGCAGAGACAGAGAACGGCGACCGCTGCGGCAATCGCCCCTAACGGCCGCCTTAAATCCCGCGAGGCAACCCTCCGCGGGTCATGAATCGTTATCATCACCACTCCATGAATGCGAGAGGACCAGAAACAAATCTCGGGCCGCCGAATTTTCGGGTCGATTTCCAAGACGCTGACCGTTCGAATGTCCCGCCCGCCCGCTTTGCGATTTCAACCGGCGGGGGCTTCTAGAGCGTGATCGATTCAGATTGACGCATAGCCCGCGTTTCTGAGGTAGTTGGCGCATTCGGCCGGCGTGAAGTGATCGAGGAGCTGGCCGATGCGTTTCCAGGTGGCTTCAACAGTTCGCTCAGCGGCTTTACGAAGCAGGGTTTTGAGCTTGGCGAAGACCTGCTCGATGGGATTGAGGTCAGGGCTGTAGGCTGGCAGGAACAAGAGCTTGGCGCCTGCGGCACGAAGGGCACGGCGGACGGCTTTGCCCTTGTGACTGCCGAGATTATCGATGATGACGACATCGCCGGGTCGCAGCGTCGGCACCAGGATCTGCTCGACATAGGCGAGGAAGCTGCGGCCATTGATCGGCCCATCGATGACGCAAGGCGCATCGATCCGATCGGCGCGCAAAGCGGCGAGGAAAGTGAGCGTTCGCCAGTGGCCGTGCGGTGCCTTGGCGATCAGCCGCTTGCCTCTGGCGCACCTTCCGTGGGTGCGCGTCATATTGGTCTTGGCCCAGGTCTCGTCGATAAAGACGAGGCGTGCGGGGTCAAGCCTACCCTGATACTTCTTCCATCGGGCGCGCCTGCGAGCGATGTCGGGTCTGTCCTGCTCGCTGGCGTACAGACTTTTTTTTGAAGCTGATGCCCTCTGAAGCGAAGAAATCCCAGATCGCCCCATAGCTGATCTTCACGCCACGCTCGGCCAATTCGGCCAGTAAGCCCCGTAGGGTCACGTCCGGTTTTGCTTCGATCCGCGCCAGCAACCAAGTCCGTTCACCCGATAGAATGCGCCCGCGCGACCCGCCCATCGGCTTGGCCGCAACACTTCCCACCAGGCGCTTGCGCTGCGCCCATTTAATGACGCTCGACGCACTCACGCCGAACAGTGCCGCGACCTTATGGCAACTTTCCCCAGCCTCGACGCGGGCAACCGCCCGCTCCCGCAGATCCATTGAATACGGTCTGACCATGATTGCTGGCCTCCAGACCCAGCCAGCATCTTGAATCAGAACTTCGACCCTTTGGGAATCCAAAATCGAATCAATCAGACACGATCACGCTCTAGGAGCGGGGGGCTTCTAGGAGTCTTCTAGGAATCTTGCCGATAGCCGTCAAACACCCATTCCAGGGGGCCTACGAGTAGGCGTGGAACAACAAATGCGGCAATGAGGATGGCCAGCATCACCCACCACCACAAGTCGTTATAGGGCGCGCCGTAGACAAGCAGCAGCAAAGCCATAAGAAGGGCGCAGAGCAAACCGCCGGTCGCACCGAGGACCAACCCCAGCCGCCGCCCGCCTTCGCTTTTGGACATGTTCCCTCCCTGTGCCAAGGCGCCAATGGTGGTAAGATTTTTAAGTAACCAGGTCCTAGAATGCAGCCAATTTGGATCATAGCAGTCAACTCGGATCATAAACGTGGAGAACCCGGCTTGCAGCAGGATTTTGCCGAGAGACGCGAAACGAGCGTGCCGGCCGGTCAAATTGCCCCGATGCGGGTTGGCGCGGCCAGTCCTTATTGTGGTCCGACCGGGCGAATGATCCTCCGCCGGCGCTTGATGGTGCTGACAGCGATTGCTGCGATTGCGCTGCTTGGCCGGGCAATGGCCGATGGACCGGCGCCGGGTGCCGCCGCCCCGTCATCGCCCTTTGTCGTCTACTGCTTTGACCGCGACCGCGACATTGTCAATCGCATGCTGGCTTCCCAATGCAAGGGCAAGGTGGTCAGCGAAGAGGACGCAAAAGTCATTCAAGAGCGGCGCAATCAACATATCGCTCATATTCTGAATGCGCCGCCGCCGAGCGAGCCGGAAGGCCTCCGGCTTTCGACCATTGGGACGGCGTTCTTCGTGGATGAAACGGCGAGGCTGCTCACCAACAATCATATTGTCGAGGGCTGCAAGTCGGTGACTGTCGCGTCCGACGATC
>JBGOXX010000204.1:0-3491 GCA_041479345.1 Alphaproteobacteria bacterium
AAATTGTTGAGGACAAGTGCCCCTTCCCGGCTGATCGGCGAGAACAAACCGCCGGCCCGAAGCTTCGGCGCGCGCAAGGCGTAAAGCGCCAGGGACCCGCCAATGGTGATCGCCAGCAGCAGCAGGATGAAAACACCGCGGGCCGGATCGTTGGCGAAGGAATGAACCGAGGTGATGACGCCGGAGCGCACCAGAAAGGTTCCGATGAGGCTCAACGAAAAAGTCAGGATCGCCAGCAGAATGGTCCAGCTCTTCAGCGCGTCGCGTTTTTCGGTGACGATCGCCGAATGAAGAAGGGCTGTTCCCGCCAGCCAGGGCATGAAGCTGGCGTTTTCCACCGGATCCCAGGCCCACCATCCGCCCCAGCCCAAGGTGTAATAGGACCACCAGCTTCCCATGGTGATGCCGAGCGTCAGAAAGCACCACGCGGCGAGCGTCCACGGGCGTACCCAGCGCGCCCAGGCGGCATCCACCTTGCCTTCGATGAGGGCCGCCATGGCAAAGGAGAACGCCATCGAGAACCCGACATAGCCGAGATAGAGGCAGGGCGGGTGAAAAGCGAGGCCCGGGTCCTGCAGCAGCGGGTTGAGATCGCGGCCGTCTTCCGGAACCGGAAAGACGCGGAAAAATGGATTCGACGTGAACAGAATGAACAGAAGGAATCCGATCGCGATCATCGCTTGAATCGAGAGTACCCGGGCGCGAAGTTGGCTCGGAAGATTCTGGCCGAAAACCGCCACCGCCAGACCGAACAGCGACAGAATCAAAATCCACAGCAGCATCGAGCCTTCGTGATTGCCCCAAGTGCCGGCGATTTTATAAAGGAGCGGCAACGCCGAATTGGAATTGGCGGCGATCGTCGCCACCGAAAAATCGGAAACGACGTAGAGATAGACGAGGGACAGGAAAGCCACCGCGATGAACGCGAATTGGCCGGCCGCCGCCGGCTCGGCAACGCTCATCCATAATGAATTGCCGCGCGCCGCACCCACCAAAGGGAAGAACGCCTGAGCGCAAGCGAGGATGAGCGCCAGGGTGAGCGCAAAATGTCCGATCTCGGCGATCATTGCGTTACTTTCCCGTGTTCGGCCTTGTCGTCGGATTCCGGCTCGCTGCCGCGCCAGCGCCCCGATTTTTTCAGCGCCGCCGCAACTTCGGGCGGCATATAGCGTTCGTCATGCTTGGCCAGGATTTGCACCGCCTGAAATGTACCGTCGGCGCGCAACGCGCCTTCCGCCACAACGCCCTGCCCTTCGCGGAAGAGATCGGGAAGGGCACCGCTATAGGCGACCGGAATTTCCTTTACGAGATCGGTCACCAGGAAGGTCACGTTGTCGCCTTGCTTCACCACGCTGCCTTCCTTGACCAGGCCGCCGACGCGAAAGGTCTTACCCGCCGGCACATGTTTTTCCAGCGCTTCGGTGGGGCCATAGAAGAAGACAAGATTTTCGCGGAAGGCGGCAAGGACAAGGGCGACCGCCAATCCCAGCGCCGCCATTCCGGCGAGAAGAAAATAAAGCCGCCGGCGCTTGCGTGTCACGATCTTGAACCCCGCCGCGCATCGTTGTCACCGCCGAGTTTGGCGAGCTCTTTCTCGCGCGCGCGCAGGAATCGGAGCGACTGAATGAGCAATCCGGTCATCACCCCTGCTGCGATGGCTAAGGCCGGCCAAACGAATGCGGCATAACCGCCCATCGCCAGAAACTGCGTCAGAGTCTCCATCAAACGAATTTATGACGTCGCCCGGCTGGCGCTTAAATGTTCCGCGCCGGTGACCCGCGCCATGCGGATCACGCGAATCTTGCGCGCCAGCAGTTCGCCGCGCATGCGCAGGATCAAGACCACGACGAAATAGGCCGTATATCCAAGCGCCATCAGAAAAAGTGGAATGAGCATGGCAGAATCGATCGTCGGCCCGCCCATGCGGAAAATGCTCGCCGGCTGGTGCAGCGTGTTCCACCACTCAACCGACCAATGAATGATCGGAAGATTGATCGCGCCGACGAGAGCCAAAACCGCCGCCGCCCGCTCGCCGCGCGACGAATCCTCGAAGGCGTTCAGCAGCGCCATATGTCCCAAATAAAGAAAGAAAAGAATCAGCACCGAAGTCAGCCGGGCATCCCACACCCACCACGTGCCCCACATCGGTTTGCCCCAGAGCGAGCCGGTCGCGAGCGCCATGAAGGTAAAACAGGCGCCAATCGGAGACATCGCTTTTGCCGCGACATGGGCCAGCGGATGCTTCCAGACCAAGGCGATGGCGCTGGTCAGGGCAAGCCCCCCATAAACGAAGGACGCCATCCAAGCGGATGGGACGTGGACATACATGATTCGCACCGATTCGCCCTGCTGGTAGTCGGGTGGCGAGGCGAAGAGCGCGAAATAAAGCCCGGTTGCGATGAATAAGGCGGCCAAACCCACAGCCCAGGGCAGGATTACTGCGCTGATCCGCAGGAACCGGGCTGGGTTGGCAAAGCGATGCATGGCGGCTGGTCTAGGCTATTCGACGGCTTGGCGCAAGGCTGCCGCCGCCGCCCAAGGCGCCAAGGGAAGAGCCGCCGCCAGAAAGGCGCCGAGGATCAAAAGTTCGGGTTTCCCGCCCATTCCGGCAACGGCCTGATCCACAGCGCTCACGCCGAAAATCAGGACCGGGACATAAAGCGGCAGGAGCAGCAGCGACAGAAGAACGCCGCCACGGCGGGCGCCAACCGTGAGCGCCGCGCCGATTGAACCGATCAAGGAAAGGGTCGGCGTTCCCAGCAACATGCTGGCGGTCAAGATGACGAGACCCTCCGTCTTCATGTGGAGCAAGACGGCGATGATGGGGGCGGCAATCAGCAGCGGCGCGCCGGTCAAAAGCCAGTTGGCGAGGCATTTGGCGAGCACCACGAGTTCCAGCGGGAGCGGGGAAAGCGCCAGCAGATCGAGGGTGCCGTCTTCGAAATCGGTCTGGAACAACCGCTCCAGCGCCAGGAGGACCGCCAGCAAGGCGGTAACCCAGACCACGCCGGCGGCGATCCGCGACAGCAATTGTTCTTCGGGCCCAATGCCGAGCGGAAACAGCGCCGCGGCGATAACGAAGAACGCGACGGCGAGTCCGGCGTCTCCGCCCTGGCGGTAGGCGAGCCGCAACTCACGTCCGACAATAAGAATAAAGCGTCTCATCCTAAACTTTCTGGGGCCGAACTTTCTGGGAGGGCGCCGGCGCCAAAGCCGCCAAGCTCGATCCGCTTCCCCGGCACGCCCAGATCGCTATGAGTGGCGATCGCCGCCAATCCGCCGGATTTCAGATGGGCCAGAATCGCTTCGCGCAAGACGCCGGCCGATTGCGCATCGAGTGCGATCGTCGGCTCATCGAGCAGCCAGAGCGGCGCCGGAATCGCGATCAGGCGTGCCAATGCGAGCCGCCGCTTTTGTCCGGCGGATAGCATGCGCGCTGGAATATCTGCGAGCGGCGACAAGCCGAGGATCGAGAGCGCAAAGGAACCCGA
>JBGOXX010000205.1:0-3416 GCA_041479345.1 Alphaproteobacteria bacterium
CGAACAAATCCACAATACCGACCCGAATCCGAGCCCCTAATCAGGATCGAATCGACCAACCGAATTCGCGATACCACCATGATACGTTTGTTCGTTGCCATCGCGCTTCCCGAGTCTGTGCGCCTCAATCTGGCGGCACTGGCCGGCGGAATTCCGGGCGCGCGCTGGATAGAGGCGCAGAATATGCACCTCACCCTGCGATTCATCGGCGACATCGAGGAAGGCCTGGCTCACGATATCGATTTGTCGTTGGAGGCCATCGAAGCGCCGCCTTTCGAGCTTCGCCTGGAAGGGATCGGCTATTTCGGACCGGCGCGTGCTGCCAGATTGGTCCATGTCGGGGTCCAACGCTCGAATGCGCTCAATTTTCTTCACGATAAGATCGAATCGGCGGTGGTGCGTGCAGGCCTGCCGCCGGACGAACGCAAATTCCTGCCTCATGTGACGCTGGCGAGACTCAAGGACGCACCAGCCTCCCGGGTGGTCGATTTCATCGCCGATCACAATCTCTTTCGCGCCGGGCCGATTGCGGTCGATCACTTCACGTTATTCTCCAGTTTCCACGGCCGTACCGGACCGATCTACAGGCCTGAACGGATCTATCCCCTCGGGAACCCCTTGCTGTCCGCAGAAGACCCGTGGCTCCCCGAAGAAGATGATGTCCGCGGTTGACTTTAGGGGGCTGTCTGCCGGTTAATGCTGGCCGGGGAGGCCAGCCGGCCAAGAAGAATTCGGGGACCCATGCGTAAACGATCCCGCTTTATCCGCTCTTTCGCGGCCATTTTGGTTGCGGTCGCACTTTTTGCCTGCACCAAATCGCCGGAGCAAAAGATCATCGGCAAGTGGCGGCTGGGCGAAGACCAAACCATCGAATTTTTTCCGGATAAAACTTTGGTGCTCGGAACCGAGATCAAGAATTTCTCCGGGGTTTACAGTTTCGTGAGCGACGATCGGATCAAGGTCGAATTCGGCGGCCTCATCATCGGGCTTGCCGGGCCGCAGATCGCCCGCGTTTCGTTCCAGGATGACGCGTTGGTGCTCGACGGCGATTCGAACAGCAATTTATTTTCCGGCCATCACGTTTTGAAGCGCATCGGCGGCTAGAAACCAAACCGGGACAATATGTTTGCAACTTGGGCGACGTACCCGCCGCCGAACAATCTCACATGCACGAGCAGCGGATAGAGATTGTAGAGATCGCGGCGAGTCTCGAAAAATCCGGGGCGGATCGGGCGCAATTCCCCATAGCGCGCAAAAAACGAATCGCCGAAAGTCGAAAATAACGTCGAGAACGCCAGCTCGATTTCCGGATCGGCGTAATAGATCGCCGGATCGACGAAGCCGGCAATGCGCCCCTTCCGGCATAGAACATTGCCGCCCCACATGTCGCCGTGAATGAGCGACGGTGCGTCGGGCTCGATCAGGAAGTGATCGAGCTTTCCCGCAAGCTTTTCGATCCGCGCAAAAAGCGCGCCGGAAAGGCGTCTTTCGTCGAGGGCGCCGCGCGCCATATGTAAGAGGCGCCAGTCTCGGAAAAAATCGATCCAAGAAGACGAAAGAAGATTCGGTTGGGGAAGGCCGCCGATCACCGTGTCGCGCTCGAGCCCGAAACGGGGTGCGGTGATGCCATGAAGATCGGCAAGAAGCTCGGCGGCGTGATATTGGGCGCGGGCATCGAGCGGGTCGCCGGACTCGATATAATCGAGCAGTAAGAGATTTTCGGATGCATGGAGAACGCCGGGAACCGGAAGCCGGCTGCGGCCCTTCAAATAATCGAGCATCCAGCCTTCGATCGGCAGCGAGGAACCGGGCTGGCCGAGCTTGGCGACGCAAATGCGGCCGTCTTCGAGATCGGCCCGCCATACCTCGGCGATTGAACCGCCGGAGAGGCGAGACAGGTTTCGGATTTTTGCTCCCGCCGCCTGTTCGATGAGGGATGAGAACTCCCTCGTCACGGCGTCAGCCGGCAAGCCGCTTCTTGATATCGGCGAGGAGGCCCTTGGTACCGGCTTCGATCAAATCGAGGACATGTTCGAAACCGGCATCGCCGCCCTCGTAAGGGTCAGGCACTTCCCGCACCGGCAGCTCCGGCGCGAAATCAAGGAATAGTCGGGTCTCGGTCCGGGCGCTCGAAGCCATGGAACGGCGCAAGGTGATCAGCCGGTCCAAGACATATTGATCCATGGCGAGCATCAGATCGAAAACCAGAAAATCCTCCAGCGAAACCGGGCGCGAACGCAGGCCGGAAATGTCGATGTTCCGGCGTTTGGCGGCGGCGACGGCGCGGGAATCCGCCGGATCGCCTTCGTGATAGTCGCTGATGCCGGCGGAATCGCACGCGATTTTCTTCTCCAGGCCTTCGCTCAAGACGAGTTTGCGGAAAACGCCGTCGGCGGTGGGCGACCGGCAGATATTCCCCAAGCAAACGAACAAAACCCGGAATGCTCTAGGCTCGGTCATGGCCTGCGCTATCATTCGTCTTTCGAACGGGGACCGAGGCGCCATCTTGAATTCGGGCATCGTCATTCTGACCGGCTCGGGGATATCGAAAGAATCCGGCCTTCACACTTTTCGCGACGCCGATGGCATTTGGGCGAAGGTCAGGCTCGAAGATGTTGCGACCCCGGAGGCTTTCGCCCGCGATCCCATCCGCGTGCATGATTTTTATAATGCGCGCCGCCGCCATCTGATTTCCGGCCAGGTCGCGCCCAATGCCGCTCACGCCGCCTTGGCGGCGCTCGAAGCGCGATACGCCGGGGAAGTTCTTATCGTGACGCAAAACATCGATAACCTGCACGAACGCGCGGGCTCCCGCAACCTCATCCACATGCATGGCGAGATTTTAAAGGCACGCTGCGGCAAATGCGACTGGGTTGGGGAATGGCGCGGCGATATGTCCTTGAACGATTCCTGTCCGGATTGCGGCAAAACCGGGGCATTGCGGCCGCATGTGGTGTGGTTCGGGGAGATGCCGCTGGAGATGGATCGGATCGCGGAGGCCTTGGAGCGTTGCGGATTGTTCGTTGCAATCGGGACCTCCGGCGCGGTTTATCCGGCGGCCGGATTTGTCGCTGACATTCGCGGCCGAGCGCATACCGTCGAACTCAATCTTGAACCCTCCTTGGTGCGGAGCCATTTCAGCGAGGCCATATACGGGAAGGCCACCGAGATCGTACCCGCCTTCGTTGACCGTATTTTGAAAGAAAGATGGTAAGCCTCGAACATGCCGGAACGGCTAGACCGGGTAGCACGGCTCGTGGGCGCCTGAAAATCAGCTAGTGGTCCGAATCATTTAAATTGCAGGGTATAGATGCTTGAGTTTAATGCGGGCATCGTCTGTCGTGAACTGCCAGTCGGCTTTGGCGTTGTGTTTATTGCGGTGTTTTTCCCAGGCGGCAATTTCCCTGATCAATACG
>JBGOXX010000206.1:0-3267 GCA_041479345.1 Alphaproteobacteria bacterium
GTTTTCCACTGCGACTCGATTTGGTCGAGCGGCCGGCCGCGCCGATCGACGATCATGGATTCATCTTCGCTGCCGGGATCCCCATACAGCTTGACCAGGAGGTCGTGCATCGCGTCGTAGTCCTTGACCGACATCCACAGGCGAAAACCGATCAACTGGTCATGCAGATAATCGAAGGCGAGAACCTTATAGGAGATATTGCCGAATCGGCGGATTCCCGAAGCGTCTTTCTGAGTCTCGTATTTGCAAGTGACATGTCCAGAGATGCCGCTTTCCCTGTGGCAGGTCGGCTGGCCGGTTTCCGGATCCTGGAAATGATCCTCGAGATTCGAGCGGGGGTCACCGATATGGATTCCGGGAAAGGGCAGGGCGGTGGACTCCGGTGTTGCCGGTGCCGGCTTTGCCGCATCTTCTGCCAACGCGCCACTATTCCCCAAACACAGGCCGACAATGCAGACCGCGAGAGCCCCGAAAAATCTTTCCGCGCACAAGAAATACTTTGGGCCCATGGTCGCCATTCTCCGCCAGCGCCTAACCGGCGGCATCCCGAACCCCGGGCTCGCTGGACCACAATCGGCGCAGAGATTTCCGGGCCAAGTGCTTGCTGAGCGGTCCCAGCGGCATGCGCAGCCAATGAGAGCGCATATAGAGGCAAAATCCGGCCAACGAGGACGCCAGCGCTTCGTCGCTTGAAAGCGGCGGCACGAGTGCTGCCGGAACGGTCCAGTCCATGAAGGCAAGGATGCCGGCAGCGGGCCGGCCGATTTCGGCGGCATGGAGCGCCTCTTGGGGAACAGGCGTTTCCAGCAAGCGCATGGTGTAGCGGAGCGCATAGAACAATGGCCGCTGCAATCCCAGCTCGACCGCGCGCGGTATCAAGCTGGCCCAGAAGCCGGTCCGCTCCCCGAATTCACGGAACAACGAATCGAGATCGACCAAGTCCCGGAGCGCACCCCGAATTTCGCCGTCATGAAAGAGATGGACGGCGCAATGCAAAAGCATATCCGGCGGCGAGAAGACTCGCGTGCCGCGCTCATCCAATACGACGGACATCCGGTAAAGCGATTCGGCATCGGTGCGCAAACGGGAGGTCAGAGGAAGAATCCCGCGATGGAGGTCCATCTCGGTTTCCCGCACCCGGTGCCGGAGCGGCGGGAATTCGTGCATCCAGCGCCGGTAATACCGCTGGTCATAGGCGTCCTCGATCACCGCTTCCCAGCCGTGTTTCAGGAGCATCTGCTCGGCTTCCGCGATGGCATCGGGGGCCACCATGATGTCCACGTCCGCCACCGGCCGCCCGATGGCGGCGCGTAACCCTAACGCCACATAGGCGCCGCCTTTCATCACGACAAAAGAGCGTCCGGATCCGTAGAAAGCGCGGTGAATTCGGTCAATTTCCCAGAGCAACTGCCGGCGGTGATATTCCGCTTCGAGGAAAGCCGAATAGAGGCGCCGCCGGATCGGTTCGGGAACGCGGTCGGTCATGCCGGACTGCTCGAACAGATACCAAACCCGCCCGCTCAATCGCGTGATTCGCGCATGCCACAGAAGATCCTCCCACTGCCTTGCGTTGAACTGCAAGGCGTCGGCCGGTGCGCGGAGAACCTGCATCAAGGGGTTATTTCTGACGGCGCTGTGCCCGCTCATGGGGCGCTGCCTCGGGCGGCGGGAAGCTCCTCAATTAAATCGAGAGCCGCGTTGAGGTCGGAAAACTTCAGGTCGAAGCAATCGCACTGATCGATCAAACGCGCGTGGCATTCGAAACCGCTTTCGCCCAGCACCTTGTAATTGAAACTGTTTTCCGAAGCCGTGATGAAAGCCGAGGCTTTGGAAACCGGCGATAACGCCGTAACGGCATTGGCTTCATAAGTTGGGAATACCAGCCATGCCGGTAGCGCGGGTTCATTCATCCGGGCGACGGCCCCGGCCGGCGGCCGCATATGCGCGACGGTCCCTTTGCTCGTGTCGGCGAAGGCGGGTCCGATCCAGCTCTCCGGGGCAAATTTGCGGATAATCTCGATCGACTGTTCCTTCAGGCCGACCGGCCGCGGAATGGGAATGAGGTGGCCGTTGGTCTTGTCGATGATGGCAAATTCATCCGAGAGCAAACGCCATCCGCGATTGACGAGCGCCGCGCACAACGTGCTCTTGCCGGAGCCGGGAGGTGCGGACATCAGCAAGGCGCGTCCGCGCTTTTCGACCACGGCGGAATGAATGACGAAAAATTCGTGCACGTGCTCGTAAATGCACCAATTGAGTCCCCATTCGAAGAACGGATAGGCAAGCCCGGCCGGAAACGGATAAAACGGGTCCGAATCGTCGAGGCGGAAAAACATTTGCCGCCGCCACCAACGGCGAAGGCCGACGGGGTCGCGCAGTTGAATACGGAACTCGGCAGGCTCGGATTCCGGGAGCAATGGAAATTCGCTGTACAGCGTGTGAAACGTTGGCGCAAATAATTCTTGGTGGCCGTCGCGAATGCGGACCGAAAAGGGTCCGATGCGGAGCCCGACGCCCGGCCCATTCAGCGCGCGCTCGAATTCTTCAAATGATAAATCGCCGACAATCACGGAGTCACCCGATCGGGAATTCGCGCAGTCATGAATTTTGGGGTCACGGATTTTGGGGCGCGATGAGACCGAGGCTGTCGAACCTTGTCAGCAGCTCCCGGACTTGATCCAGAATGGAAAGATCGCCGCCTTGCGGAATCGAGCTGCGAATATCGTCGACCAACTCATCGGCGGTTGCCGCCTGCTCCTGAAAATATTGGAGCACGCGCGCGGCGAGCGCATTCAAATAATGGGTTTGCCCGGACGCCGCATTGAAGACGATGAACTCATCGCCCCACCGGCGCCAGACCAGACGGGTCGATGGCGAAACCCGCCAGAGGAGTTCATTGTCGGCCATTGCGGATGCCCCAGTATGCTGGAAAGCGGCCGGATCCTAGGCCCTAGGGGTTATTTTTCGGTTATCTCTTCTATCGCCGTCAATAACGCCGTGGGCCTGCCACAACGTCCCATGCCGCCCATTGGCTTCGACGGCACGGGGAAGGGCGCCTAGGCGGGCGCCAGCGGGGTGTTTTTCGATGAAAAGGGGGATAGGCGGTGCGAGGGCGAGGCTACAGCCGCGACTTCGACTACTTGCACTTCTTTGCTCGGACCGAACGGTGCACCGACAGGGAGCAGGAGCTCTTCTTCTTGGTATAGGTTGGGGTGATGCCCGCTTCCACGACGCTGGTGCCTAAAGTCATCAGGATGGGCACGGTCA
>JBGOXX010000207.1:0-3249 GCA_041479345.1 Alphaproteobacteria bacterium
CCACAGCCCGATCGCAATCCCGCCCGCCGTGCGCGGATCGCGCACCAGCGTGCTCGCCAAATATCCCAGCGCGATGAAGGCGGCGCCGAGCAGGATGCTGGTTCCGACCATGGTCGCAAAGGCGCCCCACGCCCCGGCTTCCACTTCACCGCCGCTAATCGCGAGGGCGACGCCGGCTGCGCCGTAGCCGATCACGGTGGCAATGGCCAGGATCGCCAGATGACCGAGGAATTTGCCGGCGATCACCTCAAGCCTTGTGACCGGATAGGAAAGAAGCAGCCCCAGGGTCCCGCGCTCGATATCGCCTGCGATCGCGTCGTAGGAAATGAGCAAGGCAATGAGCGGCACGAGGAAGATGGTGAGGCTGCAGAGGCTGACGATGATGACGGAAAGCGGGCTCACGCCGACGGTCCCAGTCGGGGCACTTCCGAGAAGCGCCAACGTCAAGGCGAGGGCCGCCATCAGCAGCGTCATCGCGACCACCCAGCGGTTGCGTAAGCCATCGCGGATTTCCTTTCCCGCAAGAATGGCGATCGTTCTCATTGGGCCGCCTCCTGACGAATTTCGCGCTTTAGGAAATGGGCATAGATCTCGTCCAAGCTCGGCACCGAGATCTCGACGTCACGAAACGGCAGGCGCGATTGACCAAGCTTTCGAATGAGGGACGCCTTTTCGGCGGCCGGACATTGGATCTCCAAAACCCCTTTGCCGATCCATTCCCAATGCGCCGCATTGCCGAATATCTCGGGCGCCAGGGGCACCGTCTCGCTTTCGAAGCTAAGCCGGATGCGCACGGGGCGTTCGGCCAGGTGGCGCAATTCGGAAATCGTCCCATCCGCGACCTTGTGCCCGAGATTCATGACCACGACGCGATCCGACTGGCTTTCCAGCTCCGCCAGCGCATGAGACGAAATCAGAACCGTTGCGCCGTCGCGCGCCAGCTCGCCGACGATTTCGTAGAAACTTTGCCGCAACGCCGGATCGAGGCCGCTGGTCGGTTCGTCCAACAGCAAGACTCGCGGCTTTCCGATCAAGGCCTGGGCCAGGCCGATCCGCTGACGCATTCCCTTGGAATACGTTTGGATGCGGCGGCCCGCCGCCTCGGCGATACCGACACGCTCCAAAATCGCGCGGTTCTCCACCACAGGCCGGCGCTTGAGACGCGCATAAAAATCCATGAGTTCGAATCCGGTCATTGCCGGATGCAGCACCAGAGTCTCCGGCAGATAGCCGATTTGCATTTTGGCGCGGATAGCGGCGCCATGCGCCGGGTCTTCGTCCAACACCTGCACGCGACCTTGAGTAGGACGAATCAGTCCCAGCATGAGCTTGATCAAGGTGCTCTTGCCTGCCCCGTTGTGGCCAACCAAGGCCATGCGCTCGCCGGCCCGCAATTTCAGATCGACAGCTTCGACGCCGAGTTGCGCGCCATAGCGCTTGGTGACGCCGGAGAGCGTGATGGTGGTCTCGCTCATGGTGACGCCTTCCCCTCTGGCGGCGCGGGCGCCGCGTGGGCGGCGTCTTGCGCCAGATGCGCGGCGGGAATCTCGGGTGGTTTCATCAGCGGCGCGCTGTCAATGACACCGCCCGGGTGCAGCGCCGGGAATTGCGCCTGCGCCCAGCGCACTGCCTGGGTAGCCGGGCTATTGAGGAGCAATTTTGCAGCGGGATATCGCCAGACCACCTGGTCGATCACGTCATTGGGCCGGTAGGCGGCGTCGGCAATGCCGTCGCCGTTGAGATCGAAAGCCGGATCGTCGCTCCAATAATTGCCGCGGCCGTCCTTTGACCAGTCAAGATACCGTGTGCCGACATACATGACCTGGGTTTCATTGCCGATGAAGGCGTTTTCGGAAAATGTATTCCGTTCCGATCCGGCGGTGAAATGAATGCCGATCCGGCAGCCCTCGAACCAATTCCGGTCGATCCGGTTCTTATTGGCGTTGAAGATGAACAGGCATTTATTGCCGCCGTGCAACACGGCGTTTCCCTCGATATCGGAGCTATTCGCGTAATTGAGAAGGAAGCCATGATCGCGATCATTGACTGACACGTTATCGCGGATCACCAACCGGTCCGAATACATCATGACGAATCCGGCGTGATTGCCGATAGAGATATTGTCGCTGATCTCGCTGTCGTTTGTGTACATGTAATGAATGGCGAAGCGGACACCATGGAGCCGATTGCCGCGAAAAACGTCGTTCCGGCTCACATTCGTGAAAATGCCGTCGCGGCCGCCGGTGATGTCATTGTCGAGAATTTCGGCACCCGGCGCATTCCATAGATAAATGCCGTTGCCGGCTTCGCTCTGCCATAAATCCGTTCGGCCGACGATCTTGTTGCTTTTCACGACGGCATCGACCGGTCCGTGGACATAGACGCCGACGAGATTGCCTTCGATATCGTTGTTTTCGACAATCGCCCGCGCAGCGCTTTGTTCCAGAAAAATCGCGGCATCCATTTGATCGAGCCGGGTTCCCGAACCCCGGATGCCGAGACCGCGGATGACGACATCCGGCGACGTCACTTCGATCACGCGCCCGGTGCCTTTGCCGTCGACGATGGCACCCGCCTCGCCTTCGAGGGTCAGAGGCTTTTCAAGGGCGATTGGGCCTTCGTGAACCCCGGGGCCGATCTTCAATGTATCGTGAGGGCCGGCACTAGCGACGGCGCGGCGAAGATTGTCACCGCCCGCTGTGACTTCGATGGTCTTAGCCGCGGCGTTCGCGGCGAAAAGCAGGAGACCGGCCGCCGCTGCCACAGATCCCCGCTTCACGCCGCGCCGCAGCGCGTCGATCATGCTTTCTTCGGCTCCACGATCATGCGTCCCGACATCTCCATATGGAGCGCGTGGCAGAACCATTGGCAGTAATACCAATGCACGCCGGGCCGGTCGGCGATGAATGTCACCGAAGAAGTCTGTTGCGGCCCGATCTCCATCGCGATGCCGTAGCGGACGATCGTGAATCCGTGGGTTAGGTCTTCGACGTTGTCCATATTGGTAAGGTAGATCGTAACCTCGTCGCCCTCTTTCACGGTGAATTTTTCGAGGCTGTAGCTCGGGGCAATCGAGTGCATATAGACCCGCACTTTGTTGCCGTCCCGAATGACGTCTTTTGCCTCTTCGAGCTTGATGCCGTCCTTTGCCGCTTGCTGGCGCGCATCCTCCCACATCGGATCGTCGCGCTTGTAGATCATGATGGGGTTCACTTTGGAGCGATGCATGAGGCAGATATCATGCGGCTC
>JBGOXX010000208.1:0-3220 GCA_041479345.1 Alphaproteobacteria bacterium
ATGACCGTCGTAATTGAGAAGGCTCACCGAAAAGCCGCCGATTTTCTCGGGGTCCGAAATTTTATCCAGCGACCAGATGCTTTCCGGATTCTCGGGCGAGCCGGATGCCGGTTCGTGTCCCGATTTCTGGGATTTAGCATCGACCCAGACCAGCTTCGCTTCGTGTGATAGCCCCGTATTCATATCGTCCTTATTATCCGCAGCTTTGATTTCGAGCCGCGATAAGGTGCCGTCTAAATTGCCATAGGACAGATAGCCGACAACCCCGGCATTGGCGGCCGCTTCGTCAACGACACCATCGAACGCCGCCCAGCGGATCAGACGCGGCCTGCTATTCGGCGCCTCGGCCCAGGCCGAGGACCCGGCGTCACTGTCCCCGGTTGCCCGATAGAGCAGCTTTCCGTCCTCGAGCGATCGGATCGAATGGACCGTCGGCCCGGCGCAGCAGCCGGGCTGGCTGGTGTCGAAATAGGTTTCACCCAAAATCTCGCCCTCCGAGCCCGGATCGGAAAACGACGATAGATGCTTCGGCGTGTCGCCGGACAGATCGTCGACCGTGACCGACACAGTCGACGAAGGATCGTCGCCCTCGGCGTCGGTCCGCCTTGTCACGTCTGTCGTGACCGTGGCGAGCCGCGGCAAATGGCGCTCGCCATTGTAGACGACATATGGAATGAGCTCGGCATTGCGGGAATGCATCACCACGGTGCCGTCGGATTTCACATCGAGCGTTGCCGACGAATCGGCCTTCGCCTCATGATGCCCGTCCGCGGCGAAAGCCGGGCCGGCTATGGCCAATCCGGCAACGACGGTAAACGCGAATGAACGACGGGGACTCATGGCGGGAGTTTTACCAGGGAATCTCCTTGCCATCATAACTCCAAAACCGCCCGGCGTCCTTCAACCCAAGACGGCCGATCACCTTGCGCATGCCCGACACGCTCTTCTCGACGCTGGTCGGGGCTCCCGCCCCGCCCATATCGGTCTGGACCCATCCCGGATGAATGACCGCGGCGGTGATGCCGCGCGGCGCCAGATCGATCGCCAGGCTTTTGACGGCGGCATTGAGCGCCGCCTTGCTCGACCGGTAAATATAGGCGCCGCCGCTGGTATTGTCGTCGATGCTGCCCATCTTGCTGGTGATCGCCACCATGATCTTCTGCGCGCTTCTCGCCACGTTCTCGATGAAAGCGCGGGATACGTAGATTGGCGCCATGCAGTTGATGCGAAGCGTTTCCATCCAGATTTCGGGGTCGAGCGATTTCAAATTCTGCGGCCCGGCGCCGTAGACCCCGGCATTGTTGATTAGAACATCGACCGGCTCGTTAGAGAGCTTACGAGCCAAATTCTCGATCGCGTCGAAATCGCCGACATCGAGGGACTCGATGCGGATGTCGCCTTTGATCGCCACCAGATCGCTGGCGCGCGACGGATCACGGCAAACGGCAAAGACCCGCCAGCCATCGTCTGCATATTGGCGGACGAATTCGAGCCCGATACCCCGATTGGCACCGGTGATGAAGACGCTTGGCATCCCGCCCTCCCTTGCTGTGACCGTGCCGGGCTCGATCCATGCCCAGCACGCCTGCGGTTTAGGAAAACGGAGATATGGTGAGAAATGGTGCGGTTGAGAAGACTCGAACTTCCACGGGAGTTACCCCACAGCGACCTCAACGCTGCGCGTCTACCAGTTCCGCCACAACCGCATTGATGGGAGGTACTATAAGCAAGAGAGGGCCTCCCTTGCCAATTGTCTTGGCGGGGAATACCAAATGATCCGGCCCCGATCAAGCCGGGAAGCATGGTAAACGTCGACCCAAGCCCCCCGCCCGAATGGCGCATCAGCGCCGGTCTCATCCCCTATACCGAGGCCGTGGCCGAGATGGAGGGCCGCGTGGCCGCCATTGCCGCGGGCCGGACGCCTGAGCTGATCTGGCTACTCGAACATCCGCCGCTTTATACGGCCGGAACCAGCGCCAGGATTGAGGAGCTTCTGACCCCCGATTTACTGCCGGTTTATCCCTCCGGGCGGGGTGGCCGCTACACCTATCACGGGCCGGGGCAACGAATTGCCTATGCCATGCTGAATTTGCGCCAGCGCGATCTTGGGCTCCGCGCCTATTCCCAGGCCCTGGAATCCTGGGCCATTGCCGCGCTTGCCAAATTCGGAGTTGCGGGCGAACGCCGAGCGGGGCGCGTCGGCATTTGGGTTCGGCGGGATCACGGCCGCGAAGACAAAATCGCCGCGATTGGCGTCCGGGTGCGCCACGGCGTCGCCTATCACGGGCTTTCCATCAATCTCGACCCGGATTTGAAAAATTATCGCGGAATCGTTCCCTGCGGGATTCGCGAGGACGCGACTCTCGGGGTGACATCCCTCGCCGATCTCGGCTTCAAGGCGAGCATGCGCGACCTCGATGCCGCCCTGATGGCGTGTTTCGAAGAGGTGTTTCCAACGACCGGTTAGACGGTTGGTGACTGGCGAAAGCCCGGTCCGTGGGCTTCGCTTTCGTCAACCTCTCCCACATCGACGCGGCTTACAGACGCGCGCGGCGGGCCGATGCGGCAGGCAGCGACCAGCTCATCCACCTTCGGTGGCGGGCCGGAAATCACCGCCTCGACGCTGCCGTCGGACCGGTTGCGAACCCACCCGTCGAGGCCGCGCTTGGTTGCCTCACCGACCGTCCAGGCACGATAGAAAACGCCTTGGACCTGCCCGAAGATTTTCAGGCGAACCGTTTTACGTTCCACCGCCATGCCGCCCCGTCGCGCGTACGAATTTGGCGAATCAAACAGCCGGCTATTCGAATTCCAGAATCTTCTGATCAACGGCGAGACTGTCGCCGGCCTTGGCGTGGATGACCGCCACCACGCCGTCGCGCTCGGCGCGAAGAATGTTTTCCATTTTCATCGCTTCGACCACGGCAAGTTCTTCTCCCACGCGCACTTCTTGTCCGGTCTGAACAGCGATGGAAACGAGAAGCCCCGGCATCGGCGACAACAAATATTTCGAGAGATCGGGCGGTTCTTTGTGCGGCATCAGCGCATCGAATTCCGCGCCGCGGGGCGTTAATACCTTGATGTCCGCCTGGGCGCCGCCGTGGAACACGCGGAAACCGACGCCGAGCCGTTCCACTTGCAAACAAATCAGCTTGCCGTTCAGCAGCACGCGAAACAGCGGCTGGCCCGGTTGCCAGGCGCTGCGCAACGAATAGGTGCG
>JBGOXX010000209.1:0-3219 GCA_041479345.1 Alphaproteobacteria bacterium
CGCGTCGAATTTCAAGAATCGGCCGAGCAACGCGGTGGCGACGTCGGCCATGCCCATGGGCATGCCGGGATGGCCGGAATTGGCTTTCTCGACCGCATCCATGGCAAGGGCCCGGATCGCATTGGCCATGTCGCGCGGGCTTGGGTCCCCCGAAGTTTGGTTCACGGATTTTTCTTTCACGGTTTGCTCATTCATGATGCCAGAACCTTGGCAACCGCGGGTGCCCTGAGCCGCGCTTTGACCGGGATATTCGACCCGAGCAGCGGCCGCAAATATTCGAGGAAAGCCGGCGTGATATCCGAGCCCGAGGATGCAATGAAGGAATCCGGCATGACGCGAGTTTTGCCGCCGATCTTCTCCAAAGCCTCCAGCGCGTAAGTCACCGAATAATTTTTTCCGGGCACGCGGGTGATCGTGACCGATCCATCGCGGCTTTCCTCGAAGGCAAAGCGCACCGCTTGTTTCCCGGCTTCCCGCGCCTCACGCTGATCAACGTCGGAAACGACACCGAGAAACGAGCGCTGCAGATATCCGAACGTGTCGCCGCGCACCCGCTTGATCTTCAGCTTCTGCTTAATTTCCTCGGTCAGCGCGTCGGCGAGTGCGCCGGTTCCCGACAGCTGGACATTGCCATGGGCGTCACGCTCGATCTCCTTGGCGAGCTTGGTCGCGATCGCTTCGCCATTTGCATCATGGATGCCTTCGCTCACCGCCACGACACAGCGGCCGAGCCGCGCATAAACCGCTTTCACGTCGCTCAAGAACTTCTCGGTGTCGAAAATCCGTTCCGGCACGTAAACGAGATGCGGTCCATCGTCCGGGGAATCCCGCAAAGCCGCCGCGGCCGCGGTCAAGAATCCGGCATGGCGGCCCATGACCACGCCGACATAAACGCCCGGCAGCGAGGCGTTGTCCAGCTCCGCCCCGGCGAAGGCGCAGGCCACGAATTTCGCCGCCGACGGGAAACCCGGCGTGTGGTCGTTTTCCATCAGATCGTTGTCGATGGTTTTCGGCACATGGATGGCGCGCAAGGGATAGCCCGCTTTCTGCGCCTCTTCGCTGACGATCCTGACCGTGTCCGACGAATCGTTGCCGCCGATATAAAGGAACGTGGCGATATTATGGGCTTTGAGCGAGCGGAATATGTCCTGGCAGTATTTCAGATCCGGCTTGTCCCGGGTTGAACCCAGGGCCGAACTCGGCGTTGCCGCTACCGCTTCGAGATTGGCGGCGGATTCGCGGCTCAGATCGAGGAAATCCTCGTTGACGATGCCCTTGACGCCGTGCCGCGCGCCATAGATAGGCAGGGTCTCGTCGCGCTCGCGTCCGGCAAGCACGGCTCCGACCAGCGATTGATTGATAACCGCCGTGGGTCCCCCACCCTGGGCGATCAGAAGCTTTCCGCGCATCGTCCCTCGTTCCGTTCAGGCGCCCCAGTCATAGGCGCCAGTCGCCCCAGTCATAGGCGCCAGTCGCCCCAGTCATAGGCGCCAGTCGTAAGTGCCTCTGTCATACGCGCCAGTCTTATGCGTCGCTTAGGCGCCATGCAGACACCACACCATCCCGGAAAACTCGATCTCCCGGGAGCTACAACCGGTGCCAGAACGGGCGGCGAGAGTACGATAGGAGAGCGCCCGGACCAAAAGCTTTTTGGCCCTATTTTTCGCCCGACTTTTCAGCCATTTGGCCCCCTCCCTTCAAACACGGCCGGGCGTATATACTAAGCCGAAAGGAGGCCTCGTTCTTGACCGTGGATTCGAGCGAAGGTGCCGCCCCTCCGGCCTATCTGCCGCGGGAGAGCTGGCGCGATTGGTGGAACGACCTCCGGCAGGATTTCAAATTCCGGGCGCTGCCGTTTCGCGCTTTTTACCGATTCCGCGCCTTTTTCTATGCGCAAGGGCGCTACCCCGAGTTGCGCCTGATCGCGCATCTCGCCGATCCCGGGCGAGCCGGGCTCGATGTCGGCGCCAATCTCGGGCTTTACACCTATTTCATGGCGAGGGCGTGCCGGCATGTTTACGCCTTCGAGCCCAATCCGAACCCGTTGCGCGCGTTAAGGGCGGTCGCCGACCGCAATGTGACGGTGCTGGGCATGGCCTTGAGCGATTCGAGCGGCGAGGCCGATCTCACCATCCCGCGCGGACGGAAAGGCTGGACCAATAACGGCGCGGCACTCGACCGCGATTTTCCCGGCCGGAGCATCACCGTGCGGGTGCCCTGCCGCCGCATTGACGATTTGGGGATCGACGATCTCGGGATCGTCGATGTCGGATTCATCAAAGTCGATGTCGAAGGTCATGAAGCCGAGGTCTTGCGCGGCGCCCAAGAAACCATTCGCCGCGACCGGCCGGTGATCATGCTCGAAAACGAAGTCGCTCATGCCAAGGGCCGCTTCCCGGAACCCTTCGATCTTTTGCGTCGTCTCGATTATCGCGGCTATTTCATCGCCGACGGTGTGTTGCAGACGCTTGACCATTTCTCGGTCCATGAATTTCAGATCGAGCCGCTGGCGCCCGGCGGCAACCGGCGGCGCTATGTGCGGAATTTCATCTTTTTGCCAAAATAGAAACGAAAACAGGGAGACATCCATGCGCATAGCTTTGACAATTTCGGCGGTGATTTTTATGGGGTTGATCGCGACGCAGGCGATGGCGGATGACAAACACATCGCCGTTGTTCGTGCCAAGACGATCGAGGACGCGAAAACCGCAGCTACGGAGATTTGCGCCGGAAAAACCGGCGGCCCCCCGGAACTGATGAATTCCGAGCCCGATCCGCAATCCCAGGGCATGACGGTTTATTATTTCCGCTGCAAGATTAAGGGGTAATGCCCACAAAATTTGTCGGCCAATTGCGATTTTTTGCCGCCCCCTTTGATTTCGCGTGGACGGTCCCTAGATCATAACCATCGGGGGACAGTCTCGCTTTGCCCGATTGTCACTTATTCGCCACGCGGCGTGTCATCCGCACGCAATCGCGTTCAACCCTCCTGAGGTCAAAGCCATGGATACATTGACCAAAACCACTCTCAAAACTCCCGCTTATGCCGCCGCTTCCGCAAAATCGCCGGTCGCGCCCTTCACCATCGAGCGCCGCGAGCCCGGCCCTCATGATGTTCTGATCGACATCCTTTATTGTGGCATCTGCCATTCCGATATTCACCAGGCCCGCGACGAATGGGGCGGCTCGATCTTCCCGATGGTTCCGGGCCACGAAATC
>JBGOXX010000210.1:0-3185 GCA_041479345.1 Alphaproteobacteria bacterium
CACAAGATAACGTCATCTGGAAGCCGCCGGGGGCCAAACCTCTCGGCTTTCACCAAGACGACAGCTATTGCCGGTGGGTCGCCCCCAGCGGTTATGTCACCGTGTGGATGGCGCTCGACGACACAACCGCCGCCGGCGGCACGATCGAATACGCCCGCGGCTCGCATCGCTGGGGAAACTTCCCACCAATCCGCCAGTTTCACGCGCCGGACAATTACCGAGACGCGCTTGATTCCGCAGCCCGGCAAGTTGGCGTGACGCCCGAAATCGTCAAGATCGAAGTTCCGGCGGGCGGATGCGTTGTCCATGACGGCAAGACTTGGCACGGTTCGGATACCAATCGCTCGAAAGCACCCCGGCGCTCTCTGGTCACCCATTGCATTGCCGCCGAAGCGCGCTTCCATCCCAGCGAAGTTAGTCCGATCTACAGCCGCTATCGGCGCATCGATGACGACCGGATGGATGAGAGCTTCTTTCCGATTCTGTGGACCCGACACGGGTATCGATCGCCGTACTTGCAGGCGGTCAACAGCCAAACAGTGAGAGGTCCAGCTTCATGAGCTTTGCCCTTGCGTATGCTCTGGAAACGAAGGCGCCGGTGTCACGAACGCGGAGATTTGCAATGGCTAGCGCAGATTTTGCGCGCCACGACATCGGATAAATCAGGGAGGGTTTCATGTCCGGCACACGCGTCGAGATCAAGACCACTTGTCCCCGCGATTGCTACGACAGTTGCGGCGTCTCGATCCTGCTGGAGGATGGCCGCATCCGCTCGGTCAAAGGCGATTCGGAGCATTTCGTCAGCCGGGGCAGTCTGTGCGGCAAATGCTCGCTTGCCTACAATGGCGCCTGGATCGATCCGTCGCAGCGGCTGAACGTTCCCCTGCGGCGCACCGGCCCGAAAGGATCGGGGCAATTCGCTCCCACGAGCTGGCATGAAGCCCTTACCGATATCGCAGGGCGCCTAAAATCCATTCTCGTAGAAAATCCGTCGAAGACCATTCTTCATACTCATTACACTGGCACGTGCTCGGTCATCGCCGGCAATTTCCCAATCCGCTTTTTCAAGCGTATCGGTGCGACGGAGGTCGATCCCGACACCGTTTGCAACAAAGCGGGTCACGAAGCGCTCGCCTACGCGCTCGGCACCTCCATGATCGGGTTCGATCCACGAACCGCCGAAGACGCGGCCTGCCTGTTGCTTTGGGGCATCAATCCGCACGCTTCGGCGCCGCACGCTTACCAGAATTGATGGCGGAAGCGCCGGGGAAGAAGATCGTCATTGATCCGATCGCAACCCCGACCGCCCTGGCGGCCGATCTTTTCCTTCAACTCCGGCCCGGGACCGATGCGGCTCTCGCTTTCGCCATGATGCATGTCGTCGCCGAAGCCGGTCTGCTGCGGCGCAACTTTCTCGATGCGCACACCCTCGGTTGGGCCGCGATCGAGCCCGAAATTCGCGCGATGACGCCGGCACACGGTGAAGCCTTGACCGGAGTTCCCGCAACGCTCATCCGCGACGCGGCACTTCTCTATGGCCGCGGTCCGTCCATGATGTGGCTGGGCCAGGGAATGCAGCGCCAGAAGATGGGCGGCAACGCTTTTCGCGCCGCCGTCGCGCTTTGCGCGGCAACCGCCAATATCGGGCGTCCCGGCACCGGCATTCTCTATCTCAACGGTGCGGGAACGCGTCACGTCGATCTCGACTACATCACCGCCCCCCATCTCGCCCGCGTCCCCGTGCCGGCGGTCAGCCATATGGATCTGGCCGACATCCTCGCCGATCCCTCACGCAGCCGGGCGCTGTTCTGCTGGAACAACAATATCGTCGCTTCCAGCCCGCGCCAGTCGTCGTTGCGCGCGGCGCTGACGCGGGAGGATCTCTTGCACGTCGTCATCGATCTTTTCGCGACCGATACCGCCGATTACGCCGATTACGTTCTTCCGGCTGCAAGCTTCCTCGAATTCGACGACGTGCTCCTCCCCTATTTTTACAATGTCGTCTCCGCGCAGAAAAAGGTCGTGGAGCCGACGGGACAATCGCTTCCCAACCAGGAAATCTTCCGCCGTCTCGCGCGCGCCATGGCGTATGAGGAGCCGGAACTCTATGAGACGGATTCGGCGATCATCGAAACAATCTTGGCGCAAAGCGGCTGCGGCCTCGATTTCGCGGAACTGGTGAAACGCGGCACCTTCGTTCCGGAGTGCCCGGCTATTCCATTCTCGGATCTGCATTTCCCGACCCCGAGCGGCAGGATCGAAATCGCCTCCGATCGCGCCGCCCAAAACGGCCATCCGCTGGTTCCAACGCCGCACGCCGACGGGGCCCCGGCGCCGGGCAAACTGCGCATCCTGTCGCCCGCCTCCGAGTGGACGCTCAACAGCAGCTACGGCAATGACTCCAAGATTCGGCATCGGCTGGGTCTTCAGCCGGTGCTTCTTCATCCCGAGGACGCGGCGGAACGTCACCTCGCCGAGGGCGTCGATGCCGTCATCATGAACGATACCGGCCGCCTTCGCGTGGTCGTGCGCCTATCCAACGACGTGCCGCGTGGCGTCGCCCTCGTCCACAAAGGCCGTTGGCCCAAACACGACGGCGCCAACGCAAACGTCAACATCCTCAACCCGGGCGAAAAAACCGATATGGGCGAGAGTTCCTGCGTCCACGCCGTCGAGGCCGCGATCCGCGCGGTTTGAACGGGACGGCGCCGTCAATTGCTTTTGAAGCGCGAGGACCCTCACTGGCCGCGGGTCGCGCTAAGACATTTTCCCAGAACCGCGACGACATGCTGCGAGCGCGGTCACAGGCTATTCCGGAATTTTGGCTTTTGAGTTTGGTTGCGGGGATCCGCAACCATCTTGATTTGCTGATTGCTGTAGCCTTGCCTAGCCGGATCCGGGATTGAATTAGGGTTAAGGGGGGTTATTAGGGTTAAAGGTATCAGTCGTGCCCGACGGCCCTACCGCGGCGTCGGCGTTGGCTCGCTTGCTCTCGATCGACAATAACAGGGCGACCGCTGGTACGGTCACCGCTACCGTGCCGGCCGTCTTGAGGAAATCCCGCCGTTTCCTTACAGCCTTTTCCTCTGGAGTTTCTTCGTTGGTTCCGAGTTCCGGCGATGAGTCGCCCATTGCAAATCTCCCAAGATGACAGCCAGCTATCCAGCACACTCGGCTGAATTTCC
>JBGOXX010000211.1:0-3114 GCA_041479345.1 Alphaproteobacteria bacterium
ATCGCGGTGCCGATGCTCATTTCAATGAGGCTTTGGGTCTTGATATGGCCGTCGACCATGATGCCGTAGGCGTCCGGCGAATAGAACGCGGCCGCCGCCCATCCGGAATAGGAATTCAGCATCGAAACCACCACCGGCATGTCGGCGCCGCCGATGGGCACGATGATGAGCACGCCGAGCAAGAACGAAATTCCGGCGATCGACCAGAAGATGAGCGGATCCGAGGTCGTGACGAAGCACGCGACGAGCCCGACCAGCGTAATTCCCAGCAAAAGATTCAGCCAATGCTGGCCGGGGAAAACCAGGGGCGCGCCGGAAACCAAGCCCTGCAGCTTCGAGAACGCGATGATCGAGCCGGTGAAGGTGATGGCACCAATCGCGGTGCCGATGCTCATTTCAATGAGGCTTTGGGTCTTGATATGGCCGTCGACCATGATGCCGTAGGCGTCCGGCGAATAGAACGCGGCCGCCGCCACGAACACCGCCGCCAAGCCGACCAAACTATGGAAGGCGGCGACCAGCTGCGGCAGCGCGGTCATCTGGATTCGCAATGCGATGAAAGCGCCGATCGAGCCGCCGATCAGAACCGCGATCGCGATCGCGCCATAGCTGACCACGCTCGGCAGCAGCAAGGTGGTCGCGACCGCGATCACCATGCCGGCAATGCCGAGGAAATTGCCCCGGCGCGCGGATTCCGGATTGGACAATCCCCGCAATGCCAAAATGAAGCAGACAGATGCGGACAGATAGGCGAGCGCGGTCAGATTGGCGGACAAAGCTTTTTTCCCTGTTATTTCTTGCCTTTACGGAACATCTGGAGCATGCGCTGGGTGACGATGAAGCCGCCGAAGATGTTGACGCAGGCGAGGGCGACCGCGATCAAGCCCATCATTTTCGAGGGGCCGAAAATCGCCGGCCCCGCCGCAATCAACGCACCGACTACGATCACGGATGAGATGGCATTGGTCACCGACATCAGCGGCGAGTGCAAAGCAGGCGTCACCCCCCAGATCACATAGAAGCCGACGACCACCGCCAGCACGAAAACGGTGAGCCCGATCACCACCGGGTCGAGAGCCGCGTGTTCCATCATGATCCTCCGGCCATTAGGGGTTTCCCGCCATTATAGGTTTCCCGCGAGTGCGGGATTGACGACCGCGCCGTCATGGGTGAGCACCGTCGCCTTGATGATTTCGTCGTCCCAATTGATCTTGAGCTGCTTCGACTCCTTGTCGATCAGAAGCGTGACCAATTGCAGAAGATTGCGGGCGTAAAGCGCGCTGGCATCGATCGCGACCCGCGCCGGGACATTGGCGTAGCCCATGATCTTGACGCCGTACTGAACCACGATCTTGCCGAACTCGGCGCCCTCGCAATTGCCGCCGGCTTCGACCGCGAGATCAACGATCACCGAACCCGGTTTCATGTCGCGGACCATCGCATCGGTGATGAGGATGGGCGCGCGCTTGCCGGGAATGAGCGCCGTGCAGATCGCGATGTCCTGCTTCTTCAAGGTCTCGTGGATTTTATCCGCCTGCTTGCGCTTGTAATCCTCGCTCATTTCCTTGGCATAGCCGGCCTTGGTTTCCGCAGACGCGGCTTCCGCCGATTCGACCATGACGAAGGTGGCGCCCAAACTCTCCACCTGTTCTTTGGCGACGGGCCGCACATCGAAAGCCGAAACGATGGCGCCCAAACGCCGCGCGGTCGCGATCGCCTGCAAGCCGGCAACCCCGGCACCCAGAACCAGAACCCGCGCCGGCGGCACGGTACCCGCCGCGGTCATCATCATCGGGAACACCCGGCCGAATTCCGAGGCCGCATCCACCACCGCCTTGTAGCCGGCGAGATTGCTCTGGGACGAAAGCACGTCCATCGCCTGCGCCCTCGTGATGCGGGGCATCAGCTCCATCGAAAAGGCGGTGAGTTTGCGCCGGGCGTAATCGGCGACTTGGTCCTTGTTGGAAAAGGGGGCCAGCACGCCGATCAGAAGCGCCCCCGGCTTGACCTGGGCCAACTCGTCGGCACCCTCGGCGGCACTCATCGGGCGTTGAACCTTGAGGATGACATCGGCGGAAGCCAGCAACGCCCCCGCATCGTGAACGATGCTCGCCCCCGCCCCACGGAAAGCCTCGTCGGTGATCGCAGCGCCAAGACCCGCACCCGCCTCGACCGCCACTTCGGCGCCGAGGGCGATCAATTTTTTGACGGTTTCCGGCGTCGCCGCGACCCGAGCCTCTCCCGCCCGGCGCTCTTTGGGTATGGCGATCTTCATTTCCGTCCCCTGGGGTCTTGGCCGCTCCCTCTTTTGGCTTTTGGATCGGCTTACCGATCAGCTTGGGGGCTGGCCTTTGGATTGCGAACAATGCCTTGGCGAGGCGCGTTGTTCAAGCACTCACGGGTATGCCGGTAAAAGTGCCGCAGGCCCGTGACGCCGCCAGCCCGTGACGCCGATGTGACCCCTAAATTATGCCGGAAACGCCGGAACCATCGCCTGGGGAACCGGGTTTCTATATGCTGAGTGCCAAATCTATCCGGCCAATCCGGCCAATCCGGGGTGCAGACGGCCATTCTTGGTTCCATGCTTTCGGGCCATGCTTTCCGGCCGAAAGGCCCAGATGGGCCGTGCCGTATGGGGCCGTGCCGTATGGGGCCATGCCGTAGGCGCCATGCCGTTTAGACCCACAAAGACGTTCGGGCCGCCCCACAAACCACAAAGAGAGGGTATCGATGACCAAGTTTCTCACAGGCGTGATTTCCGCGGCGGCGATAACGGCGGCGGTTTCGCTTGCCGGCTTGACCGCGCACGCGGCGGACCTTCCGCCCTGCACGACAACCTTGACCGACAATTGCCGTCAGATGGGCGGCGAGACCATGAAGCCTTCGCCCGAGGTGAAGGCGAAGCAGCAGGAAAATGTGAAGGCGGTGAAAAAGAAGGCCGGCGAGGTCGGTACGGCTGTCAAAAAGAAATGGAAAGAGATGACGGGTGAAAAGAAAGCCCCGTCGAGCGCGATTCCCCATGGCTGCAGCCCGGTCACCACGCCCTGCGAATAAATTTTTTGGGTTATTAAATTGATGTGGGCGACTAAATCTCCGCGCCTAACCCGCGCGGAG
>JBGOXX010000212.1:0-3103 GCA_041479345.1 Alphaproteobacteria bacterium
ATGCGGGGCATGCCGTATTGGGGCAGCGCCTGGATCATCAATTCGATGGCCTGCATAAATCGCTGGGTGGCCTCGATGGCCAATTCTTCGGCCTGCCGTTGTTTTTCCCGGCTGTCCTGTGACGGTGAGGATTCGGCACTCAGCACCGGGCCAGTTGCAAAAACAATCAAGGCAAGCGCGGCTGCAATTTTTCGCATCGCGAACTCCTCAGCTTCAAGCTTAAGCTTTGACGGGGAAAGGTCAACGCCGGCCCGTTTCGGCAATGCCCTTATCTCGGCCGCAATTTCACCTTACCTGTGACGGGAAGGACGCGCTTATGATGGCGGCGATGGGCGCGGCGAAAAAGCGGTAACGAAAGGCGGGTCGTGAAAACTCAATTCCGCACGGCACATGCCACCGGCCAGTGGCATCAGGCAGCGAAGTCCTGCATCAGCCAGCTGGGTTTGGCGAAGGGTGACGCTAATCTCGGCTTCGTTTACGTCACCGATATGCTGGCCGAAGACCTGCCCAGCATTCTCACATTCTTGCGCGAAACCACCGGCATCGAAGAATGGGTCGGGACGGTCGGAGTCGGCGTATGCGCGACCGGCGCCGAGTATTTCGATCTTCCGGCGATGTCGGTCATGACGGCGGAGCTTCCGCCGGGAAGCTTTCGCGTGTTTTCGACGGTTGCCGCCGATGCGACTGTGTTCCGCCGCGACAATCGCGAATGGATCGATTCGGCAAAGCCGGTACTCGGGCTCGTCCATGGCGATCCGCGCAATCCGCGGCTCTCTTCGATCGTCACCGAAATTTCCGAGGCGTCGTCCGCCTTTCTGGTGGGCGGTTTGACGTCGTCGCGTCGCGGCTTTGAACAAGTAGCCGACGGCATCACCGAAGGCGGACTTTCCGGAGTCTTATTTTCCAGCGATGTCGCGGTCGCCACCGGTCTTACCCAGGGCTGCCGCCCCATCGGACCGTTGCACACGGTGACCGGCGGTTTCGGCAATGTGCTGTCGGAACTCGACGGCAAGGATGCGTTGGCGGTTCTGGCGCAAGACAGCGGCGAAGAAATTGGCGACGATTTCGCCGAGCGCATCGCATCAGTCGAAGCGGCCCTGCCGGTCACCGCTTCCGATACCGGCGATTATCTGGTGCGCAATCTCATTGGCGTCGATGCCGAGCGCGGCCTCGTCGTCATCGGTGAAAAGGTTTCGATGGGCGACAAGATCATGTTCGTGCGCCGCGGCGAGCAGGCGGCTTCCGAGGACATGACTCATATGTTGTCCCAACTCCACCGCCGGATCTCATCGCCGCCCAAGGCCGGCGTTTATGTCGCTTGCGTCGCCCGAGGCCCCGCGATTTTTCCGCCGGGGAAACGCGAGTTCGATCTCATCCGCGATGAACTCGGTTCTTTCCCCCTCGTCGGCTTCTCGGCCAATGGCGAGATCTGCAACAACCGGCTCTACGGGTATACCGGCATCTTGACCTTGTTCCTGTAGAACGCTTCTCTTTCCCGAAGAATTTTCTCGAAGGACACCCATGGAATACCGGGCGCTCGGAAGCGTCAAAGTCTCGGCGATCTGCCTTGGCACCATGACCTGGGGCCAGCAGAACAGCGAGGCGGAAGCGCATCAGCAGTTGGATACCGCCGTCGAACGCGGCGTGAATTTCCTCGATGCCGCGGAAATGTATCCGATCCCGGTGAAGGCGGAAGTTCAGGGCCGCACCGAGAGGTTCATCGGAAATTGGATGAAGAACCGGAACAACCGCGACCGGGTTGTTGTCGCGACCAAGGTGAGCGGACGGAGCCGCGATTTCACGTGGCTGCGCCCGGGCGGCACCAAGCTGGACCGCGGCAATATCACCGCTGCCATCGACGCCAGCTTGAAGCGCCTGCAAACCGATTACATTGACCTCTATCAGCTGCACTGGCCTGACCGCCGCACCAATTTCTTCGGAGCGCTCGGTTACGTGCATAAGCCGAACGACGATTCGGTTGCTATTGAAGAGACACTGGGCGTGTTGGCCGACCTGATTGCAGCAGGCAAGGTCCGGCAAATCGGCGTATCCAATGAAACGCCGTGGGGCCTGATGCGGTTTCTGCAATTGGCGCAAGGCCGGGCGTTGCCCCGGGTCGTTTCAATTCAAAATCCCTACAGCCTTCTCAACCGCACTTTCGAAATCGGGCTGGCAGAGATTGCCATTCGCGAGTCTTGCGGCTTGCTCGCCTATTCGCCTCTTGGCTTTGGCGTATTGACGGGAAAATATTTACAGGGCGCAAAGCCGGCGCGAGCGCGGCTGACGCTCTTTCCCGAATACCGGCGCTATACCAGCGCCCGGGCCCAACAGGCGACCGAAAGCTATGTCGCGGCCGCGGAACGCCATGGTATGAGCCCGGCCCAATTGGCTATCGCCTATGCGGCGAGTCGGCCCTTTATGACCAGCGTCATCATTG
The DNA here is from genome assembly GCA_041479345.1 of Alphaproteobacteria bacterium. Lineage (GTDB taxonomy): Bacteria > Pseudomonadota > Alphaproteobacteria > DATDPM01 > DATDPM01 > DATDPM01. The sequence continues at coordinate 2,438 of JBGOXX010000212.1, forward strand.
GCGCCACGACGCTTGATCAATTGGCGGAGAATATTGCCAGTATCGATTTTCGTTTGTCTGACGAAATCCTTGCCGAGATCGAACAAATCCACAATACCGACCCGAATCCGAGCCCCTAATCAGGATCGAATCGACCAACCGAATTCGCGATACCACCATGATACGTTTGTTCGTTGCCATCGCGCTTCCCGAGTCTGTGCGCCTCAATCTTGCGGCGCTGGCCGGCGGAATTCCGGGCGCGCGCTGGATAGAGGCGCAGAATATGCACCTCACCCTGCGATTCATCGGCGACATCGAGGAGGGCCTGGCTCACGATATCGATTTGTCGTTGGAAGCCATCGCCGCGCCGCCTTTCGAGCTTCGCCTGAAAGGAATCGGCTATTTCGGACCGGCGCGTGCGGCCAGATTGGTCCATGTCGGGGTCCAACGCTCGAATGCGCTCAATTTTCTTCGCGATAAGATCGAATCGGCGGTGGTGCGTGCGGGCCTGCCGCCGGACGAACGCAAATTCCTGCCTCATGTGACGCTGGCGAGACTCAAGGACGCACCGGCCTCCCGGGTGGTCGATTTCATCGCCGATCACAATCTCTTTCGCGCCGGGCCGATTGCGGTCGATCACTTCACGTTATTCTCCAGTTTCCACGGCCGTACCGGACCGATCTACAG
>JBGOXX010000213.1:0-3038 GCA_041479345.1 Alphaproteobacteria bacterium
AGATCGAAGGCGAAGCTGGCGAGATGGGTGCGCGCTTCGGCAGCACCGGCGGCCGTCGTGACCCGGAAGCCGCTGTCGGAAAGATACTTGCGGAGCAGGCCGCGCAGCCGGGTGTCGTCATCGACCACCAGGATATGCGGAGAATCGGTATTCATGGCGGGATTATACCTGGGGTTTCCGGGCTAGCTAACCCCCGGCGGCACCCCGGCCAGCCTAACGGCCGCGCGCCTCGCCCCTGCGGCAGCTTAATAACGGCCGCGCGCCTCGCCCCTGCCGCGGCCTAGCGGCCGCGCGCCTCGCGAAGCGGGATCGGCCGGCCGACCTTGGGCCGGTCAATTTCGTTGATGATTCCGGTCACGACTTTGCGGAAGCCTTCCACCGCTTCGGCGCCGGCTTGGCGGTAGGCCCGGGCCAGGCGCTCGCGCTGATTCTGGGACAGCTGGCGCTCCAGTTCGACGCCTCTGTTGGTGAGCTCCAACAAACGCTGACGCCGATCGCGGCTTCCCGGCCGCTGGGTGATGAAACCTTCGCGGACCAGCTGGCTAAGAACCCGCGACAGGCTTTGCTTGGTGATGCGCAAAATTCCGAGCAAATCCGAAACCGTAATGCCGGGATTGCGCCCGACGAAATAAATCACCCGGTGATGTGCCCGGCCAAAGCCGTATTTCGCCAGCATCGCATCGGGTTCGGCGGTGAAATCGCGATAAGCGTAGAACAGGAGCTCCATGCCTTGGCGAAGCTCCTCATCCCGCAAAAACAAGGGATTTACGACGGATTTTAAGTCAGCCATGTTGACATATATGCCGCATAACGTTAGCCTATGCAATATACTTGCGATATCGGCTTTGAGACGCGAACCAAGATGCGGAGTCGAAGAAATTCCGCGCCTGGAATTCGCTAATTTAGTTGCCCATTTAAATGCGAATTGAAGCCGTGGGGGGACAAAAAAAGAATCATGAGCAATCTGAGCATCATTCCCTTCGACGACCGCGATGGCGTCATCTGGTTCAACGGCGAGATGGTGCCTTGGCGCGATGCCAAGGTTCATGTGCTCAATCACGGGCTCCATTACGCGAGCTGCGTGTTTGAAGGCTTGCGAGTCTATGGCGGACGGATCTTCAAGCTGCGCGAACATACCGAGCGCTTGTTCGCCTCGGCCCGCGGACTCGGCTTCGAAATCCCCTATTCCTACGACGATATCGAAGCGGCGACCCGCGCCGTGGTGGCGGAACAAAAAATCGTCGACGGCTATATCCGCCCGGTTGCCTGGCGCGGCAGCGAGATGATGGCGGTCTCGGCGCGCAAGAACCGCGTCCATGTGGCAATCGCGACCTGGGCCTGGCCCGCCTATTTCAGCGCCGAGGCGCGGCTACGCGGCCTCAGATTGGCGATCGCGAAATGGAAGCGCCCGGCGCCCGATACCGCCCCCACCCAAAGCAAGGCGGCAGGGCTCTATATGATCTGCACGCTCTCCAAGCACGCGGCGGAAGACGCCGGCTATGACGATGCGCTGATGCTCGATTATCGCGGGCTGGTTGCTGAATCGACCGGTTCCAATATTTTTCTGGTCCAGAATGGCGAGCTGCATACGCCGATTCCCGATTGCTTCCTCGACGGCATCACCCGGCAGACGGTGATCGGGCTTGCCAAGGCGCGGGGCATCAAGGTGGTCGAACGGCAGATCGCTCCCGAAGAATTCGCCAAGACCCAGGAAGTGTTTTTGGCCGGTACGGCGATCGAAGTGACGGCGGTTGGCGAGATCGGCCCCTATAAATTCACGGTCGGGCCGGTGACGCGGCAATTGGTGGAAGATTACGAGCGCCTGGTGCGCGCCCCCGAAACCGCGAGCGCCGCTTCGGCTGCCTGAAAATCTCCGATCCTAAAAAGGATCAGCCGCGCTTCGTGTTCCAGCGCGCGGCCGCTAGATCGTCGCTGTCGCGGGATTCGACCCATACTTGCGCGCCGGCCTTATCTTCCATTTTCCAGAACGGCGCCTTCGTCTTCAGCCAATCGATCAGGAACCGGCAGGCTTCGAAAGCCGCATCGCGGTGGGATGATGCGGCGGCGACCAGCACGATACGGTCGGCCGGCTCCAATTCGCCGATACGGTGGATGATCAACGTCGCTTCCAGTGGCCAGCGCTTTTGCGCTTCCGCTTCGATCTCGGCGAGCTTCTTTTCGGTCATGCCGGGATAGTGTTCGAGGCTGATGGCCCGGACTTTTTGCCCGGCCGGCTGATCCCCCGCCACGTCGCGCACCAGCCCGACGAAAACCGCCAAGCCGCCGATCTTCGGATTGTCTTTGGTGAGTGCCGCCAGCTCGGCGCCGACATCGAAGTCTTCGCGCTGAATCCGGATCACGGCTTAGCCTCCGGTCACCGGCGGGAACAAGGCAATCTCATCGCCCGCCCGCAGCGGATGATTGGTTTTCACATACTCCTGATTGACCGCGACCCGCACCACCCGCGGGTCCTTCAGGGCATCGGCGAATCCACTACCCCGCGTCTTGAGCCAGGCGATGAGCGAGGCGACGTCGGTCACGGTCGCCGGCGGGTCGACATCCTCATTGGCGATTCCGATCTTGGTCTTGATCCAGGCGAAGTAGAGAATTTTCATCCCATCACCTCGCTGAAGGGAAGAAAATCGACGAGGTCGCCGGGCTTCACCTCGCGCACGGATTCGACAAGTTCCACCAACCCGTCGGATTCGGCGATCGCGGTCAAAACTCCGGAGCCATCCTTCGGGTGCTTGCGCGCGACGAGGCGCCCGCCGGCATCGGGCGCCAATTGCGCGCGAATCCATTCCACCCGCTCGCGCGTCTTCTTGAAGGCAAAATCGGCGGGGACGCGGAAAATGAGCGGCGCCGTTGGGCTCGCCCCGGCCAGGCGCAAAATCGCCGGACGCACGATGCGCAGGAACGTCACCATGACCGCCACCGGATTTCCCGGCAGGCCGAGAAAGGCCGCGTTATGACCTTTGGCGTGGACGCGGCCGAAGGCGATGGGATGGCCGGGCTTGATCGCGAGCTTCCAGAAATCG
>JBGOXX010000214.1:0-3009 GCA_041479345.1 Alphaproteobacteria bacterium
ACCCTCCCTGACCGCACCTTCGGCCGGCTTCGGTCTGCCCCCCGATTCGAAGCCGGCCGAATTTCTTTTCCCTCAGATTCCTTGCCGCTAACGGGACAGAGGTGTCGCGCTCAAGCTCTGGCTCGTACTCGAACTGCCGCCGCTTCCCGAAAGCGGCGAAGCCGGGTGAGCTATGGCAGGCATTGGCGGCGTGAGCCCTGCAAGCATCAAGGGCAGCGCCGCTGCCATGAGGATTGATTTCATGAAAGCCTCCCTGTCGCGCCTGGCGCGAATCAAGATCATGATTGATTAAGCGTTAGATAGACGCGTCTTGGCGGCCTGCAATTCCGGGGGCCTGCGGCAAAATGGCGTGGCTTTTTGTGGCCGGACGGCCGTCAGTTTCTTCGGCCAAGAGCCGTGCCGGCTGGTAATCTGGAACCGCGACCCATTCAGGTGCCGTCATGACTCCAGCGCGTTTCATCAAAATCGGCACGATCGACGATCCGGACGACCCGGCTCGAATGATCTGCAAATAGGGGCAAACGAAGGTGGCGAAAGACCGCGTTCTTTATCGCCGGGAAGGCGAAGCCCATCTCATCGAGATGCGGCTCAACAGTATTCATCAGCTCTTCGATTCATTCGATCCGGCGCCGTTTCCGGAACGCAGTCTCGACAACGAAGTGGAGGCCTACATCATCGGCTCGGCCCAGGATCTGCCGCTCTCGGACCCGATCAAGCTGATTTTCTATTTGCCGCGCGAGGGAATGGCGGCGACCCAGACGATCAGCCTCGGCGACGCGATCCACAATTATTTCGATTACCGGCTGATGATGGCCCAGCGCCAGATCCGGCATTATCGACGTGACGCCCGGACCACGCTGGCGATCGGGCTTGGTTTTCTCTTCGCGTGCACCGCGCTTCGTCAACTCGTCTTCGCGTTCGGCCGGGAAACGCTCCAGCAAATTGTCGCCGAAGGCCTGTTGATCGCGGGCTGGGTTGCGATGTGGCGGCCGCTCCAGGCGTTTTTATACGACTGGTGGCCGCTCCATCGCACCCGCGCGGTATTCGAAAAACTCAAGGCAGTGCCGGTCGAAGTGCGCCCGCTCGAAGAAGCGCCGGCCGGACTGATGCCCTAAACGACGATCAGATGTGGCAAACCGCGAGCCCGCGCTTTTCGAGATAGCGCTGATGATATTCTTCCGCCGGCCAGAACGGCACCGCAGGAACGATCTGGGTCACGATCGGACGCTTGAAGCGGCCTGACGCCTCGAGCCGCGCCTTCGATTCGCGTGCGGCGCGTTCCTGTTCCGGGCTGTGGAAGAAGATCGCGGACCGGTACTGCTCGCCGACATCGGGTCCCTGGCGGTTGGGTGTCGTCGGATCGTGAATTCCCCAAAAAATATCCAGCAACTCTTCGTAGCTCACGCGCATCGGGTCGAAGGTGACTTGCACCGCCTCCGCGTGACCGGTCGTTCCCGAACAGACGTCGTGATAGGTGGGACTGTCCAGCTTTCCGCCGGTATAGCCGACGGAGGTTTCGACGACTCCCTCAGTCTCGCGGAAACGGGCCTCGATACCCCAGAAGCAGCCGGCGGCGAATGTGGCTTTTTCCATGAAACGCCTCACCACGGATCATTGAGAAGACAGGAAAGAAATGGGCCCGGCGCCGTGCCGCGCCAAGCCGCGCCGTGCACACGGGCCTTCACATTCGGGTGAAGAATGCGGGCGGGTGAGGAAAGCGGGCGAGTGAAGAAAATGGGCGGGTGGAGAAAGCGGGAGCGAAAAGCGCCAGGGCCCTGTTTACATAGTCCTAGTGTCCGGCGTTCATCTTGCCGACTTCCGGCTCCGGCGCGAGCGGTTCGTCGGGCGGAAGGCCCAGCGCCTGGCGATAGACTTTCTCCTGGAGATAACCTTGGCGCACCGCGCAGCCGCCCTTGAACAGCACCAGCCAGGCATTGTGCGGATCCTCGGTGTGATGGAAAACCAACGCCTGATCCGCATCGACGAGATGGGCTCCGGGATAAGCGGCGGTGAAGGCCTTGTTCAGATCCTTGACCTGGCTTTCGGTGAGCTGGTCCATGCTGCTGGCATCCGTTTGAAGCTTTTCAATCGTTTGGTTCAAGCTTACGCATTGCCCCTTTGCCGCCGCCCCTTCTGGGGCCGCGCTATCCGCCCGCGCCGCGCCTGCGGCGGCAACAAGGCCGAGCACAAGAACACTCGTTTTAACGATCGCGTTACGCATGGAACCACCCTTCTGACATTCTGAATTCTGATGCGAATACTCGGCCATCATGGCGCCGGACGCGCGATGTTGTGGCAGGACCCGCGAGCGCTGACAAGCCCCCTCCCCCGGAAATCGACGACGAATTGATACGGCAAAAAAAGGGCGTGCATCGCTGCACGCCCCTCTCCTTGGTCACTGCATCCATTACTCGATGCGATAGCCGTCCGAGATTAATGCGGCCGTTCGGCCTCTTGCATCATTGTGACCGACGCCGGCGCTGTTGCGCCAGCCGGGGTCACGCCGATGACGGCAAGCGCCTGTTTCAGATCGACTTGAGCCGTCGTTTCGTCGCCGGCGAGACACAGCTTTCGACCCTCGCTGGCGATCGCCTGGGCCTCGCCCACCCGCGCATCGCCAACATGAAAGGGAAGCTCGCCTTCGAATTGAGCAAGATAGGTGAGACAGCTTATCGGCTTCGTGGACTGCTGATCCGCCCGTGCGACGGTCGTCGCACCCAGGATCAACATAGCCGTTGCCGTCAATATTGCGGTTCTCATGATACCTCCAGTCGCCTGATCCAAACGACCAAGCGTCAACCGACCCACCAATGTGGGGCCCACCAATGTGGGGTAAGCGAGTCATATGGGATCGGAAAACGCGCAAAACGACCCCGAAGTTCCGACTGTGGCGAAACTGGGGCATCAAAATCTTGTGAAGGACGGCCGCCAACGCGGCCGATTTTTGCGAATTAGCGGCCGAGGTGAAGTGCTAGGGAAAGAATCACCAGCGCGAAGAGAAGACCTGAT
>JBGOXX010000215.1:0-3009 GCA_041479345.1 Alphaproteobacteria bacterium
CCAATTGATCACCCTCGATGGCGGCCAGCATCTCGGCTGGGCGCAGGCCCGCGGCATCATCGCCGAAGAATAGCGGCGGCGTCGTTGAAAAATAAGAGAGGTGGAAAAGCGCAGGTTCCTTGCGGCGATTGGGCGGCCGAACAGCAGCACTCGAAACCAGCCTGAAAGTGGGAAGTTTTACACAACCCGCAGAATTCTGCCGAGAATCGTTTACCTTTCCGGCTTGAATCGCAGAATTTCACCAAAATTTCACATAGAATTTACGTTTTGTTTTGAGAAACAATGGCTTGGCTTATTTGCCTAGAAAATAGGCAAGCCGCAAGAATGAAGATTCCGCTAGGGTCAAATCATGACAGGACCCGGTTATCAACAGAGTTATCCACAGATTCCGTGGATATTAACAATTTTGTAACCATGTTCCCGCTGCAGATCAACGAGTTAGCTACTTACGCGAAGACATTGTGCGAGCGCTGGGCGACGAAAAAACGATGAGAGACCCGACGCGACAGCGAAGATTTTTTAGATCCTGACGATGACAAAACAAATCCGGGGGACAAAACAAATCCGGGGGACCAAACAAATCCGCGGACCGTTGGAGCGCGGACGCGCCGTGATCGCCGCGGCGCTGGCGACGCTCCCGTCTCTTCCCGGCGTCTATCGCATGCAAGACGCTTCGGGTGCGGCGCTCTATGTCGGCAAGGCAAAGAATCTCAAACGCCGAATTTTAAGCTACACGCAGATCGCCAAACTTCCGCACCGGCTAAAGCGCATGATTGCTGCGACCGTGACGCTCGAAGTGGTGACGACGCATACCGAAGTCGAAGCGCTGCTTCTCGAAAGCAATCTCATCAAGCGATTGAAGCCGCGCTACAACGTGCTGCTCCGCGACGACAAATCATTTCCTTCGATTCTCATCACCGATCACGAATGGCCGCAGCTCGCCAAGCATCGCGGCGCCCAGGGCCGGAAAGGCCGGTATTTCGGGCCTTTTGCCTCGGCCGGCGCGGTCAACGATACGATGGCCGCCTTGGAGCGCGCTTTCCTTCTGCGTTCCTGCTCGGACACGGTTTTCGATTCGCGCACGCGGCCCTGTCTGCTGTTTCAGATCAAGCGCTGCGCTGCACCCTGCGTCGGCCGAGTCACGCGCGAGGATTACGCGGCGCTGGTGCGCGAGACGACGGATTTTCTTTCCGGCAAGAGCGTCGATATTCAACAGCGCCTCGCCAAAAGCATGGACGAAGCGAGTACGGCCCTCGATTACGAACGGGCGGCGCTCTTTCGCGACCGCATCCGCGCGCTGACTCAAATCCAATCGCGGCAAGACATCAACTTGCCGAAGCTCGGCGATGCGGACGTCATTGCCGCTTATCAAGCCGGCGGTGAAACTGCGATTCAGGTTTTCTTTTTTCGCGGCGGGCGCAATTACGGCAACCGTTCGTATTTCCCGAAACACGATCCGCAGGTTCCGGCAGCCGAGGTGTTGACCGCCTTTCTCGGCCAGTTCTATGCCGGGATTACCCCGCCACCCCTCATCTTGCTCAGCCACCGGCCGGGCGAGCCCAAGGTGCTCGAAGAAGCCCTGTCGTCCCTGGCCGGGCGGCGCGTCAGGCTTCTGTGTCCGACCCGGGGAGCCAAAAAGAAACTGGTGACCAATGCGCTCAACAATGCCCGGGAGGCCCTCGGCCGGCGGATGGCGGAAAGCGCCACCCAGCGCCGTCTCTTGGAACGGGTGACGGAAGTCTTCGGCCTCGAGGCCCCGCCCGAGCGGATCGAGGTTTATGACAATAGCCACGTCTCCGGCACCCATGCGGTCGGGGCGATGATCGTCGCCGGCCCCGAAGGCCTGATCAAAAACGCCTATCGGAAATTCACGATTCGGGGCCTGGACGAAAAGAAGGAAGACGAAACGCCGGACGGTGACAAAGAAGGCCACGCGGCTCCGCCGCCGAGCGGTTTCAGCGACGCCATGGGCGAACCCTTCATTCTGGCTATTCCCGGCCCCGCTATTCCCAAAAAGCCCGTGAAACCCGCGCTCAAGCCTGCTCCACGGGGCGGTGACGATTACGCCATGCTTCGCGAGGTTCTGACCCGCCGCTTCTCCCGGGCACTGAAAGAAGACCCGGAACGGACCACCGGCAGTTGGCCGGATTTGATCCTGATCGATGGAGGGGCCGGGCAGCTTTCGGTCGCGTGCGAAGTCCTGGCCGATCTTGGCGTGGCCAATATGGCGGCCGTCGCCATCGCCAAAGGGCCGGACCGCAATGCCGGGCATGAGCGGTTTTTCCTGCCCCATCGCGAACCCTTCAGCCTCGATCCCCAGGACCCTGTGCTTTATTTCCTGCAACGGCTGCGGGACGAAGCCCATCGCTTCGCCATCGGCGCCCATCGCGCCAAGCGGTCCAAGGCGATCGGCCGTTCGGTCCTCGATGAGATCCAAGGCATCGGCGCCAATCGCAAACGCGCCTTGCTTCACCACTTCGGCTCGGCCCGTAATGTGGCCGGTGCCGGGCTTGCCGATCTCGAAGCGGTCGACGGCATCAGCCGGACCGTCGCCAAAAAGATTTATGATCACTTCCACGGCGGTGGATAGGCCGGATAGAATGGCGGTGGCGGCTGCCGACCGCCCCAGGTTCCTGACATGATCACAAGCCTTCCCAATCTGCTGACCCTATCGCGGATCCTCGTTATTCCCGTGCTCGTCGCCCTGTTCTTCGTTCCGGGCGAAGGCGCGAGATGGGTCGCCCTCGGTCTGTTCACGCTGGCCGGCATCACCGATTATTTCGACGGCTATTTCGCCCGCACCCGCCGCCAGATTTCGGCCCTGGGGCGATTCCTCGATCCGGTCGCCGACAAGCTTCTGGTCGCTTCGGTTATTCTGCTTTTGGTCGCGTTCGGACGGATCGCGGGGTGGAGCGTGCTCCCCGCCCTCGTCATTCTCTGCCGCGAGATATTGGTTTCCGGATTGCGCGAATTTCTGGCCGAGCTTCGCGTGCCGGTGCCGGTCAGCCG
>JBGOXX010000216.1:0-2975 GCA_041479345.1 Alphaproteobacteria bacterium
TATTGCGCCGCCGGCTGCCGATACGGCGAACGCCTCGGCGCCCGCGAAGGGCGACGGCGATGCTTCCGCCAAGCAAGCCGCAGCTACCGCGGCCGGACTGACTCCGCAAGCTTCGGCCAACGCCAACGCCCAAGCTTCCGCCAACGCCAACGCCCAAGCTTCCGCCAACGCCAACGCCCAAGCTTCCGCTTTGACGCCGGTCACCCCGGCCGCCGCCGGTACGCCGAATTCGACCGATCCATCGCAAGACACTGACGACCAGAATGCGGGCCAGAGCGCCGATCCGAAAGCCGGAGCCGGTTTCGGCCAGCTGGCGGCGGACGTTACCGTCGTCGATGCGAGCAAGACCTTGGTATCGAAGCCGCCGGCGAGCCGTGCACCCGTGCGCAGCGATGACGCGGCCGCCTCGAATTCTCAACAAGAGGCAACGGCCCTGACCTTAACGCCGAGCGATAAATCGGCGACGGCGGACAAGACCGCGGGCGATGGCAAGGCGTCATCCGACGGCATAGCGTCGATTCATATCGATTCGCTGCAGCAGCTCATGGGCGACACCGAATCCCAGCAGAAGGCGACGACGGATGCGTCGCAGCCCAATCAAAATCAGCAGCAAGCAGTCAACAATACCGTTCTCGCGCCGGGAACGATCGTGCACGGTCCGGATATCCGCACCGATGCCTCGACTCTCGCCCTTCTTCACGGCGCTCAACCCAATGTGAACACGCCTTTGAGCGTCGCCAATCTCGATCAAGTCGCGGTGCAGATTACCAAGGCGGCTACCGACGGTTTGGACAAGATCAACATCCAGTTGAAGCCGGAATCCTTGGGACGTATCGACGTCCAGCTTCAAGTCGCCCACAACGGCCAGGTCAATGCGGTGATCGCCGCCGACCGCCAAGACACGCTTGATCTTCTGCGCCGCGATGCCGGTACGCTTCAACAGGCCTTGAACGATGCAGGTTTGCGCGCCGACTCGGGAAGTCTCAGCTTCAATCTGAGCAACCAAGGACAGAACAGCCTGCCGCAGAGCTTTTCAAACTCGGCTCCCGCGGGCGTTCCCGACATCATTTCATCCGATACGCCGGCCTTGAGTTCCGCAGCCATCGCTTATAGCGCTGCGGCAGCCCGCGGCGGCATCGACATTCAAGTTTAGGAGGCGAGAGCGCCATGACCTCAGTCAGCAACGTAACGGGAAGCCAGGTCACCACGACCGGCGCGGCGGGGGCGACCTCGTCCGATCCAGCGACCGCGAGCGCCCAGAACACCGCGAATTTCGACAGCTTCCTGAAGCTTTTGACGACCCAGCTCGCCAATCAGGATCCGCTCAACCCGATCGACGCGACGCAGTTCACCAGCCAGCTCGCGCAGTTCAGCCAGGTCGAGCAGCAGGTCCAGACGAATTCCAATTTGAAGAATTTGATTACGGCCCAGAACGCCGGCCAAGCCATGACCAGCGTTACGATGCTTGGCAAATTGGCGGAAGCTCAGGGCAATGTCGCGACGCTGCAAGGCGGCAGCGCGGAATGGGATTACACGCTTTCGAACGCTGCGGCTTCGACCACGATCAGCATCGTCAACAGCGACGGACAAACCGTGCGTACCATGCCCGGGGAGACGGCCACAGGCGCCCATCCATTGGTGTGGGACGGCAAGGCCGACGACGGCACACAACTTCCCGATGGCCAGTACAAGGCTCAGGTCACCGCGGTCGATTCGAGTAACAATGCGGTTTCAGGCACCATCGACGCGTTCAATCTTATCAACGGCGTTTCGTTCAACAGCGGTGTCCCGATGCTCAGCACGCCGAACGGCCCAGTGGCGCTTTCGGACGTTCTTTCGGTGCGCCAGCCGAACGCCGCGATGCAAAGCGCGAGCTCGCAATAGTCGAATCGTACACAACGGACTGGGCCCCAAGGGCCAAATGAGAAACAGGTTCGGAATTAAGCAGGATCAAGGAGACGTAAGATGAGTCTTTTCGGCGCAATGTTTTCCGGCGTGACTGGCCTCCAGGCCCAGGGTCAGACGTTGTCGATCATTTCCGACAACATCTCGAACATCAACACCGTCGGTTACAAAGCCACGGTCAACCAGTTCTCGACGCTCGTCACGAACCAGATCACGGACACCAACTATTCTTCGGGCGGCGTGCTGTCGCATCCGAAACAGCTCATCGATCAGCAGGGCCTATTGCAGTCGTCGAGTTCGCCGACCGATGTCGCGATCACCGGCCAGGGATTCTTTGTCGTCAATAGCAATGTGGCGGGCGGCACCAGTGGCGTCGATCTCTTCACCCGTGCCGGATCGTTCGTCACCGATCTCAACGGCAATCTGGTAAATACCGGTGGGTTCTACCTACAAGGTTGGCCCACCGATGCGCTCGGCAAAGTATTGCCCGGCATCGACACCAGCACGACCCAGGATCTTCAGACCGCCAACGTCAACGTGATCAAGGGCAGCGCCTCGGCGACATCGCAAATCGCGGTCGGCGCCAATCTGCCTGCCGCCGCGCCAAACGGCCAAGTCGAGAACACCAATATCGTGATCTACGATTCGCTCGGCATTTCCCACAATCTCGCCTGGACCTGGAGCAAAGCCTCGTCCAACAATTGGAATCTGAATATCGCGCCCCCGGCCGGCAGCGCCCAGATCACGCTGAAAAATTCGACAGGCCAGGCTTATGCTGCGGGCGGGCGCCTCGATTTCAATTCGCAGCCCGCGGATGGCGACACTGTCGTCATCGACGGCGCGACCTACGAATTCGATAGCGGCGGCGGCGTCACCGCCGGTCACATCGCTGTTACGATCGGCTCCAGCGCGTCCATCACCGCCGGCAATCTCGTGACCGCGGTCGGCGATCCGCGCATGACCCAGGGTACCGGCACGAACACCGCGTCGGTCCTCATTCAGCAGACGCCCACGGGCCCGGCGATCAATGTCGACGCCACGGGATCAACGGCGCTGGCTCAAAATATAAA
>JBGOXX010000217.1:0-2955 GCA_041479345.1 Alphaproteobacteria bacterium
CGCCGCCAAAACCGATTTCCAACCACAATTGACGCCGCGGCGGCGCGAACAGAAACGCCGGATCGAGCTTTTTACCGGGCGGGGGAATTTCGACGCGGAGCTTCGGCAGCATGTCGTCGAACAGCGTCTGCTGACCGGGGCGAAGCTTTCGCCCGCGCTTGCGTCCGTAAAGAAGCCGCGAAATTCCGGATACCGGCATGGTCATGACCGGTGCTCCGGACGTAATCAGGCCTTGCCGAACTCGGCGCCCAAATCCTTAACGAGATCGAGCCGCTCCCACGAAAACCCGCCGTCCGGCTCGGGGGCCCGGCCGAAATGACCGTAGGCCGCTGTGCGCGCATAGATCGGACGATTGAGTTTCAAATGCTCGCGGATGCCGCGGGGCGAGAGATTCATCAATTCGCACAGCACCTTAGAAAGACGCTCTTCATCGACGCGGCCCGTGCCGTAGGTATCGATGAAAACCGAAATCGGGTGCGAGACGCCGATGGCATAGGAAAGCTGAATCAGGCACCGCTCGGCCAAATTCGCTGCCACCACGTTCTTGGCCAGATAGCGAGCCGCATACGCGGCGGAACGATCGACCTTGGTCGGATCCTTGCCCGAGAACGCGCCGCCGCCGTGAGGCGCAGCGCCGCCATAGGTATCGACAATGATCTTGCGCCCGGTCAGGCCGCAATCGCCATCGGGTCCGCCGATGACGAAACGCCCCGTCGGATTGACGTAAAAATCCTCTTCCGCGCACATCCAGCCCTGGGGCAGAACGTTGGTGACATGGGGCCGCACGATTTCGCGCACCCGGTCCTGATCGACGCTCTCGCTGTGTTGCGTCGAGACGACGACCGCCGTGGCCCGTTGCGGCTTGCCGTTCACATATTGAAGCGTGATCTGGCTCTTGGCGTCGGGACCGAGCTCAGGTGCCGCACCCGAATGCCGCGCCTCGGCGAGCGAGCGAAGAATGCTGTGCGCGTAGTGAATGGGTGCCGGCATGAGAGCGTCGGTTTCACGGCAGGCGTAACCGAACATGATGCCCTGATCGCCGGCCCCTTCGTCCTTGTTCCCGGCGGCGTCCACGCCGCGCGCGATGTCGATGGATTGTTCGTGAACCAGATTTTCGATCGTCGCGGTCTTCCAGTGAAACCCCGCTTGCTCGTATCCGATGTCGCGCACAGCACTGCGCGTGACGTTCTCGATTTCCTCATGGGTGACCGATTTCGGCCCGCGCACTTCCCCGGCCAGCACGACACGATTTGTCGTCGCCAGGGTTTCGAGGGCGACCCGCGAGTGCGGATCAGCGGCAAGATAGGCGTCTACGATCGCGTCCGAAATGCGATCGCAAACTTTGTCGGGATGACCTTCGGAAACCGATTCGCTCGTGAATACGTAATCGCGCATGACAGCCCGGCACTCTCAAAGAAGATGTTGCAGAAGATGTCGCCCACCCGGCACATGCCCCACGCAAAACACGCTTAGGGGGCCGCGCCGAAGGCGCACATGTTGCCGTCTTCGGGCCCAGCGTCAAGGATTTTCGGTCGTGATAAAGGCTAGCGCCGGCCGGAACCTTTGGGCGGCGGCCGGCCTGAATCCGATTCCGCTTCGTTGGCGGCCATCGTCTTGACCAATTCGGCAACCTTTTTGCGGATCTGCGGATCGGTAATCCGATAATAGGCGCGGACCAATTCGAGGGTCTCGCGCTTGGCAAGGGCGTCGGTTTCAAAGGGGGCTTGCCCCGGCTCCCCCAATCCCCCCGCCGAACCGTGGCGCGAAGCGACATCGGCCGCCATATCGTCGAAGAAGAAAGAGACCGGCACATCGAGCACCCGGCTCAATTCGAAAAGCCGGCTGGCCCCGATGCGATTGGCGCCGCGCTCGTATTTTTGCACTTGTTGGAAGGTGAGCCCGATGGCGGCGGCGAGCTTCTCTTGGCTCAGCCCCAGAAGCGTGCGGCGCAGACGCACCCGACTGCCGACATGGATATCGACGGGATTTGGTTTGCCGAGACGAGACCGTCCGGTTTTTCGATGGGCGCTTTCGTTCACGTTATCCTCAACGCCGGAATGCGCTCCGGAGTTTCCGGCGCTGTCCGACCCCTATCGTTGTTGGGTTCGACACCTCATACGGGCGTATGTTCTATACTCGGAGTCTACTAGCGTCAACGATTGCGGCACTTTTATCGAAGCCACCGCGCCTTTGAGTAGTAAATCTATTATGTCTCACTGGCTGCGGTATCTTAACACCGCAAATACCACGGCGCCAGCCATGAGGAGAAGGATTGTATAGTTGCCGAGGCGTGCGAAAACTGTGGCATTTTGCAGCGCCTGCGGCAACGGTGCATCGATCGAGCCCTGGCGATTGAGTCCGAGCCTCGCGATCACCCGGCCCCAAGGATCAATCACCCCCGATATACCGGTATTGGCGGCACGCGCCACCGGCACGCCTTCCTCGATGGCGCGAAACCGGGCGCTTTCGAAATGCTGGTACGGACCTGATGAGGTGCCAAACCACGCATCGTTGGTCACATTCACGAAAAGACCGGGCCGGTCATTCTCGTCGGCGACTTCTCCCGGGAAAATGATTTCGTAACAGATGAGCGGACCGATGGGCGGCAGACCGGGCAGATGCAACGTCTCGGGTCCCGGCCCCGCGGAGAAATCCGTCGTGCCGGGGGTCAGTTTGGAAAGCCCGAGCCAAACCGGGATAAATTTGCGAAGCGGAAGATACTCGCCAAAGGGCACGAGATGAAATTTGTTGTAGCCCCCCACCACTTCGCCCCGCTCATTGACGGCGACGATCCCGTTCCACACTTGGAAGGGTTCGCTATCGGGCGGCGTCGCCCGGGGTGCGCCGGTGATGACCAGGCCGTTTTCCGGAACGACGGCGGCGATCGCCGCTCGTGCGTTCGGGTCTTGATCCACCAGAAACGGCATCGCGGTCTCCGGCCAGATGACAAAGACG
>JBGOXX010000218.1:0-2926 GCA_041479345.1 Alphaproteobacteria bacterium
CGTGAACCTGCTGCGCGCGGCGGTTTCCAACGTGCTCATTTCCATTGGCCGCGAACTCTTGACCCTCTTTGGTCTTATGGGCGTGATGCTGTCGACCGATTGGCGGCTTTCGCTCGCCGTGTTCATTATCTTCCCGATTGCGGTATTGCCGATCGTCCGTATCGGCCGGAAAATCCGGCGCGTGTCCGCCAATACCCAAGCCGAAATCGGCAATCTCGCCACGTTGCTCAGCGAAACCTTCCAAGGGGCGCGGCATGTCAAGGCCTACGGCATGGAGCAATACGAACAGGCGCGCGCCAGCAAGATCATCGGCGCCGTGTTCCGCCAGAATTTCAAAGCCGCGCGGGTGCGCGCCGTCGGCAGGCCACTGATGGAGAGCTTGGGCGTCATCGGGGCGGCGGCCATCATCTATTACGGCGGCAGTCAGGTGGTTCACGGCCATACCACGACGGGGGCGTTTATCGCCTTTTTGGTTGCGTTTATCGCCGCCTATCAGCCGATGAAGGCGCTCGGCAGTCTCAACACTTTTCTGCAGGAAGGCTTGGGCGCCGCCGACCGCGTTTTTGCCATGCTCGATATCGAGCCGGAGATTACCGATCGTGAGCATGCGCATACCCTGGTGGCGAAAAGAGGCCAGATCGATTTCGACCGCGTGTCGTTTTCCTACGGACCGGACGGTCACGCCCTTCATGACGTCTCGCTTCGTGTCCCGGCGGGAAAAACCGTGGCCCTGGTCGGGCCTTCGGGGGCGGGCAAATCGACCATCCTCAATCTCATTCCGCGCTTTTACGACGTCAAGGACGGGCGGATTCTCGTCGACGGCATGGATGTACGCGATGCATCGCTTGCGTCGCTCCGCGCCAATATCGCCCTGGTCAGCCAGGAGATCTCCCTCTTCGACGATACGGTCCGCGCCAACATCGCCTATGGCCGCTGGGGCTGCAGCGAGGACGACATCATCGAAGCCGCCAAGCGCGCCGCCGCCCACGATTTTATCGTCAATCTCCCGGAAGGCTATGACACGCCGGTCGGCGAGCACGGCGTCAAACTTTCCGGCGGCCAGCGCCAGCGGATCGCGATCGCCCGCGCCATGATCAAGAACGCGCCGATCTTGTTGCTCGATGAGGCGACTTCGTCTTTGGACACCGAATCCGAACGCCAAGTTCAAGCGGCTCTCGCCGAATTGATGAAAGGGCGCACCACCCTCGTCATCGCTCACCGGCTTTCCACCATCACCGCCGCCGATCTCATCTATGTCATCGAAGAGGGCCGGGTGACCGAGCGCGGCACCAATGCAGAACTCTTGGCGCGTCGCGGGACCTATGCGCGACTCTATGCCCTGCAATTCGCCGAGGAGACGCGGGAAGCCGGAACCTCGCGCGTGCAAATCGTCTCCTCGTGACGCTGCGCAAACGGATTCTTCAAAGCGATGCCGCTCAGCGCGCCCTCTGCGCGCTCGCCGCCCTTTATATCCGTTTTGTCCGTAAGACCGGGAGCTGGCAAGTCGAAGGCGGCGAAATTCCCAGGGCCTTCTGGCGGCAGAAACGCCCGTTTATTTTGTGCTTCTGGCACGGGCGGCTGTTGATGATGCCCTATTGCTGGGATCGCGAAGTGCCCATTCACATGCTGATCTCCCAGCATCGCGACGGCCAGATCATCGCCCGCACCGTCGCCCATTTCGGCATCGATACCATTGCCGGCTCGTCGTCTCGAGGCGGCGGCGCCGCATTGCGATCGATGGTCCGGGCGATCCGCAACGGGGATTGCATCGGAATTACGCCGGATGGGCCGCAGGGTCCGCGCATGCGCGCCAGCATCGGCATCGCCCAGGTGGCAAGATTGGCCGGCGTTCCCGTCATTCCCGCCGCCTTTTCCTGCAGGCCGCGGCGGTTGATGGCGAGCTGGGACCGATTTGCCTTCGCCTTTCCGTTCGGTCGTGGCGCTTTCGTTTGGGGCGAGCCGATCACCGTCGATCCGAAGGCCGACGATAACGCGCTGGATGCGGCAAGACGCGCGATCGAGGCAACCCTCAATGATGTGACCGACCGGGCCGATCGGTTGTGCGGCGTTGCTGCGGTTGCGCCCGACGGCGAGGAATGGACCGGCGATAAGCCGGTTCCGGCAAACACTCGGCCGGAGGGCGCCCCCCCAGCGGCAAGAGTGTCGGGTGGCGCAAAATGATGTTGACGCTCTATCGCGGACTGTCGGCGGTCGCCGCACCGCTCATCGATACAGTCCTGGAACGGCGCATGGCCGCCGGCAAGGAGGAGCGGGCGCGCATCGGCGAACGATTCGGCTGCACCGGAGTCGCAAGACCGATCGGCCCGCTGATTTGGATTCACGGGGCGAGTGTCGGCGAATCGCTGTCGGTGCTGTCGCTGATCGACCGCCTTTTGGCGGATAATCCGGCCCTGCATATTTTGGTGACCACCGGCACGGTAACGTCCGCAGCCCTCATGGCCCAGCGATTGCCCGATCGCGCTTTCCATCAATATGCGCCGGTCGATCGGCTTTCTTGCGTCCAAAAATTTCTCGATCACTGGCGGCCGGACTTGGCACTGTGGATCGAATCCGAATTCTGGCCCAATGCGCTGACCGAGATGCGGCGGCGGGGAACAAAACTCGTTCTCGTCAATGCGCGAATCTCGCCCCGCACCTATTCGCGCTGGCGCTGGCTTCCCTCGCTCATCCGCCCGATTCTCGATTGCTTCGATCTCTGCCTCGCGCAAAGCGAAGCCGAAGCCGAACGTCTGCGCAAGCTCGGCGCCAAGCGCGTCGATGCTCCGGGAAATCTGAAATTCGCCGCAGCACCGCTTCCCGCCGACGGCAGTGAATTGACCCGGCTTTCGGCGCTGACCGGGACAAGGCCGCGTTGGCTCGCGTCGAGCACCCATGCCGGAGAAGAGGAGGTCGTCGGCCGGGTCCA
>JBGOXX010000219.1:0-2922 GCA_041479345.1 Alphaproteobacteria bacterium
ATGGAACGCGTTCTTTCCTGCGCGGGCGCCCGGAATTCGCGGTGTCGGTGGCGGTGATTGCCGAAGGCACGCCACACTCAGCCGTTGTGTTCAACCCGGCAACCGGCGAATTCTTCGAAGCGATCGCCGGCGGCGGCGCGCGGCTCAATGGCGAGCCTCTTCATGTGGCGCGGCATAACTCGATCGCCGGGACCAAGATGCTGGTTTCCTGGCGCGAATTTCAGAAGCTTTGCGAGCGCGGCGCTTTCGTCGGCTGCGAAATGACGCCGATCGGTTCCATCGCCTACAAGATCGCCCTGGTTGCCGCGGGCAAAGCCGGTGCGGTCGTGGCGCTGGCCCCGAAGAACGATTGGGATTTGGCGGCGGCCCAGCTTGTGCTCACCGAGGCCGGCGGGAAAATCACCGATTCCAAGGGCCAGTCCCTTCACTATTCCGGCGCCGGACATTCCTGCGTCGTCGCCGCCGATCCCGCCCTTCACGCGCTTCTGCTCGGGCGCATTTCCGAGACTTAAATTCCGCTTCCACGTTTCCAATGAATTCCCGTGCCGCTTGGGCCGCGCGACGATTTGTGCTGTTTCAATTTGATTGCAAGCGGCGTTGAATCGATATGCCCTTACGACTGTGACGCCATGGTGACTAAATTCATCGCGGGATTCTTATTCGCTGCATTGCTTGCGGCGCCGGCGCACGCCCAAAATGCTTCCTGTCCGCCGGATATTCCCTGCCAGGCGACGCAGGCGGGCTATACGCATCTGGTTTTCAGCGAGGATTTCCAGAATTTTGATCTTTCGCCCGATGGCGGCGGGATTCATCGCTGGTATCAGGGCTTGGATTGGGACAAGCACATTCCGCCCCAATCCCAAATCACCACCGGGCCCGATGGCTTGACCCTGAAATGGTTGCCGTCGCAAACCGAAATGCCGTGCGAGACTTCGATTCAAACCCTGGCGCTCGACCACAGCCGGGCGCGGGTTTGGCGTCACGGCTATTTCGAATTCAAGGTGAGATGGGATCCCGGTCCCGGCTCCTGGCCGGCAATCTGGATGACATCGGCGCGGGCGCATATTCACCCGGAATCCGAGCCGTTGGGCGAGATCGACATCTTCGAAGGCCAGGGCGGCGATGCGGTTCCGACCTTCTACGGCACCATCCATCGCAGCACCGCAAGCCGCGCCGGCGTTACCGACACCATCAATTCCAATTCGGTGCAGCCCGTACCGGGAATCGATTGGCGGCAATGGCATGTGATCGGCTTGTTATGGCGGCCGGGATTCGTGACCTGGTATCTGGACGACAAGCCGCTGATGACGGCAGCGACCTTCGGCACCAATGAGAACGAGGACCTGTTTCTCATTCTCGGCTCCCAGGAGGGCACCCATTGGACCTACTGCGACAAAACCGACGTCGCCGCGAGCGAGATCGATTTCCACGTTCAGTGGATTCACATTTATCAGTAAGGGCGGCGGATGGCGATCACCGTTTCCGCGTGCTATCTTTCTCCCCCAATTTCTGCGCCCAGTTTTCATAAAGGGGGGAATACGATGAGCCGGACGATCTTCAGCATCTTCGACGACAAACCCGCCCATCTGCGCGGTAAAGTGCTGGGGCTCTACGCGGTTTTAATCGGCGCCAATCTGCTCGCCTGGGGCTGGGCGGTGATCGCCTTCCGCCATCATCCCGTGCTGCTCGGCACCGCCCTGCTCGCCTATAGCTTCGGCCTCCGTCACGCTTTCGACGCCGACCACATCGCCGCCATCGACAACGTGACCCGCAAATTGATGCAGGAGGGGAAAAGGCCGCTTGGCACCGGCTTTTTCTTTTCCCTTGGCCATTCGACGGTGGTGGCCGGGCTTTCGATCGCAGTGGCGATGACCGCAGCCAGCCTGCAATCGCACTTCGGTTGGCTGAAGGATGCGGGCGGCGCGATCGGCGCCGGTGTTTCAGTGCTGTTTCTGTTCGCCATCGCCGCCGCCAATATCGCGATTCTCGCAGGCGTTTGGCGCGCCTTCCGGAGTCTGCGTCGAGGCGGAATGCTGGTCGAAGAAGATCTCGATCAGCTGCTCGCCAATCGGGGACTGCTGGCGCGTCTGTTCAAGCGCCTGTTCCGGCTGATCGAACGGAGCTGGCAGATGTATCCCTTGGGTCTGCTCTTCGGGCTTGGCTTCGATACCGCAACCGAAATCGGCGTGTTCGGCGTGTCGGCGGCAGGAACCGCGAATGGACTGTCCTTGTGGACGGTCCTGGTTTTCCCGGCGCTGTTCACCGCGGGCATGTCCCTGGTTGATGCCACCGACGGCATTTTGATGCTCGGCGCCTATGGCTGGGCCTTCGTCAAGCCGATCCGCAAGCTCTATTACAACCTCGCCATCACTTTCGTCTCGGTGGCCGTGGCCCTCGTCATCGGCGGGATCGAGGCGCTCGGGCTCGTCGCCGACAAACTCGATCTTCAGGGTGCCTTCTGGGACGCGATCGGGACTCTTACCGGCAATTTCGGGATGTTGGGATATATCGTTGTCGGGATCTTTATCGCGAGCTGGGCGGTTTCGGCCGCCGTCTACCGGCTCAAGGGCTATGACGCCCTCGACGCCGGGGGCGCGAGCGGCTAACCCTCTACCCGCCACGGCTTTCCCATTCCCTCATGATTGGGGCCGACACGGTTGGGGCCGGCAATTGGCCCCGCCCAGTTTCACATGCTATCGTTCCCCCCGGAGCACGCTCTAAGGCTTTGGAGAATCGGGGCCTTTTCTAGGATCAGCCGGATAGGGGCTCGGATTGAGCGGGAACCGCCGCAGCACGAAAATTGGGACCCAGATGAGCTCGGTGCAGTTGACGCGCCGGCTGATCGGGAATTATTTGCGTCCCTATCGCGGGCGGCTGCTGCTGGCCGTTCTGTTCATGGCGATTTACGCCGCCGCGAATTCG
>JBGOXX010000220.1:0-2877 GCA_041479345.1 Alphaproteobacteria bacterium
GAACTCAAAGCCGTCGATTCCGTCTATCCGC
This sequence comes from Alphaproteobacteria bacterium, assembly GCA_041479345.1. Lineage (GTDB taxonomy): Bacteria > Pseudomonadota > Alphaproteobacteria > DATDPM01 > DATDPM01 > DATDPM01. The sequence continues at coordinate 32 of JBGOXX010000220.1, forward strand.
TGGCCGGCACGGTCGAACTCGCGCCGCCGATGCCGCTGGCCGAGGCGCTCGCGCAAAAAGACGGCGTTTGGGGTGCCGCGGCCGAGCAAGGCGTGTTCGACCGGCTCGGCGTTGCGCCCGGCGGACATATTCGAATCGGCGATGCCGATTTCAGCTTACGCGCGGTCATCGCCCACGAGCCGGACCGGGGCGCCGATGCCTTCAGCCTCGGCCCGCGGGTGATGATTTCCGCCGATGCTCTTGGTTCGACGGGCCTCATAGTGCCGGGAAGCATCGTCGATTATCGCTACCGCTTGAAACTTGCCGATAGCGCCGATCTCGATTCGTTTCACGACGAACTCAACGCGAAATTTCCGGATGCGGGCTGGCGCATCCTCGACCGCAATAACGCCGCACCGGGGCTGAAACGCCTGATCGACCGAACCACCATGTATCTGACGCTGGTGGGCTTGAGTGCCCTATTGATCGGCGGCGTCGGCATCGCCAATGCGGTCAAGGGCTATCTGGATTCGCGCCTTGCCACGATCGCGACCTTCAAATGCCTCGGCGCGTCGAACGCGCTTGTCTTCGCGATTTATCTGGCTCAGGTCGCAGCGCTTGGTCTTGCCGGAACATTCGCCGGACTCATCATCGGTGCGGCAGCGCCCTTTGCGCTGGCGAAGCTATTGGGTGCCGCGTTGCCGTTTCCGGTCCATCTCGCGATTTATCCCGCACCGCTCATTGTTGCTGGCTCGTTCGGCTTGGTCACCGCCATTGCCTTCTCGTTCTGGCCGCTGCTTTCGGCACGATCCGTATCGCCCGCCGGTCTCTTCCGGAGCCGCATCCGGGCGCAGCAGCCGGCCTTGCAGCGAGGCGACATCGCCGTGCTCACCGGCTGCGGGATTGTCCTCATCATGCTCGCAGCGCTTGCCGCCAAAGACGCGGTGATTGCCGTCGGATTCGCAGTGGGTGCGATTCTCGCCCTCGGTATTTTGCGCGGGGCGGCGGCGTTGTTGACTTTCGCGGCGCGGGCCCGTCTCGCCAATCTCCAGGGTGCGGCTTGGCTTCGGCTGGCGCTGGCGAATCTGCGGCGGCCGGGCGCCGATACGGCAACGGTGATGCTCTCGCTGGGGCTTGGTCTTGTCGCCCTGGTCGCGGTTTCGACCGTGGAAGGTAATCTGGCGCGGGAAGTCGGCGATGAAATGCCCGGGGAAGCTCCGGCTTTCTATTTTCTCGACATTCAGCGCGATCAGCTTCAGCCGTTCCTCGAAACCATTCGGAATATTCCGGGCGTGCATGACGTCCAGCACATGCCGCAGATGCGCGGCCGCATCACCGCGATCAAGGGCGTGCCGGTCGAGAAGGTCAAGGTCTCGCCGGAACAAAGCTGGGTGACTCAAGGCGACCGCGGATTGACCTATGCCGCAACCATGCCGCCGGGAACCAAGCTCGCCGCCGGATCCTGGTGGCCCGCCGATTATCGAGGGCCGCCGCTGATTTCCTTCGATTCCAAGGCGGCGGAAGGTTTGGGTATTCGAATCGGCGACACGATTACGGTGAATCTGCTGGGCCGCGACATCACGGCGAAGATCGCCAATCTCCGCGACATCGATTGGTCGACGCTCGGCATCAATTTCGTCATCGTCTTTGCGCCCGGCGCGCTCGAAGATGCGCCGCAAACGCACTTAGCGACGATCCGTGCGGATCGCGCGGACGAAGCTGCCATTGAAAAAGCCGTCACCGACCAATTCCCGAACATCTCCGCCATCCGGGTTCGCGATGCGCTCCAGGCGGTGAACACGATTCTGTCACGTTTGGGTGCCGCGGTTCGCGCTGTTGCTTTCGTGACGCTGGCCGCCGGAATCCTGGCTCTGGCCGGAACCATTGCCGCGCGGCATGAGCGCCGGGTTTATGAAGCGGTGGTGCTGAAGGTCTTGGGCGCGCGGCGGCGGGATCTGATCAAGGCCTATCTCGCCGAATACGGGCTGGTCGGCCTTGCCACCGCTTTGCTGGCCGTCGCCATCGGCGCTCCCGCGAGGGCGGTCGTGCTCACCAGCCTCATGCACATGGATTTCGTATTCCTGCCGGGTGCCGCCGCCGTGGCGGCTGGATTGGGCCTTGCCGTCTGTCTGGCTTTCGGATTCGCCGGAACCTGGCTGGCTTTCGGCCACAGTACTTCCGAGCATCTGCGGAACGAGTAGCGCCCGCATTTGGCGAAACTCGCGGTTTCGCATAAGCTAATGGCTGTGCTGGGCGTGAAATAACTTATGCGAGACGCGAAATAAGTTATGCAAGATCCCTACGAAGCACTGGGTGTTAAGAAGGACGCATCGGCGGACGACATCCGCAAGGCGTACCGGAAGCTCGCCAAAAAACACCATCCTGACCTCAATCCCGGCGACAAAAAGGCGGAGAGCCGGTTCCGAGACATTCAGACCGCTTACGATCTGCTGTCCGATGCGGAAAAGAAGGCGCGATTCGACCGCGGCGAGATCGACGCCAGCGGTCAGGAGCGCCCGCAACGGCGTTATTACCGGGATTTTGCGGAAGCCCCCGACGGCACGAAATATTACAGCCAGGAAGGCTTCGCCTCTCAAGAAGGCTTCGGCGGCGCCGGTATCGACGACATTCTGTCGCAAGTGTTCGGCGGCCGGGGTGCCCGGGGGGCGGCGTTCCGGGCGCGGGGCGGCGATGTTTCCTATTCCCTCGAAATCGATTTTCTCGATGCGGCGCGGGGTGCGCGCACGACGATTACGCTGCCCGATGGGCGCTCGCTGGCGGTGACGATTCCGGCCGGCGTGCAGGACCGCGAGACTTTGCGCCTCAAAGGTCAGGGCATGCCCGGCTATGAAGGCGGTGCGACGGGC
>JBGOXX010000221.1:0-2854 GCA_041479345.1 Alphaproteobacteria bacterium
GCCGTTGCGATCTTGCCGCCGCGGTATCACCGGCAAATCGATCCCGAAGGCGGATTTGACGGCCTCCGCGACCGCCCCCGCCTTGCCCTTACTCGCAACGATACTGGCGATCGAAAACCCGGTGCGCTCGACGAATGAGACACCGGGTTCGCCGGACTCTTTGCCGAAGCGGCCGCAGCGGGCAACCGAATCGAGAGCCGCTTTTTCGATAAGACCGTTGTCAGACACGGAGCCGCTCTCCTTTGGGATCGTGGAAAACCGGTTCGCATACCTCGACCGGAGTGTCGTGGTCGCGAAGCGGATCGTAAGCGCGCAGAATTTCGCCGTAGCGTTCCGGTCCGCGCAGGAGCAATCCAAGTCCAACCCAATGGCCGTTGACCGGCGAAAAGGCGACGGAGGTCATGAACCCGTGATCGTTCTTGGCATTCGCTTCGGCACCTCGTGGAATGAAATGGGCGCCGGAGTAAAGCCGCTCCTTGCGATCCACCGGCTTGAATCCGACGAAGCACGGACGATTGGGATCGACGAGGCCCGGCCGCCCGGCCATCGCACGGCCGATATAGTCCTTCTTCGCCGACATCATCTTGCCAAGCCCAAGATCGCGCGCCGTGGTTTGGCCGTTCAATTCGTTACCGGCGACATGGCCCTTTTCGATGCGCATGACGCCGAGCGCTTCGGTGCCATAGGCGGTGATGCCGAATTCCGCTCCAACCTCCATAATCCGGCGAATGCCGGCGTCGCCAAATCTTGCCGGAATCGAGATTTCGTAAGCGAGCTCGCCGGAGAACGACACGCGGAAAAGCCGGGCCTTGATCCCGCCGAAGGCGGTGATGTCGCCGGCGGCGAGATAGGGAAATTTTTCGTTGGAGATATCGTGGCCCGGATCGACGATGCGTTGGAGCAGTGCGCGCGCCTTAGGGCCGGCCATCGAATACTGCGCCCATTGGTCGGTGGCGGAGACGAATTGAACATCGAGCTCCGGCCAGAGGACCTGGTGGCAGAATTCCATGTGCTGCAATACGGGACCGGCATTTCCGGTCGTGGTGGTGACAAAAAAATGATTGTCGCCGAGCCGTGCTGCGGTGCCGTCATCGAAGACGAGCCCGTCTTCGCGCAGCATCAATCCATAACGGGTCTTGCCGATTCCAAGAGTCGAGAATGTATTCACATAGAGCCGATCGAGGAATGTTGCGGCATCGGCTCCTTGGACATCGATCTTGCCGAGCGTCGAGACATCGCAAACGCCGACATATTTTCGAGTCTGAGTCACCTCGCGGCTGACCGTTTGGAGCCAATCGGTTTCGCCGGGGCGCGGGAAATATTGAGCGCGGCGCCATAGCCCCGCATCGACGAAGACCGCCCCTTGTTCGGTGGCCCAATCATGGGACGGTGCCAGGCGGATCGGCTTGAACTCTTCGCTGCGATGCGGGCCCGCCAGCGCCCCGATCGCGACCGACACATAGGGCGGCCGGAAACGCGTCGACCCCGTCGCCGGAATCGATCGCCCGGTCAGACCGGCCATCGCCGCCAGCGCATTGACATTCGAGGTCTTGCCCTGGTCGGTCGCCATGCCGAGGGTCGTATAACGCTTCAAATGCTCGACCGAGCGGAAACCTTCCCGCTCGGCGAGCGCCAGGTCTTTGTCGGTCACGTCGTTCTGAAAATCGATGAAGGCTTTTCCGTGCGCGCCTTTCACCCGCCAAAGCGGCGTCACCTGCGTGCTTTCGGGTGCTACCTCCGGCACCTCAAGGGGCGCGCCTTTGAATCCGCAAGCATCCGCGGCACGAAGCCCGGCCTCTGCCCCCCGCGACAAGGCATCGCCAAGGGAAAATTGGCCTGCCGCCGCTCCCGCAACGGTCATCCCCGGCGGAAGCTTTCCCGGAACGAAGGCGGAGAGCGCTTCATTCCATACCGGGCCGTCTCCGAGATGGCCGCCAAGATGCGAGGTCAAATGCAATGTCGGATTCCAGCCGCCGGACATGGCGATCAGATCGCAATCGAGAGTGGTCGTCTTGCCATCGGCGCCCCTGACGTCAACCGCCGTCACCTGGTTTCCGCCGTGGACACCGGTAATGGCGCCGGTAATCAGCCGGGTATCGGCGCTGCGGGCCGCTTCCGCCGATTCTTTCGCGGCGGGCCGAGAATCGATGAGCGCCGAGATCCCGATACCCGCCGCATTTAAGCTCTCGAGGGTTTTCAACGCATCGTCGTTGTTGGCGAAGACGACGGCGCGGCTTCCCGGCTTCACGGCGAAGCGATTGATGTAGGTGCGGACACTGCCCGCCAGCATCACGCCGGGACGGTCGTTGTCGCCGAAGACCAGCGGCCGTTCGATGGCGCCCGCCGCCAGCACCGCCTGCTTCGCGATGATTCGCCACAGCCTCTGCCGCGGTTCATGGGGCGGCGGCGAGGCGACATGGTCATTGACCCGCTCGATTGCCGCATAAGTGCCGCCGTCATAAACCCCGAATACAGCGGTGCGGTGCAAGATTTTGACCTCGGCGCTCGCGGTGAGTTCGGCTTCGATGGATTGCGCCCATTCCACCGCCTTCCGATCGCCGATCATCCGGTCCTCGGAAAGGCAGCGCCCTCCCAATTGGAAATCCTCGTCGCAGAGAATGACGCGCGCACCCGAACGCGCGGCGGCGAGTGCCGCCATCAACCCCGCCGGGCCGGCGCCGATGACCAGCACATCGCAATGCGCCGTCGCCTTCTCGTAAAGATCCGGATCGGCGGCGCCTGCGGCTCTGCCAAGCCCTGCCGCGCGTCGGATCGCCGGCTCGTAAACCTTTTCCCAGAACGACGCCGGCCACATGAAGGTCTTGTAATAGAAGCCGGCGGCAAAAATCGGGGA
>JBGOXX010000222.1:0-2813 GCA_041479345.1 Alphaproteobacteria bacterium
ACACGAACCGGCATCCGGCTCGCCCGAGAATCCGGAAAGCATCTGGTCGCTGGATAAAATTTCGGACCCCGAGAAAATCGGCGGCTTTTCGGTGAGCCTTCTCAATTACGACGGTCATCGCCTCGCCACCATTCCGGTCGAGGCCGATCGTCTGGTTGCGGGACAGGCCAAGCTCGGCAAAGGAATTATGCTCTCCGAGCTCTCGAAATAGCGCTAACCGATTCTAGCGCTGCATCGCCTGTTGAAACGGCTCCAGGGCCGCGAGATAGGCCTTCTGATGATCCGGATCGAACAGGGAATAAGGAACTGCAGCCTGGGCCAAGGGCACGGCCGCCGCCTGTAAATCCCGGTAATCGTCTAGCGCGATCTTGGCCTCGTCGAAATTTCCGGCGCTGGCCGTGGTTTCGATCCGGCGCAAGCCCAGCACCAGCTCTTTCAGCGTTGCCCGCGCCTGGGCCCGCTCATTTTCCCCGCCGCGGACGGTCGGATTTTTCCGCTCCGGAAAATGTTCGGTCAGTTCGCGGATCTCGCGGTCGACCGCATCGACGGTGAGCGCCACGATGGAAACCTCCTTGGCCGGGATGGCGGTATCCAGCAGACTCACGAATTTGTCGATTTCGGCGAAGGCAAGAGCCGGACTGGCCCGCAGGAAAGGCTGCTCGCCATCGCCCACGGCTTCGAGATAAGCGGCGAGATTGCTTTGGTCCTTCGCGCTCAATTTCAGAGAGAAGGTACCGTTGAAATAGCCGACGACTTGCGAATAGCCGTCGAAGCGTCCGTCATGGAAATACGGCGCATTGAAATTCGCATTGAGCAAGGTCGGCGTCTTGAACATCCCGCCGCTGCCGATGTCATGGACCTCACGGTCGGCAAATCCGGCGGATGGGGTGTGGCAGGTTGCGCAGCTCATCGCCGCATTGCCCGGAAAGGGTTTGCGGAATAAGGCTTCGCCACGCCGCTCGGCCTTGCTCGCTTTGGGATTCAGTTGCCCGGCTAGGCCAAGGCGCGGATTGGGCAGAAGGTCGATATCTTGAATATAAACGACGATGGCATCGAGGATGTCCGGCGCCGGTTCCTCGCCGCCGAATTCGACGACGATCACATTGCGAACGAAGTCGCGCAGCGACGCTGTCCGCCCGTTGTGGCCATAAGGTGCGAAAGAGCGAGCGCCGCGCAAACTTGGGATGGTAAGAACGTCGAAGACGCCGTCGTCGGCCTTGGGATTGAACAGAGGACCGGTGGTATCGAAGGTGCCGGGCCGCGTCGACATTCCCGGAATGTAAAATTGGGCGTTGTTGACGCCTTCGACATGGCAGGTTTCGCAGCTCATCCCGGCACGCCGCGCCGCTGGGCCTAGGATGGCCGGGCTTCCGAAGGCCATGTCGCCAAGCTTCACGAGATACGGCTTTTTCCCGCCGCTTGCCTCCGAATGGAAGATTTCGCGCGGTAGCTCGATGGCCGTCTCGTTGAGATTGGCCGCGGGCGGAAGGATGCCCTCGGCGGCACGTACCGGAAGATTGGCGGCCGGAAGAGCGGCAAATATTAGGCCGGCGGCAAGGGCTGCCCGGAAAGGAGCCGCCCGGAAAGGAGCCGCCGAGAAATACTGGCGCATCAGTCCTCCAGATTCGGCTTTTCGAGGCCCAATTTGGCGGCGGCGGTCTGAAAGCTGATGGCGAGGCGCTCGCTGACCTTCTTCAATTCATCGACATCGAGGGATTTCAAATCGGGCGTCTTGAGAATTTCCCCGAGCCGGGTGATCTCGGCATCGGTGGCCTCTTCGAGCTTCGGGTCGGCGGTGGCAAGCGTCGGCTCGAATACGGCTTTATAGGTGCCGCTCAAGCCGTCGGCATTGTGGCGCATATCGTCGAGCGACGTGCCGCTGACCGCGGATTCGCCGCCGCTCGATTTGTTTTCGCCGATCTCAAAGGCGAGCTTGGCGGACCCGTCGAGCAGCCCTTGGGCGGTCAGGCCCTTGGCGTGAATTTGATTGGAGAAGCTCTGCAGGTTCTTGATTAAGGCGTCGGTCATCGGGGCCACGCCGTTGAGATCGCCGGTGAAAATCTTCGCTTCGATGGCGTGGAAACCAGTGGTGGCATCCGGCCAGGAATCGATGGCCGCGTCCAGATCGGGGAAGAGCGAGCCGGTGAAGGTTTCGGAGCGCTCCCAGCCTGTTCTGGCTGCGATCCACGCCTGTTTAGCGCCCTCGATATCCTTAGCCGCCACTCGCTCTTGAAGCTTCTCGGCGCCCGCTAAGGCGGCATCGATTTGCTCCATGCCCGTTATGGCGTATCGCTTAACACCGTCATCGAGGCTGGCGGCGGTCGCCGGCACGGCGACCATGCCGGCAATGGCAAGCGGCGCCAGAAATGCGAATAAATCCTGCCGGAACAAAGAGATAAGACATTTCAGCATCGCGGGTTCCCCCAGGAGTGACTCGAATTCCGCCGCCCTCGTAAGGGGGTGCTCATAGTCCTCGATCAATAAGTTAAGAATCGTTCGCATTTACGGCGCTGTAGATAACCGAGAGCGGCAAGGGAGTCAATGCGAATAATTCTTAGTTGCTAAAACTAATAAGGATTTCTAGGGGGTTGGAATTCGGCCGTGAAAGCGCCGGGTAAGCCAGTGTCAACGCGCGGTTAAAGCTGTCCCTCGATAATGTTGGGGCTTTGTGCCAGCCGGGCTGCTTCAACGCTGGGCGCCACATTGATCGCCGGCGGGCGGACGTTATAGCGTCGCAGCCCCGAGCCATCGGCATTGTTATTGGGGGACCTATTCAATGGCGGCTTCTTCTGAAAAGCGCATGACCACGCGGG
>JBGOXX010000223.1:0-2735 GCA_041479345.1 Alphaproteobacteria bacterium
CTAGGGCCATTTCTCGACAGACTTGCTGCCTTCGTGAAAGACGGCAACCCCGGTGCAACGGATGATTTTACTGTAATTCTTGAACGACTTGAAGGTCACAGCGCTGCGACGGCAATGCTAAGCCCTGTTCGCGCTCGCATTTGCGGTCTTAAATTCTATCGCTTCTGCTTTGCCGGTTATCGGGCGAACATCAAAGTCGATGAACGATCAACGCCAGCGGTTCTTCGTGAAATCGCGCTCGCTCACGATAAACCGCTTATTATAATTGCGAAAGAATTTAAGGGTGGTTCCGAGCATCGAGCAATGCTCAAGATTGCAAAGATGCACTTCCGTGATCGAAAATCATCTTAGGGCTCAAATAGAATTTCGCAGAGCCGGTGAGTCACACAATGGCTCTGCTTGATGGCATCGTGGGAAGAAAGGGGGGCGGAATGGAGCGGGAGAAGGGAATCGAACCCTCGACCCTCACGTTGGCAACGTGATGCTCTACCTCTGAGCTACTCCCGCATCCCGCTATCGGGGTGACCCCCTGAAAAGCGGCCCCGATAATAAGTAAAGCCCCCGGCTTTGCAAGCTCGGCTTCGGGGCCCCCACCCTCGTGTTTCCGGGTGGCCAGCCGGCCTATGCTGCTTGCCGAAGGCTTCTCGGCGGTCCATTTATAGACCGGCCTTCTTAACGTATCCTTTCGTGACCAGGCCCCTCCGTCCGAGGCGGGATGGGGGGCAAAATTGCGGAGAATTGCGGCAACCATGGAGTCTATGGCGAATATTTTACCTCCGGCCAGCGCGGCCAAGCCCGCGCCCGCCATCAAAGACGGGTCGACCGCCAGCTTCCTGGCCGATGTCATCGAAGGGTCGCGCGAGAACCTGGTCGTCGTCGATTTCTGGGCGCCCTGGTGCGGCCCGTGCAAGCAGCTCGGCCCGGCCTTGGAGCGGACGGTGCAGGCGGCCAAGGGCGCCGTTCGCCTGGTCAAGATCAATATCGATGAGAATCCCGATCTCGCCCGCGAGATGCACGTGCAATCGATCCCGGCGGTTTACGCCTTTTTTCAAGGCCGGCCCATCGACGGATTCATGGGCGCGCTGCCGGAATCCCAGGTCAAGGCGTTCGTCGAACGCCTGGTCAAAGCGGTCGGCGGGAGTTCGCCGGCCGAAGCCCTGAGCGAAGCCGTCACCCATGCCGATGCGATGCTGGCGGAAGGCAATGTGGCGGAGGCGGAACAGATTTATCGGCAGGTGCTGTCGGCGGATGCCAAGCACGCCGGAGCGGCCGCCGGCATCGTTCGCGCGCGGATTGCCGCCGGCGATCTTGCGACCGCGCGCAAATTTTTGGAGCGGCTGCCGCCCGAACTTAGCAACGCGCCGGAGGCCGTTGCCGCAAAAACGGCGCTCGAATTGGCGGAGCAGAAACCGAAAGCCGGAGTGCTTGACGAATTGCAGGCGAAAGTTGCGGGCAGCCCTGCGGATCATCAGCTACGGCTCGATCTGGCTTCGGCCCTGTTCGCCGACGGTCAACAAGACGAAGCGGTTTCGCAGCTCCTCGAAATCATGAAGCGCGACCGGAATTGGAACGAACAGGCGGCGCGCAAGCAGCTTTTGAAATTCTTCGAAGCGCTGGGTCCGGCCCACCCGAGCACGCTTTCCGGCCGGCGCCAGCTTTCGTCCTTGCTGTTTTCGTGATGTTGTCTCCGCTGCCGTCCGAAATTCCGATTTTTCCGCTGACCGGCGCGTTGCTTCTGCCGTCGGGGAGACTTCCGCTCAATGTTTTCGAGCCGCGCTACCGCGCCATGGTGGAAGATGCTCTCAAGGGCGACCGGCTCATCGGAATGGTGCAGCCGCGGGACGTCGAGGCGGAAGCGCGCACATTGGAGCCGCCGGTTTATTCGATCGGCTGTGCGGGACGCATGACCCTGTTCCACGAAACCAAGGACCGGCGTTTTGAGATCGTGCTCGACGGCATCAGCCGATTCGAAATCGATCATGAGCTTGCCGGACGCCGCGGCTACCGCATGGTGCAGGTTCGATGGGACCGGTTTGGCGTCGATTTGCTCCCCTCGCAACCGTTCGATCCGAAATTGCGCGACCAGTTGATCGCGACCCTCGAACGCTTTCTCGGCAATCGCGGGGCATCGCCCAAGAACACCGGCATCACCGAGCTCTCCGGCACCGAACTCGTCGGCGCCATCGCCATGGCCTGTCCGTTCCATCCCATCGAAAAACAGGCCTTGCTCGAAGCCGTCAGCCCGGAAGAACAAGCCAAGCTGTTGGCGGGTCTCCTCGACATGGCGCTGCTGGGCGGCGAAACCAGCGTTATCTCCCGCCAATAGGAGGGCCCATGGCTCCGATGCGCAATCAGATCGATCCCAAATTGCTCGAGATTCTAGTTTGTCCGCTGACCAAAGGCCCGCTCCGCTACGATCCAGAGGCCCAGGAACTCATCAGCGATCAGGCTGGCCTTGCTTATCCTATTCGCGACGGAATTCCGATCATGCTGGTCGAAGAAGCGAGGCGGTTGGACGAACCGCGGCGGTCAACACCGGAATGAGATTTGAGCGCGAATGAATTCCGACGAATTCGGCACCCGCTATTGGCCGGTCGAAGTCCGGGTCAAAACCGCCGACAAGGCGCTGGAAATCGAATTCGATAATGGGCAGAACTTCCACTATCCGGCGGAATACTTGCGGATCGAAAGTCCTTCGGCGGAAGTGAAGGGCCATACGCCCGCGGACCGCAAGC
>JBGOXX010000224.1:0-2718 GCA_041479345.1 Alphaproteobacteria bacterium
GCGAACACACCCACCAATTGACGGCGGGTGCCGGCGGGGTTCGAAAGGGGCCCCAGCAAATTGAAAATGGTCCGGATGCCAAGTTCGCGGCGGACATTCATCACATGCCGCATCGCGCTGTGGTGCCGCGGCGCCATCAGGAAAGCGATCTTGTTGTCCCATAGCGAGCGTTCGACAAGCGGCATTTCGGCATCGAGATCGACGCCAAGCGCCGCCAATACATCGGCCGATCCGGAACGCGACGATGAGGCGCGGTTGCCGTGTTTGGCGACGGGAACGCCGCAAGCGGCGGTGACGATGGCGGCCGCGGTCGAAATATTGAGCGTGCCCAAATCATCGCCGCCGGTGCCGCAGGTATCGATGGCGCCTTCCGGGGCATCGATCATGTGGGCTTTGCCGCGCATGACCCTGGCGGCACCTGCGATTTCGTCCACGGTTTCGCCGCGCACCCGCAATCCCATGAGAAAAGCGCCGATTTCGGATTCGGACACGGTTCCGGACATGATGATCGAGAAGGCCTGTTCGGCCTCGGCTTCGGAAAGCGATTTGCGCGCGGCGACCGCGGCGAGGAATGGCTTGAGATCGCTCATGCGGCCCCGTTCAATTTGGGCAAGGCCCGGATCAGGCCACAGCCGGGACGCGCGCTCCGGCGAGTTCGAGAAAATTGCGCAACATATCGTGCCCGTGCTCGGTCGCGATCGATTCCGGGTGGAACTGAACGCCGTGAACCGGCAGGCTGCGATGGGCCAGTGCCATGATCAAGCCATCCTTGGTTTCGGCGGTGATTTCGAGGCAATCGGGCAAGCTCGCGCGATCGACGATGAGGGAATGATAGCGCGTGGCATGGAACGGATTGGGCAAGCCGCGCAGCACGCCCATGCTCTTATGGTAAATGGCGCTGACCTTGCCGTGCATGGGCATGGGTGCGCGTACCACCTTGCCGCCGAAAGCCTGGCCGATCGCTTGATGGCCCAAGCAAACGCCGAGGAGCGGAATTCGCGGTGCCGCGCGTTCGATCAGCTTCAAACAAATGCCGGCGCGATCCGGATCGCAGGGTCCCGGAGAGATCACGATGCCTTGAGGATTCAGATTGAGCGCTTCGTCGACCGTGAGAACATCGTTGCGGCGAACGACGACATCGGCTCCAAGCTCGCCCAGATAGTGAACGAGGTTGTAAGTGAAGCTGTCGTAATTGTCGATCAACAGGAACATCGCAAATTCTGACCGTTCTAGGAATTCTTAAGCCTTGTATGTTAAGCCCAGATATATCAGGTCCGTGAGAGCGAAGGAAGCGCAGCCTAGCCCCAAAAAGGCTTCAAAGTGCCAGGAAAATGGCGGGTTTCGAGGTGCATCTGCAGGGCCTTAATTCGCGCCTCCCGACTAGCCGCAACCCGCGGCGCCGGGCCATTTCATATGAGACGTCAAATCAGGAATCGCAATGACAGACCCGCAGTGTTCTAACGCCAATGGCCGCTAAACGCTCGAATCGGCCAACTTGGCATCGCCGCCTATCGAGCCTGTTCCGTATTCGCACCTCGCCAAAGCGCGAAGCGGCGGCCAAGCGTGAAGCCCTGAAGGTATTCGGCGTGATCGCGGTTGCCGCGATCGTCGGATTTGCCGTCGCCCGGCTTTGGCTTCCGGCAACGAGCCGTCAAGAGGCGCGGCTGGCGGAGATAGCCCCTGCCGCCGGGTCGCCGGAAGGCGCTCATACGCCGGTCGATCTCAGCAGCGCCAAATGGAACCTGCCGCCGGAAGCCCATAAATCCGATTCATTGCCGCCGTCCACAGTGCAGCCCTCTCAATCGCCAGCGTCGCCCGCTTGGATGCGATTTGCCTCGGCGGCGCCCGAAACCAACGGGCGGCCGATGGTCGCCATTGTGATCGACGACGTCGGCGTAGATCGGCGTCGCTCGGCGCGCGCCATCGAACTTCCGGCAACGGTGACGCTTGCTTTTCTGCCCTATGCGGAAGACGTCGCGGATCAGGTCCGCATCGCCAAGCAATCTGGTCACGAGCTTCTCGTCCACATGCCGATGGAGGCTCTGGATTCAACGCAAGATCCGGGCCCGAACGCGCTCATGACCGAAATCCCCGACGATGAATTGCTGCGCCGCCTCCACTGGAATCTCGATCGCTTCGACGGCTATGTCGGCGTCAACAATCACATGGGAAGCCGCTTCACCCGCGACCGCCACGGCATGGAATTGGTGATGAACGAGTTGAAGGCGCGGGGGTTGCTGTTCCTCGATTCGAAAACCATTCCGGATTCGGTCGGCGAAAAATTGGCCCATGAAATGGGTGTGCCGACCGCGGCGCGCCAAGTCTTTCTCGACAACGATCAGAACGCGGAGGAAGTCGAGCAGCGGCTGGCCGAAACCGAACGAGTCGCCCGCATGGACGGATTTGCGGTTGCGATCGGCCATCCTCATGACGGCACGCTGGAAGCCCTTAAAGCCTGGCTGCCGCGCATGCAAGCGGATGGGATCGTGTTGGTGCCCTTAAGCGCCATCGTCCGCCATCAAATGACGGCGGGCGGCAATACGGCCCAGCGCGGATAGAACAGCGCGGATAAGTTTTAGCGTCCGCCGGCTTCCCGTGCGGGCTCATCCGAGCCGGTTCCGGCAAACCGCACCGCTTCTTGAGCGGCGCGCAAAAGGGCCCGGGCCTTGTTGCGGGTTTCCTGATATTCGGATTCGGGATCGCTGTCGGCGACGACGC
>JBGOXX010000225.1:0-2688 GCA_041479345.1 Alphaproteobacteria bacterium
CCCTCGCGGGAAGTGTAAGCGGCCTTGGCGCGGCGAACAAGCCGCGCGCTGGGTGTGCCGCGGCGAACAAGCCGCGCGCTGGGTGTGCCGCGGCGAACAAGCCGCGCGCTGGGTGTGCCGCGGCGAACAAGCCGCGCGCTGAGTGCGCCGCGGCGAACAAGCCGCGCGCGGGGTGCGCGCGGCCGACGCCCTTAATAGCGATAATGCTCCGGCTTGAACGGGCCGTGCTCGGGGATACCGAGATACTTCACCTGCTCGTCGGTCAGCTTCGTCAGCTTGACGCCCAATTTGGCGAGGTGCAATGCCGCGACCTTTTCGTCGAGGTGCTTCGGCAAGACATAAACCTTGTTTTCGTATTTCTCGCTGTTCCGCCAAAGCTCCAATTGCGCCAGCACCTGATTGGTGAACGAGGCACTCATGACAAAGCTCGGATGCCCGGTGGCGCACCCCAAATTGACGAGCCGGCCCTGAGCGAGAACGATGAGGCGCTTGCCGTCCGGGAATTCCACTTCGTCCACTTGCGGCTTCACCTCGTGCCATTTGAAATTGCGCAACGCCGCGACTTCGATCTCGCTGTCGAAATGGCCGATATTGGCGACGATCGCCCGGTCCTTCATCTTGCGCATGTGCTCGAGGGTAATGACATTCATATTGCCGGTGGCCGTCACGAAGATGTCGGCGCTGTCGGCGACCTCATCGACGGTGGTCACTTCATATCCTTCCATCGCCGCCTGAAGGGCGCAGATAGGATCGATTTCCGTGATGATCACCCGGGCGCCCTGGCCGCGCAGGCTCTCGGCGCTACCCTTGCCGACATCGCCATAACCGCAAACCACAACTTTCTTTCCGGCGATCATGACGTCGGTCGCGCGCTTCAGCCCGTCGATCAAGCTCTCGCGGCAGCCATAGAAATTGTCGAATTTCGATTTGGTGACCGAATCGTTCACATTGATGGCCGGGACCTTCAATTTTCCGCTCTTCGCCATCTCGTAAAGACGATGGACACCCGTCGTCGTTTCCTCCGACAGGCCGCGCACGTCCTTGAGAAGCTCGGGAAATTTATCGTGCATGACGACGGTCAAATCGCCGCCGTCATCGATCAGCATGTTCGGGTGCCAGCCATCGGGGCCGGTGATGGTTTGATCGACGCACCACCAATACTCTTCCTCGGTCTCGCCCTTCCAGGCGAAGACGGGAATGCCGCGATCGGCGATCGCCGCGGCGGCGTGGTCTTGCGTCGAGAAAATATTGCAGGAGCTCCAACGTACCTCCGCGCCCAGATCGACCAGAGTTTCGATCAGCACCGCGGTTTGGATCGTCATGTGCAGGCAACCGACAATCCGCGCGCCCTTCAGGGGCTTCTGGCCCTTGTTTTCGGCGCGCAGGGCCATGAGGCCCGGCATCTCGGTTTCGGCAATCGCGATTTCGCGATGCCCCCAACCGGCAAGCGACAGGTCGGCGACCTTGTAATCCTTAAGGCTCATCGGGATCTCCAGTGGCGGAAGGCGGCCGGGTGCCCGGCCGAAGGCCCGCATATTACAGAGGCAAAGGCCGGGAGCAACCCCTGAAAAAGGGGTATAAGCCCCCTCAATCATCCGTATTTGGTAAACGATTTGCGGTCAGGCAAGTGCGTTGAAATCGTCCAAGAGCGTGGCGATTCGGCCTGAATCCGACTGTTCCATGATGACCCGGGCGCGCCGCGCCGCGGCCCCGAGGTCGATGCCGCGAATGCGTTGCTTGATCCGCGAGATATTCGCGGGCGCCATGGATAGGTCGCGCGCCCCCAGCCCCAAGAGCAACGGGGTAAAACGGGCGTCGCCCGCCACCTCGCCGCAGATGCTGACCCCGATGCCGGCGCGATTGCCCGCTTCGACCGAGAATTGAATGAGCCGCAAAACCGCCGGATGAAGGGGATTGTAAAGATACGCCACCTGCTCGTCGCCGCGGTCGATCGCCAGCGCATATTGGGTAAGATCGTTGGTTCCGATGGCGAAGAAATCGGCGACTTCCGCCAGCGCATCGGCGGAAAGTGCCGCACCCGGCGTTTCGATCATGGCGCCCAAGGGCGGAATTTCATCGCCGATTTTTACGTGACGGCGCTTCAGTCGCCGCGCCACCGAATGCAGAATCTCGCGAACCTGGCGAACTTCGCCGGGCGTCGAAATCATCGGCAGCAGGATGCGCACGGGCCCGTGGGCGTTGGCGCGCAGGGCCGCCGCCAGCTGCGTCTCCAGCAGCTTCGGCAATTTCAGCGAGAGCCGGATCGCGCGAAGGCCCAAGGCGGGATTTGCCCCCGGCGTCAAATGCTTTTCCAGCGAATAGGCGAGCTTGTCGCAGCCGACATCGAGGGTGCGGAACGTGACCGGCCGGCCTTCCATCGCCTCGACCACCTCCCGCAAAGCGCGATATTGCTCGTCCTCGTCGGGCAAGTCCTCGCGGTTCATGAACAGAAACTCGCTGCGAAAAAGTCCGATCCCGCTGGCGCCGGCTTGCCGGACCATTTCGAGCTCGCGCGGCAATTCGACATTGGCGTTCAAGTGGATTTCGACGCCGTCGCGGGTAACGGACGGAAGGCGGCGCAGGCGCTGAAGTTGACGCTGAGTGCGGCGAATCGTTTCGCGCAGCCGGCCATATTCCTCAAGCGTCGCCGGGCTTGGATTGACGATGACGCGGCCGCGCCGGCCGTCG
>JBGOXX010000226.1:0-2668 GCA_041479345.1 Alphaproteobacteria bacterium
ATTACGAATCCGCAGGCACGGTTGAATTCGTCTATGACGCGGCGCGCGAGCAGGCCTATTTCCTCGAGGTCAACACGCGGCTCCAAGTCGAGCATCCGGTGACCGAGGAAATATTCGGTATCGATCTGGTGGAATGGATGATCCGCCAGGCCGCGGGGAATTTCACGTTGCCGGACCAGGCAAGTTTGAGGTCACGCGGCCATGCGATCGAAGCCCGGCTCTACGCCGAAAATCCGGCGCGGGATTTCCGCCCCGCCACCGGCGTCATCACCGATTTGCGCCTGCCGGAAGGCGCTCGTATCGAACGTTGGATCGAGACCGGAACCGAAGTTTCCGCCTTCTACGATCCGATGCTCGCCAAAATCATCGTTCATGGCGAAGACCGCGCCGACGCCGCCCAATGGCTCGACTACGCGCTCGGCCAAAGTGCGGTCTGGGGCGTGGAAACCAATCTTGCGTATCTTGCCGAGATCGTGCGCACGGAAGAATTCCGCGCCGGCTTAGCTACGACCGCCACGCTGAAAAATTTCAAATTCAAGCCGCGCAGCGTTGAGGTACTCGCACCCGGCGCGCAATCGAGTTTGCAGGATTGGCCGGGGCGGCTTGGCTATTGGGATGTGGGCGTTCCGCCCTGCGGCCCGATGGACGACCGCTCGCATCGTCTGGTCAATCGCATCGTCGGCAATGCGGAAAGTGCCGCGGTTCTCGAGACGACGCTGACCGGGCCGACTTTGCGCTTCGATTGCGACGCGATGATTGCCTTGGGCGGGGCGATCATGGCCGCCACCCTCGATGGAACCCCCGTTGCCTATTGGCAACCCATTCGCGTCAAAGCCGGGCAGGTGCTGGTCCTTGGCCGCATCGCAGGTCCCGGCATGCGCACGTATCTGGCGGTGCGCGGCGGATTCGACGGGCCGTTCTATCTTGGCTCGCGCTCGACATTTTCGCTCGGCGGGTTCGGCGGCCATGCAACCGGCGTGCTCAAACCCGGCGACACGCTGCATATCGGCGGCGAACATGTCGCCGCACCGTTGCCTTCCGTGCCGGACGATCTTCCTGAACTGACCGATCATTGGGAAATCGGCGTCCTCTACGGCCCCCATGGCGCGCCGGACTTCTTCACCAAGGACGACATCGCGGCCTTGTTCGGCGACGAATACGAGGTGCATTTCAATAGTGCCCGCACCGGCGTCCGGTTGATCGGTCCGCGGCCGCAATGGGCGCGGGCCGATGGTGGCGAAGCGGGATTGCATCCGTCCAATATTCACGACAACGCCTATGCCGTCGGCGCCATCGATTTCACCGGGGACATGCCGATCATCCTGGGCCCCGATGGGCCAAGTTTGGGCGGTTTCGTATGCCCGGCCGCCATTGTCCGCGGCGAATTGTGGAAGGCCGGCCAGCTCCGCCCCGGGGACAAAGTCCGCTTCCGGGCGGTGACGCCGGAACAAGCAACCGATTTGGCGCGGGGCGCGCCGGCGGCGTTTTCCCATCGCGTGCCCGAAAACGACGTTCTTCATCGCTTCGATGGGGCCCCCGTTCCCGTGGTCTACCGCCGGTCGGGCGACGAAAATATCCTGGTCGAATACGGGCCCATGGTGCTCGACTTCGGCTTGCGTTTGCGCGCTCATCTCTTGATGCAGGCGATGCGCGATGCGAAGCTTCCCGGCATCGTCGATCTGACGCCGGGCATCCGGTCGCTGCAGGTTCATTTCGACAGCAGCGTTCTCGATGAAATACGAGTCCTCGATGCGCTGCTCGCCCTTGAGGCCAATCTTCCCGATCCGCGCTCGGCTTCGGTGGAAAGCCGCATCGTCCACCTGCCGCTGTCCTGGAACGACGAGCAGGCGCAATTGGCGATGCGCAAATATCAGGAACTCGTGCGCCCCAACGCGCCCTGGTGCCCGTCGAATATCGAATTCATCCGGCGGATCAACGGCCTCGATTCCCATGACGATGTTTATCGTATCGTCTTCGACGCCAGCTATCTCGTGCTGGGCCTGGGCGACGTTTATCTGGGAGCCCCGGTGGCAACACCCCTTGATCCAAGGCATCGTTTGGTCACGACCAAATATAATCCGGCGCGGACTTGGACGCCGGAAAACGCGGTGGGCATCGGCGGTGCTTATCTCTGCGTTTACGGCATGGAAGGACCCGGCGGCTATCAGCTCTTTGGCCGTACCATCCAGATGTGGAATCGCTGGCACCGGACCGACTGCTTCGAGAAACCCTGGCTGCTGCGCTTCTTCGATCAGATTCGCTTCTTTCCGGTTTCCGGCGAGGAATTGCTCGAAGCGCGCGCCGCCTTTCTCCATGGCCAGTATCCGCTGAAGATCGAACACAGCCGCTTCACCTTGAGCGAGCACGAAAAATTTCTGGCGGCCAACGCTCCGGAGATCGTCGCGTTCAAGGCGCGCCAGCAAGCCGCCTTCGAAGCCGAGCGGCAGCGCTGGCGGGATCAGGGTCTCGATTCTTATGTCGCCGAGGATGGGCCTGAATCCTCCGCGCCGAATGACGAAACCTGGCCCGAAGGAACCAGCCCGGTTCACGCTTCGGCCATGGGCACGGTTTGGAAAATCGAAGTGTCACCCGGCCAGCGGGTAAGCGCGGGGCAGGCACTTGTTATTATAGAATCCATGAAAATGGAGATCGCGATTCCGGCGCTGAG
>JBGOXX010000227.1:0-2661 GCA_041479345.1 Alphaproteobacteria bacterium
CATGCACAGCACACAGGCCCAGGTCCCAACCACCATGATGAGATAGATCGTCATATAGATGATGACGCTGCTGACTCCCGCTTCGCCGCCCGCCGCCAAACCGACGAGGGCATAGCCGACATGGCCGATCGAGCTATAAGCGAGAAGCCGCTTTATGTTGGTCTGGTTGATGGCGGCAAAAGCGCCCAAAATCATCGAGGCCGCGGAGATCACGACAAAGATCTGCTGCCATTGGGCGACGAGCTGTCCGAACGGCCCGGCCATGACCCGCAATAGGAGCGCCATCGCCGCCAGCTTCGGCGCCGCGGAGAAAAATGCCGTCACCGGTGTGGGCGCGCCCTCATAGACATCGGGTGTCCACATATGGAACGGAACCGCCGAAATTTTAAAGGCAAGGCCGGCCACCACGAATACCAGGCCGACAATAATACCGAGGGAGGGCTGAGCGCCCTTTACCGGGGCCAAGAGCGTCGCCAGATGCTCGAATTCCGTGGTTCCGGCAAAGCCGTAAACCAGCGAGGCGCCGTAAAGGAGCATGCCGGACGATAACGCCCCCAATACGAAATATTTCAACCCGGCTTCGCTCGACCGCAGCGTATCGCGGCGGATCGCCGCCAAAATATAAAGCGACAGGCTCTGCAGCTCGAGACCGAGATAGAGCGAGATCAGATTGTTGGCCGAAATCATCATCATCATGCCGAGGGTCGCGAACAGCACGAGCAACGGATATTCGAAACGTTCGGCCTTCTCGTGGCGCAGGTAGTCGAGCGACATGATCAGCGATAGCGCCGCCGACCCCAGCACCAGAATCTTCATAAATACGGCGAATTCGTCGGTGATGAACATTCCGGCGAAAGTCACGGTCCGGTCGGCGCCGAGGACGAACTGCATGCCGATTGCGGCGACCAGCGCCAGCACGACCATCCAGGATATCCCGCGCGTCGTCCTGTCGCCCCGATAAACGCCATAGAGCAAGAAGCCAAGGCCGATGAGGGCGAGAAAAATTTCCGGTGCCGCCGGGCCGAAATTTGGAGTTTGCTCCACCGTCATTTGCGAATTACCCACGTCGCGGGCCACGTCGCGGAATCGGCCGCCGCCAGCGATTTGGCATGGGCGCCGACGGTTTCATATCGCTGGGCCAGATTCTCGGCCGAGGCGCGGATGACGTCGAAGAAGGGCGCGGGATAAATGCCGATCCAAAGCACGAGTGCTACGAGCGGCGCGAACACGACGATCTCGCGCGGACTCAAATCCAAAATCTTCTTCAAATCTTCGCGTTCGAGCTTGCCGAAAATGACGCGGCGATAGAGCCACAGCATATAGGCAACGCCGAGCACCATGCCGGTCGCCGCAAAGACCGCCACCCAAACGTTCACCAGGAAGCCGCCCAGCAGAGCCAGAAATTCGCCGACGAAGCCGCTGGTTCCCGGAACTCCCACCGAGCCAAAGGTGAAAACCATGAACACAAAAGCATAGAGCGGCATCCGGTGAACAAGGCCGCCATAGCGGGCGATCAAACGGCTGTGGACCCGGTCATAGACGACGCCGACGCAGAGGAAGAGTGCGGCGGACACCACGCCGTGGCTCAGCATCTGAATGATAGCACCCTCGAGCCCCGGGACATTCAGCGCGAAGATGCCGATGGTAACAAACCCCATATGCGCCACCGACGAATAGGCGATGAGCTTTTTCATGTCCTCTTGGGCAAGCGCCACCAGCGACGTGTAAATCACCGCGACCACCGACAGCGCGAAAACCATGGGCACGAAATAGAGCGTGGCATCGGGCAGCAAGGGCAATGCGAGCCGCAAAAACCCGTAACCGCCCATCTTGAGGAGAACCCCCGCCAGCATCACTGAGCCCGCCGTGGGCGCTTCGACGTGGGCGTCCGGGAGCCAGGTATGGACCGGCCACATCGGCATCTTCACGGCGAACGACGCGAAGAAAGCGAGGAAAAGCCAGATCTGCACGCCGATCGGCAAATTCAATTGCATGAGGGTGGGTAGATCCGATGTCCCGCCCTTCACATAAAGAGTGATGACGGCAAGCAGCATCAACACGGAGCCAAGCAGCGTGTACAGGAAGAACTTGAACGCGGAATAAACCCGCCGCTCGCCGCCCCACACGCCGATGATGAGGAACATCGGGATCAACACGCCCTCGAAGAAGATGTAAAGAAGGACGAAATCGAGAGCGCAGAACACGCCGACCATCATGGTTTCGAGAACCAGGAAGGCGATCATGTATTCCTTGACCCGGCTCTTGATCGATTCCCAGCTCGCCAGCACGCAAATCGGCGTCAGCAGGGTCGAGAGCAAAATGAAGAATACCGAAATGCCGTCGACGCCCAGGTGGTAGTAGACATTGATCCCCGGGAGCCACTGCACTTTTTCTTCGAATTGGAAATCGGCGCTGCCGGTGTCGAAATTCACCCACAGCAGCAAGGAGAGGACAAAGGTGACGAGCGAGGTCCATAGCGCCAGATAGCGCGCATTGCGCGCGACGACCTCGGGCTCGCCGCGGGTGACGAGAATGAACGCGGCACCCACCAGCGGCAAGAACGTGACTAGGGAAAGGATCGGCCAGCCTTCCATCTATCGGCCCAATGAATAGAGGTACCAGGTGACGAACGCCGCCACACCGATCAGCATCGCAAAGGCG
>JBGOXX010000228.1:0-2609 GCA_041479345.1 Alphaproteobacteria bacterium
CTGATGGATACGGCGATGGCCGACGCCGCGAAACTTCGCGGGCCGGTGTTCGTTCTTTATGGCGATCGCGATGAAGTTGTGCCGCGCGAGCCGATGATGGAATTTCTTCGCCGCCTGACGGATGCGGACGCGCAATTGCGCGCGGCCTTTTATCCCAAGGGCTATCACATGCTCGTGCGCGATAAGGACGGCGAAACGCCGATGCGCGACATCGAAGCCTGGATTTTCGATCACGGCGGACCGCTGCCTTCCGGCGCCGATGCTCGCGCCCGCAAGGCATTGGCCGCCAAATGATGCCCTCGCTGCGAACGGATAGGGGCTCGGCTTGCGGGCCCATTTTGGACGTGACAATATGACGGAGCGAGGAGTGCTCATGCGCGCGATTGTCTCGGCGCTCAGTTTATTTTTTCTGGCTATTTCGCCCGCACTGGCGGCCGAGGATGCGGCTCCCAATCCGCCGCCCGACGCCGGCGCGGCCGATTCAAGCGCAGCCGATTCAACTGCGCCCGCTGCCAGCGCCCCGGCGGCGGCACCAGAAAGTACGCCCGCACCGGAAAGCCTGCCTGCGCCGGAAAGTACGGGGGCGCCCGAAAACGCGGCGCCTCCTGCCGCTGCCGCGATGCCGGCCGAAGCGCAACCACCGTTCGGCCTCAAATGGGGCATGCACGTCAACGACCTTTCTTCGCTCGGGATCAAGGTCGCCTCGACATCGACCAGCGGGAATATCGTGGTGGTCAACGTCAAGGAGCTGCCGAACGCGTTTCCCGACACCGATGCGGTCAACATGCTATTCGACCGCCAACTTGGCCTGGTGAAAGTGCGCTGGACCAGCACCGCGGTTGCCGGCGATCCCAACGGATCCCAGGGCCGCAGCAAATATGTTGAAATGAAGAAGACGGTCGTCGAGACACGGGGCAATCCCAGCGACGAAACCTTGGTGGTCGGGGCCCGGCTATTCGATCAAGAGGACGAATTTTATCAGTGCCTTACCTATGAAGGTTGTGGGGTGTGGAGTGCGCTGTGGGAAGAAAAGCCTTCCGGGGGCGTATTGCTCAGCGTCGAAGGGCTGGGGCCGGGCCAGGGCTATGTCCAGCTCGACTTCGAATCGGCGGACTGGCAAAAGGTGGCCGGCGCGGCGAAGTAGGCCGTTTGCGCAAACGGCCCAGTTCCAGTAATTTCAGAGTTTCAAACCTTGCGGACTGGCTGGCCATACGGATCAGCCGGTCCATCCGTTTTTAGCGCCCGTAGCTCAGCTGGATAGAGCGCTGGCCTCCGGAGCCAGAGGTCGTGAGTTCGAATCTCGCCGGGCGCGCCATTTCTCACCCGAGAAATGTTCTTTTTCAAGCATTGGCCGGGGCTTAGTAGCCCCCCTTCGGCCAATCTTAATAAATTGTCAAAACACCGGCCTTACACTGGTACCGCCAGACTTGGGGGCCGGAATGCCGCAGAAATCAGCCACCGCAATGGGGGACAACGTTTCGGCGAGCGGAGGCCATGCGCCGATGGTCGCCGTTCGAGCCCCTTCGGCGCAAGTTGAACCCAGAGGACCGCGGAAAAACGCTCGGGCACGCGCGCAACGCCTGCTTATAACGGCCATCGGCCGCTACGGCATCGGGCCGGTCATCGTCGGCGTCACGATATTTTGCGCGGCGATTTCCGCCGCCGCCGCCGGAATGGTTGCGGATTTCGTGGGACATTCGATTCTTCCCCATATTTATCACGGCATTTTGATCCCGGCGATCGCGGTTCCGCCGATGGCTGCGCTCGTTGTCAAGCTCGTCCAACGCTTGGATCGGGCGGAGCGCCGAATCAGCGCCGCCCTGCTTTCCAGCGAATCGGGATTCGAGACCCTGACCCGGATTTCTCCGGTCGGAATTTTCCAGACCGATGCCAACGGCTCGGCCTTGTTCGCCAATCACCGCTGCCATGAAATCCTGGGTATTGATGAAACCAGGATGCTGGGCGCAGGCTGGGTGCAAGCGCTCCATCCCGACGATCGCGACCGCGTGTTGACGGAATGGCAAGCATCCGTTGCCGTCGGCTTGCCGTTCAAGGCCGAGTACCGGTTCCAGCGCCCGGATGGAAGCGTTGTCTGGGTTCTCGGTCAAGCGGAGGCGCAACGCAGCGACGGCGGGGAAATCATCGGTTATTTCGGGACTCTTACCGATATTACGAAGAACAAAGAAAACGAAAAAACCTTGCAGAGAACCAACCGCGCCCTTGCCGTCGTCAGCCAATGCAACGAGGCCTTGGTTCGCATCACCGACGAATCGGATCTCCTGAGCGCCATCTGCCGCATCGTCGTCGAAACCGGCCGCTATCGCATGGCCTGGGTCGGCTTCGCCGAAAACGACGAGGACAAATCGGTGCGGCCGGCCGCGATGTGGGGCTATGACTACGGATACCTCGCTTCAATACGGCTCAGCTGGAGCGAATCGAAGAGGAGCGGCCAAGGCCCGGCTGGCATTGCGATTCGCAGCGGCCGCCCCTATGTCGTGAGGGACGTCGTCTCGGATCCCATCTTCGTCGGTTTCCGGAATGCGGCACTGTCCCGCGGCTACCATTCGCTCATTATCATGCCGCTGACGAACAGATCGCAGGTCTTCGGC
>JBGOXX010000229.1:0-2588 GCA_041479345.1 Alphaproteobacteria bacterium
GACAACGCCCGGGATTGATTGTGCCGGAATTGATTGTGAGCTGGGCATGAGCTTGGCCGTCGCCATTCAGATGGACCCGGTCGAATCGATCAATATCGATACCGACAGCTCATTCGTTCTCGGTCTCGAAGCCCAGCGGCGCGGCCACGCGCTGTTTCACTATCTGCCGCGGGATCTGAGCTTCCGCCAAGGGCGAGTGATTGCCCGGGCGCGGGAAGTCCAGTTCAAGCGCGAGAAAGGCCATCACGCCAAATTGGGCGAGCCGCAAATGCTCGATCTCGCCACCCTCGACATCGTACTGATGCGCCAGGACCCGCCCTTCGACATGGCCTATGTGACGGCGACCCATCTCTTGGAACAGGTTCACCCCCATACGCTGGTGGTGAACGATCCGATCCATGTGCGGAACGCCCCGGAAAAACTCTTCGTCACCCGGTTCGAGGGCTTGATGCCGCCGACCCTCATCACCGCGGACCCGCGCGAGATCATCGCCTTCCGCGACGAGCACAAGGACATCATCCTAAAACCGCTCTTCGGCAATGGCGGCGCCGACGTGTTTCACATCGCGCCCGGCGATGAAAATCTTTTCGCGCTGATCGAGATGTTCAGCCAGCGTTATCGCGAGCCCATCATCGTGCAGCGCTACATCCCGGAGGTGCGGGACGGCGACAAGCGGATCATTCTGATCGAAGGCGAAGCGGCGGGCGCCATGCTCCGCATCCCGCCGAAAGGCGAGGCCCGCGCCAATCTTCATGCCGGCGGCCGCGCCCATGCGGCGAAGCTTTCTTTCCGCGACAAGGAAATTTGCGATGCGATCGGCCCCGCCTTGCGCGAGCGCGGACTGGTTTTCGTCGGCATCGACGTGATCGGCAATTACCTGACCGAGATCAACGTCACCTCGCCGACGGGGATTCAGGAAATCGACCGCTTCGATAGTGTCTCGCTCGAATCGAAAGTCTGGGATGCCATCGAAGCCCGCTTCGCCAACCGCCACCGCGGCCGGCCCATCCATAAGGTGAAGCCGGGGTAGGCTCTCGGACGCGCCGAACTGAGCGTAGCGCGCCACGTTTCTTCCACCTACAATTGAACTTGGATTGAGGGCCAAATCACTGGGCGGGAACGGCGATGGATACATTTATATGCAATGTTACCTTTGGCGGTAAGAATGCACAAATTGCGTGGATGCTGACAGAAAAGCTAGACGCAATCTCATACACGTGCGGACACTGCAACGAAGCCGTCTCGGCGAACGATGGCTACTACGCGAATGTCGCTCACATTCAGACTGGTCAACCCTTACCCAGATGGAAGATTTTGATATGTCACCACTGTGCGGCACCAACCTTCTTTCGACCTGGCGAACAAGTTCCCGGTCCGCCATTCGGCAGCGAAGTTAAACATCTTCCTTCCGACGTGCACGAACTATTCAAGCAGGCGCGCGACTGCTGCAAAGTCAACGCATACACCGCTTCCGTGTTGTGTTGCCGTAAACTGCTTATGCACATAGCGGTTTCTCAGAAAGCTGACGAGGGGAAGGCCTTCATTCATTACGTCGAATATCTGTCAGCGAACAACTTCGTTCCTCCGGGCGGAAAGGCTTGGGTGGATCACATTCGGCAAAAGGGTAATGAGGCAAATCATGAAATCGTGATTATGAAAATTGGGGACGCAGAACAACTGATTAAGTTCATCGAAATGCTGCTTCGATTCATTTATGAGTTCCCAAATTCTCTTCCCGCACCCGCCGGTGGTCCACCAGTGAAAGGGCCTTAGTCGCCAGCTGGATCTCCACGCTTGTTGATCAACCAAGCGTGGCGCATCACGCCTCTTCCACCTACAATTGAACTCGGGGGCCATATCAGGGGGGCGTCGCGCATGGTCGCGCGGGTGAATACGGTCGCATTCCAGGGGATCGAGGCCGTCGGCATCGACGTGCAGGTGGGAGTCTCGCCGGGGCTTCCCGCGTTCACCATCGTCGGCTTGCCGGACAAGGCGGTCGCCGAATCGCGGGAGCGCGTGCGCGCGGCCCTCGGCGCACTCGGCCTCGCCCTTCCGCCCAAGCGCATCACCGTCAATCTGGCGCCAGCGGACCTTCTCAAGGAAGGCAGCCATTTCGATTTGCCGATCGCGATCGGCTTGCTCGTCAGTCTGGGCGTTCTGCCGGGCGATGAGATCATCCGCTACACGGCGCTGGGCGAATTGGCGCTCGATGGGGCGATCACCGCGGTTTCCGGCGTCTTGCCCGCAGCCCTTTCGGCCTCGGCGCAAAGCCGCGGCATCATCTGCCCGCAAGCTTGCGGATCCGAGGCCGCCTGGGCCGACGGCATCGAAGTTCTGGCGCCGGCCTCGCTGCTGTCCCTTATCAATCATTTCAAAGGCACGCAGATTCTGTCGCCGCCCGCGCCCAAGCTCGCCGAAGAGAATTCGAGCAGCCTCGATCTTCGCGACATCAAGGGCCAGGAAACCGCCAAACGCGCCTTGGAGATCGCAGCAGCCGGCGGCCACAATCTGCTGATGATCGGCCCGCCGGGCGCGGGGAAATCGATGCTGGCCTCGCGGCTGCCTTCGCTGTTGCCGCCGCTGACCCC
>JBGOXX010000230.1:0-2517 GCA_041479345.1 Alphaproteobacteria bacterium
CGCCCAGAAACAGGCAACCCAGTTCCAGGCAGCTGAAAAGCCGACCAACCCGCCTGCCACGGTGTCCGCGAGTTCCGACCCGAATGATTCCAAGCCGGCAGTGAAAGCTGCTTCCGTCCCGATTCAGGCCCCGATTCAGGCCCCGATTCAGGCATCGCCTCCGCAAGCTGAACCGAAAATCCAGCAGACAGCGATGGTGACGGGAGTGCCGGATGACGGGAACACTCGGTCGCGCGCGGGTTTCAAACAGGATTCCGATACGGCAGGCCCCGGAGCCTGGTACGTCCAGCAGGTGTCCACGAATTCCGATGCGGGCGCGGCCGACAAATGGAAGCCGGTCACGTCATTCTTCGACCAGGTATGGAATTATTTTTTCAAGCCTCTGCCAACGACAGCAACGGCGAGCGCCGACACTGGCTCCTCGGCAGGCGGCGCAGCTATTTCCCAAATCGCGCCCGCAGCGGGGTCCGCCACCATGGCGCCACCCAGCATGAACCCGGACGCTCCTATTTCCGATAACGGCATCGAGTATCGGAGCCGGGTGAATTCGGTGCATGAAGCACCGGCAGCAACCCAGCCGGGATCGAATTAGCGGGCCTCTGTTCTCCCTCCGCCTTTGAGGACTTGGTTCTAAATCTCAGCCATTCCTAAATCTTCTAAGACAGGGATTTTAACGCATCGCGTGTTGCCGGTTCGCCCGATGCGCCACCGTGGTGCGCAATCTCGGCGCAGCCGATGGAATTTGCTAAGGTAGATCCCGCGCGGACCCGATGGCGTTGAAATTTCGCCCGCGTTAGCACATGCAAGGGGGGCCAAATGAGCGAAGAAAATACCGGAACCGAGGTCGATGCACGCCAAGCGGTCTGGATCCGCGGCCTATTCATGATTCTGTTCATGATCATCGGCAATGTCGCGGCTTGGCTGATCGCCACGCTGGCGGTGTTCCAGTTCCTCTTCGTCATAATCACGGGAAAACAAAACCCTCAACTCGCTTCTTTCGGTAACGGATTAAGCCGCTTCGTTTATCAGATCGCCAAATTCCTGAGCTTCGGCACCGAAGATAAGCCCTTCCCCTTTAGCGATTGGCCCGGCGCAGCGCCCAGCGGCCTGTAAGCGCAGCGCCCAGCGCTCCGCGCGAACTCCAATAATCCCACGGTCCGGCTGAAGGTTTTCAGGAGCGCGACGGACTCACTACCTACATCTTGTGGGTTGGTTTATAGTGCCCTATAGATCTGGCAACAAATGGAGGGCGACATGCGTCGTTATCTCTGTCTTCTGCCGGTGGTCATGTTTTTGCTCTCGGGCTGCGGAGGCACGCGCGGCGAGCGCACGGTGACCGGGGCGGGAATTGGCGCCGGTGCCGGCGCCGTTGTAGGGGCGATCACCGGGCTTGGTGCCGACAATGGGGCTCTGCTCGGAGCCGCAGTCGGCGGAATAGCCGGCATGGTCACCGATAAGAGCGACGTCAATCTCGGCGATCCGGCCTGGAAACAAGGCAAAGATTCGCAAGAATCGAATCCACAGCAGCAGAATTCCCAGACGGCAGTACAGTCCTCGACGGCCTCCGCCAACCCGGCCGCCTCGATTGCAAACGCACCACCGGCGAACGCCGGCGATCCCGAATCAGCGGCGCCGCAGCAATCGGCTAATGGGCCCGATTCCGAAACGATCCGAGCCATCCAAAATGGGCTCAGCAAGCTGGGCTTCGATCCAGGCCCTGCCAACGGTGTGGCTGGTACCAAGACAAAGAGCGCCATTCGCGCCTTTCAGCAGCAGAACGGCATGCCGGCAGATGGCGAGGCGACACCGCAATTGGCGCAGACGATTCAACAAAAGGTCGCTAACAGCGGCCTGAATTGAACGACGGTCAGTTGCCGTGACTCTAAGGCGGAGCGCTTCCGTCCCCCGATTTTTGCTGCGGCTATATCGCGCATAAATAAATACTTCGGCGCTCAAATGCTGCAGGTTTGCTGCGCACAAAAAAGCGGGCCGCAGTTTCCTGCGGCCCGCCCCAATCAGGCTAAGAGATGCGGTCGGTCTATTTCTTATCCGTCTTCTTGCAAGCGGGGTTGTCCACATTTTCCTTCTTGGTGCAGTCGACCTTCGGCTTGTCGTCCGCGCGGGCCGGGGTGGCTTGGAAGGTGACGGAACCAACGCCCAGCACAAAGGCTGCGGCAATGGCCGAAAGAAGCAACTTCTTCATTTGATTCGACTCCGGGTTAACGGTTGACAGGGTAGTCCCGCCAAATCCTACACGGTCCGTACCTCTTAACCCTCAAATGAACAAAATTTAATCAAAGAGGAAAAAGACCCGCATCTTTCCCGGGATCACTACTTTTGGACCGCTTTGCTATACGAACGGCCAGGGATGCCTACGGCTAGAGCGGAATCCGATCATGCTGAAGCGTAGCCGGAGTTTTTGAAGTAGTTGCGGCATTCGGCTTTTGTGAAGAGGTCGAGAGTATTTCCGATTCGATCGTAGAGGGCAGGAACGGTGCGTTCTTTGGCCTTGCGCAG